>NZ_JH976535.1:0-14739 GCF_000183545.2 Thermaerobacter subterraneus DSM 13965
CCCTGCGGCTCCGGACCTGCGGCCCTTAACCTCGCTGCAGACGGTCACTCGCCGGCTCATTCTTCAATAGGCACGCCGTCAGGGCTTGCGCCCCTCCGACTGGCTGTAGGCACACGGCTTCAGGTTCTCTTTCACTCCCCTCCCGGGGTGCTTTTCACCTTTCCCTCACGGTACTGGTGCACTATCGGTCGCTCGGGTATTTAGCCTTGGAGGGTGGTCCCCCCCAGCTTCCCACGGGGTTCCACGTGCCCCGTGGTACTCGGGAACGCAGCAACGGAGGCCTTCCGCTTTCGCCTACGGGGCTGTTACCCTCTCTGGCCGGCCTTTCCAGACCGCTTCGGCTAGCGGACGGCTTGCTCACTCCGCCGGAGCCCTGCCAAGCTCCGCTCCTGCGCCCCGCAACCCCCGGACGGCAACGGTGGCAGCCTTCTCCACCGCCCGGGTTTGGGCTCCTCCCCTTTCGCTCGCCGCTACTCGGGGAATCTCGGTTGATTTCTTTTCCTCGCGGTACTGAGATGTTTCAGTTCCCGCGGTTCCCCTCCCGAACCTATGGATTCAGTCCGGGATGACGGGGCATTCCCCCCGCCGGGTTTCCCCATTCGGGCATCCCCGGATCAACGCCTGCTTGCGGCTCCCCGAGGCTTTTCGCAGCTTACCACGCCCTTCATCGGCCCTTCGCGCCGAGGCATCCACCGTGTGCCCTTCCTACCTTCTCGCCCTCGCACGCCACCCACCCGCCGCAGCGCCAACCGCTGCCCCGCGGGTGCTGCGCACAAGGCGCGCACACCGGCTTCCCGCGTCACGCTCTCCTGCTTCCCCTATGCCGCTGTCAAGGTGCAAAACCCTCGGCCCAAAGAACCGCCCCCGAGGGGGCGGCTCCTGGTTTATGTGGAGACGAGCGGATTCGAACCGCCGACCTCCGGCTTGCAAAGCCGGCGCTCTCCCAGCTAAGCTACGTCCCCACATAAAAGGGCTCAAAGGGACGGTGGGGATAGGTAGATTCGAACTACCGACCTCACCCTTATCAGGGGTGCGCTCTGACCACCTGAGCTATATCCCCACGCCCGTGACCGGGCTTTTATTATAGCACCGGTCGCCCCGCCGGCCAACCACCGGCCCCGCACCGGGCGACCCGGTCCTTGAAAACCGAGCAGCGCGCTTCGTCGAGGCAGGATCGACCTGGAGTGGGCCGGTGCGGTGCACCGGCGGGCACTCCTTAGAAAGGAGGTGATCCAGCCCCACGTTCCCGTAGGGCTACCTTGTTACGACTTCACCCCAGTCACCGGCCCCACCTTCGACGGCTCCCTCCCTTTCGGGTTGGGCCACCGGCTTCGGGTGTTGCCAGCTCCCGTGGTGTGACGGGCGGTGTGTACAAGGCCCGGGAACGTATTCACCGCGGCATTCTGATCCGCGATTACTAGCGATTCCGGCTTCACGCAGGCGAGTTGCAGCCTGCGATCCGAACTGGGACCGGCTTTTAGGGATTGGCTCCCCCTCGCGGGTTCGCAACCCGTTGTACCGGCCATTGTAGCACGTGTGTAGCCCTGGGCATAAGGGCCATGATGATTTGACGTCATCCCCACCTTCCTCCGGTTTGTCACCGGCAGTCCCCTGTGAGTGCCCGGCCAAGCCGCTGGCAACACAGGGCGGGGGTTGCGCTCGTTGCGGGACTTAACCCAACATCTCACGACACGAGCTGACGACAACCATGCAGCACCTGTCACCGCGCTCCCCGAAGGGCACCCCGGCCTTTCGGCCAGGTTCGCGGTGATGTCAAGCCCAGGTAAGGTTCTTCGCGTTGCTTCGAATTAAACCACATGCTCCACCGCTTGTGCGGGCCCCCGTCAATTCCTTTGAGTTTCAGCCTTGCGGCCGTACTCCCCAGGCGGGGTGCTTAGTGCGTTAGCTCCGGCACGGAAGGGGTCGATACCTCCCACACCTAGCACCCATCGTTTACGGCGTGGACTACCGGGGTATCTAATCCCGTTCGCTCCCACGCTGTCGCGCCTCAGCGTCAGGGCCAGGCCAGGCAGCCGCCTTCGCCACTGGTGTTCCTCCCGATCTCTACGCATTTCACCGCTCCACCGGGAATTCCGCTGCCCTCTCCTGCCCTCAAGCCCGGCAGTTTCGAATGCACCTCCCCGGTTGAGCCGGGACCTTTCACATCCGACTTGCCAGGCCGCCTACGCGCCCTTTACGCCCAGTGATTCCGGACAACGCTCGCCCCCTACGTCTTACCGCGGCTGCTGGCACGTAGTTAGCCGGGGCTTCCTCCTCCGGTACCGTCAGCAAGAGGCCTTTCAGCCCCTCACCTTCGTCCCGGACGACAGGGGTTTACACCCCGAAGGGCTTCCTCCCCCACGCGGCGTCGCTGCGTCAGGCTTTCGCCCATTGCGCAAGATTCCCGACTGCTGCCTCCCGTAGGAGTCTGGGCCGTGTCTCAGTCCCAGTGTGGCCGGCCACCCTCTCAGGCCGGCTACCCGTCGTCGCCTTGGTGGGCCGTTACCCCACCAACCAGCTGATGGGCCGCGGGCCCCTCCGGCAGCGACCGCCTCACGACGGCCTTTCTTCCACACCCCATGCGGAGCGCGGACCGTATGCGGTATTAGCCCCAGTTTCCCAGGGTTATCCCCCACTGCCGGGCAGGTTGCCCACGTGTTACTCACCCGTCCGCCGCTAGGAGACCGGAGAGCAAGCTCCCCAGTCCCCCCGCTCGACTTGCATGTCTTATGCACGCCGCCAGCGTTCGTCCTGAGCCAGGATCAAACTCTCCTCCGGAAAGTTCCCTTCCCGCAAGAGAGTCCTCTCGCGGCTCGCGCTCTTTTCGCGTTGCCCGGCCACCGCCACCCCCGCGCAACCGCGCAGCGGCACGGTGACCACCAGGCTCGCAAGGCCTGCCTCTCCACGCGCTGCTCCGTTTTCAAGGACCAGGTTGCGCCGCCGGTTGCGGCGCCGCCGGTGTCGCACCGGCAGGTTTGAAATTTATCAGGCTCCTTCGGGGCCGTCAAGCCCCTGCCGCTGCCGTTTCCGGCCACGGCCGCCGCATCGGTGCAACCCGGCCGCACGCTCCCTGGCGTACGCGGCCCGGCTGCCGCCGCCTGGCGCCCCGCCCTTCGAGCCGGGCGCCGGCGGCGCGGGCGCGTCGCGCGCCGCCCGACCGGCAACGGTGAGTATAACGCCGGTCCGGCGGCGCGTCAAGCCACCCGGGAGCCGGCAAGGAACGGGCCTAATCCCGGGGACGCATCAGCGGGAACAGGATGACGTCGCGGATCGACGGGTTGTCGGTCAGCAGCATCACCAGCCGGTCGATGCCGATGCCCAGGCCGCCCGTGGCGGGCAGGCCGATCTCCAGCGCGTGGATGTAGTCCTCATCCATCTGATGGGCTTCCTCGTCACCCCGCGCCCGGGCCGCCAGCTGCTCTTCGAACCGCTGCCGCTGGTCGTCGGGGTCGTTGAGCTCGCTGAAGGCGTTGGCGATCTCCATCCCCGCCACCATGGCCTCGAAACGGTAGGTCAGATGGGGACGGTCGGGTATGCGGCGCGCCAGGGGCGACAGGACCACCGGATAGTCGTAGAGGAAGGTGGGCTGGACCAGCCGGGGCTGGACGTACACGTCCACCAGCTCATCCAGGACCGCCGCGGGTGTCGGGTCCCTGGTCAGCTCCAGCGCGCGCTCGCGGGCAACGCGCCGGGCACCCTCGTCGGTCAGCACGTCCTCCAGGCGCACGCCCGCCATGCTCTCCAGGGCCTCGGCGAAGGACAGTCGGCGCCAGGGCGGTGTGAAGTCGATGGCCTGGCCCTGGTAGTGCACCACAGGCGACCCGTGCACGGCCTGGGCCACATGGCTCACCAGCTGTTCCGTCAGCTCCATCATGCCCTCGTAGTCGCTGAAGGCCTGATACAGCTCCAGCATGGTGAACTCGGGGTTGTGCCGGGTCGAGATGCCTTCATTCCGGAAGACCCGGCCGATCTCGTAGACCCGTTCCATGCCCCCGACGATCAGCCGCTTGAGGTGCAGCTCCAGGGCGATGCGCAGGTAGAGGTCCAGGTCCAGCGCGTTGTGGTGGGTGACGAAGGGGCGCGCCGCGGCACCGCCATAGATGAGGTGCAGCACGGGCGTCTCCACCTCGTAAAACCCCCGCTGGTCCAGAAAGGCACGGATCTCCCGGATGATGCGCGAGCGCAGCCTGAAGGTCTCCAGCACCTGGGGGTTCACGATGAGATCCACATACCGCTGGCGGTAACGCAGATCGACGTTCTGCAGGCCGTGCCACTTTTCCGGCAGGGGATAAAGGGACTTGCCCAGCAGGACGAACCCGGTGACCTCGACGCTGATCTCGCCGCGGCGGGTGCGAATTACCGTCCCCTCCGCCCCGACCCAGTCACCCCGGTCCAGTTCCAGGAAGGCTGAATAGGTGTCCTCGGCCAGCGGCCCCACCCGGGCCAGCAGCTGAATCCGGCCGCTGGCATCCTGCAGGTCCGCAAAGGCGGCCCGGCCGTGCCGGCGCAGGGCCATGAGGCGCCCGGCCACCCGAACCGGGTGCCCCTCCAGTTCGGCGAACCGGTCGACGATCTCGCGGGCGTGGTGGGTCACGTCATAGCGCCGGCCGAAGGGATCGACGCCCCGCTGCCGCCAGAACTCCAGCTTGGCGCGGCGGGCGCGCAGCACCTCCTGCAGGCGGGCACCCTCGCCGGTTCCACCCGTTGCGTCCGCGCCGGACGGTACCTCCCGGCCGGCAGCCCCGTTCGCACCGGAGACCGCCTCCGTACTGCTCGCCGCGCCCTGGGCCGGCGGAGGCCCGGCCTCTGCACCCCGGCCGTCCACGCCCCGCAAGCCGGCCCCTCCGGCACCCGCGACGGGGCCCGTCACGCCCTCATCGACCACGGCCTGTCCCTCCCGAGCCGAATACAAATGGCGCCAGTCCTGCCAGGACCGGCGCGAAGCATGACAACCGTCGGCATCCTGCTGGCGGATCCCCGCCGTGCACCTTGCCGGGGGCCGTGGGGCGGATGGACGCCGGCCGCCCGAGCCTGCGCGAGTCGCCGGGCCCATCGACGGCCGGCCCCCGGCCCGTACGTTCCCTGCCCGGGGTCCGCCCTACCCGGCCCTCTCGATGCGGACGATCTCGTAACGCAAGGTGCCCGCCGGAACCTTCACCTCCACCACGTCGCCCACGGAGTGGCCAAACAGCGCCTTGCCCACGGGCGACTGGTAGGAGATGCGCAGGGCGGCGGGATCGGCCTCGTTGGACCCGACGATGGTGTACTGCACTTCCTCGCCGGTGTCCACGTCCTTGAGGTAAACGGTGGACCCGATGTTGACCTTGGTCGGGTCGATCTCGTCGTCGTTGACGATGCGCGCGTTGCGCAGCATCTTCTCCAGCTCGATGATGCGCCCTTCCACAAAGGCCTGTTCGTTCTTGGCTTCCTCGTACTCCGAATTCTCGGAAATATCCCCGAACTCGCGGGCCTGCTTGATGCGCTGCGCCACCTCGCGGCGCTTGACCGACTTCAGGTACTGGAGTTCTTCCTCCAGCTTGCGCAGGCCTTCCGCCGAGAGCAGCAGCTCCTTATCCATCGTCCCCCATTCGCTCCTTCCAAGCCGGCCCTTCCAAGGCGACCGCCCCCCGGCAGGAACCCCGTCCCGGCAGGGACCGGGATCCAGCTGGCGAGCGGTGTTGTATTATATGTGGCCACCCCGTGACTGTCAAACCATGCCGCCGGGACCGGTCCATCCCTCCGCTCGTTGCGCGTCCCGGCCGAGGCATCCTCCCCGCCGCCGCGGCAACCGGGCCGAAGGCGGCCGCCTCCGGGCACCGGGATGCAGGGTACCCCGCAACCGCCGGGGGCTTGCATGCCCCTGTCACCCCCGGCCTTCCGGCCATCCGGCCGGGCGGCCCGGGCACCGCCACGGCCCGGGAACCGTCCCTGGGCCGGCACCCGCCGGCCTCACCGTCCAGGGCCTTGCCCGGCCACCCCCTAGGCCGGGCTCGCCTGAAGCTGTTCGATGCGCGGGCGGAAGTTCAGCGCATCCAGCATCCGCTCGTAATCGGCCGGGCCGAGTTCGTCCGGACGGCGGCCTGAAAGGGCCACCAGCACCGCCTCCATCACGTTGGTGCCGAAGGACCGGCCTTCCAGCTCGGGCGTGGTGGTGACCAGCATCCGCACCCCCCGTTGCCGCAGCAAGGCCACGTCTTCGGGCGTTACCGTATTGGTCAGGATGACCTTGCCGGGCAGGGCGGAGGGCATGTGGCGCCGGATGTAGTGCCAGTCCCCGGCGATGACGTCGGCCCAGGCGAAGAACTTGCCATGCTTTGGTACCGTCTGCTCCTGCTTCTCGCCCGTGGGGTAGAGGACACTCAGCGGCAGCCTGGTGGCGATGGGCGCGATGACCCGCGCGAGGCGCTCCAGGGCGTCGAGGCTGCGCAGGGGGACGGGGATGCCCAGGGCGAAGATGAGGTCGCCCAGGATCAGCTGGCAACCGGTTTCGGCCAGGGCTTCCGCCATCCCGAAGCGGTCGACGGCCACGGTCACCAGGACGCGGGAACGGGGAAAGTCGATGACCCCTTCGCGGGCCAGCTGGCGCACCACCCGCCGTTCCAGGGTGTTCTTCAGGCCGCTGCCGTCCACGATGGGGGTCTTCCGCGCCGCCCGCGCCAGCGGCAGGGAGGCGCGCAGCACGTACCGGCGGCGCCCCGCAACGAGGAAGAGGTCGGTGCCCCCCATGCCGAAGGCATCGACCTGGCCGTCCAGCTGGCGGATCAGCTCCACCGCCTTGCGGATGTCGCCGTCGGTGCCGATCCGCTGGATCTCCAGGGTCTCGCCCAGGAGCTCCAGGCGCACCTTGTGATCGCGCCGGGACGAGCCCAGGCTGACGCTGACGATCCGCTTCAAAATCAATGCCTCCCGTCGCCCGGCGGCCCCCCAGGCCGGGTGGGCACGGCGCCCGGCAGGGATCCGATCCCCCCTTCGCCTCCCACCCCGGCCGGTTCCTCCCTGAGTTATTCTTCGGACGAGTCGCCGGAGAGGATGTCGCTGCGCACCGCAGCCATCTCCAGGACCGGCTCCGCCACGTAGATGGGTGCGTCAGCCCGCAGGGCAACGGCGATGGCATCGCTGGGACGGGCGTCGACCTCCATGATGCCGTGCTCCGTCTGGATGTCGATCTGCCCGATGAAGGTCTCGTCCCGCAGGTCGTGGACCACGACCCGGACGATCTCGCCCTGCATCCGCCGGACCAGGTTGACGATCAGATCGTGGGTGAGGGGCCGGGGAGGCTGCATACCCTGCAGTTGCAACGCGATCGCACTGGCCTCGGCCAGGCCCACGGCGATGACCAGCAGGCGGTCCCCGTCGGCTTCCTTGAGCACGACCACGTTGCCGTCCGAACCCTGGACCATCCCCACGCTGAGGACCTTCATCTCGACCAAGGCCCGTTCCCCCTCTCGGCCGGCCCCGCGGCCGGCACCCGCCCGGCCGTCGCCGGCCCGGCGGGACCACGGCACCGGCCCGGCCGCCATGACCCGGCGGCCTCCGGCGCCACGTGTAACGACAGAGTTTCGATCCCTTCCGGTTGATTCCTTTAGCCAGTTTATGCGTAGCCTGGCAAGGCCCTGCCGGCGCGCCCCTTCATCCCGGCGGCCCCTCATCCGGCCCCTCGTCCCGCCCCGCCGCCCGCCCCGGGATCCTGCACCCGCCGGGCGCGTTCCCGCTGGCGCTGGTAGATCCAGCGCAGTCCCTTCAGGGTGAGGTGCGGGTCCACATGCTGGATGCGCCGGGACTCGGGGGCGATCAGTCCCGCCAGCCCCCCCGTGGCCACCACGGGGGCCGGACACCCCAGTTCGGACTGGATCCGGTCGACCACGGCGTCGATCTGGCCCGCATACCCGTACAGCACCCCGGCCCGCAGGGCCTCCACCGTGCTCCGCCCGATGGCCCGCCGGGGCCGGGCCAGCTCGATGCGGGAAAGCCGCGCGGCCCGCCCGAAGAGGGCATCCAGGGAAATGGCCACTCCCGGCGCGATGGCGCCCCCCAGGTAGACCCCTTCGGGGGACACCACCTCCCATTTGGTGGCGGTTCCCAGGTCGACCACGATGACCGGCGCCCCGTACTCCGCACGCGCGGCCACCGCGTTGGCGATGCGGTCCGCGCCCAGCTCCCGCGGGTTTTCGTAGGCCACGGGCATGCCCGTGTCCGTTTCCGGCCCCAGCACCAGCGGCTCCAGGCCCAGGTCGCGCCGCACCATGGTCACCACCGGCACCAGGGCCGGCGGCACCACCGAGCAGATGGCCACGGCGGTGATCCGGGCCGGCTCGAGCCCCCGGGACCGCATCAGGGCCGCTAGGGTGACGGCAAACTCGTCCGCGGTCCGCTCGCCGTTGGTCGCCAGGCGCCACCCGGCCAGCTGCTGGCGATCGTCATAAAGGCTCAGCTTGGTATGGGTGTTGCCGATGTCGATGGCCAGCAGCACCGCCGGCATCGCCTCCTGCACGGCGCCCCGGGCCGGCTGAGCGGCCAGGGTCGGGCCGCCCCGCCGCGTCCACCGCGGGAATCCCGCCCAGGGGCGTCGCCCGCAGGGCAGCCCGCAGCGCCGCCTCCGCAGTGACCTGGGCGGCGGCCACGGCCAGGGCCATGCGGCCCGCCATGTCGGGCACCTGGCGGTGCCGCGCGGTGGACAGGGCGAACACCACGTCGCCGTCGACCCAGGTGTGCACGGGGTCGATCACCCGCGCCAGGCCGGTCTGGGCCACCTGGGCGACGCGGTAGAGATCGTCCCGGGCCAGGGGCGCGTCCGTCGCCACCACCACCAGGGAGGTGTGGGACATGCCCGGCCCGCCTTCCGCCGCCCCCGGCCAGGACGGGGCCGACACCACCGGCGGCGGGCCCACCAGCCAGCGTCCCGATGCGGGATCCCGCACGCCTCCGTAACAATTTAGCACGACCAGGGCCCCCACGGTCCAACCAGCGGGGAGGAACCGGGCGGCGGAGCCGACGCCACCCTTGCGTGCCCCCTGGGGGCCCATCACCATGCCGATGACTGCCCCGGTCCCGGCGCCCACGCTGCCCTCCTGCACCGGCTCCCGGCTGGCCGCCTGGCAGGCGGCGTAGCCCATGGCGGCGTCGGGCCGCGCCCGGGGATCGCCCACCGCCAGGTCGAAGAGGATGGCCGCCGGGACGATGGGCACGCGGGCCACCCCGGTGTCGAAGCCGTAGCCGCGTTCTTCCAGCCAGGCCATGACGCCCTGGGCCGCCGCCAGCCCGAAGGCGCTGCCCCCCGCCAGGCAGATCCCGTGCACCTGTTGCACCAGCCGGCCCGGACCCAGCAGGTCGGTCTCCCGCGTGCCGGGCGCCCCGCCGCGCACGTCGGCAGCGCAGGCGGCTCCCTCGGGGCAGAGGATCACCGTGCAGCCCGTCAGCCCCTCCGGATCACTGGCATGGCCGACCCACAGCCCTTCGACCCGCGTCAGGGTACCGTCCCCTGCGCCCGCATCCCGGCCCGTTCCGGTCGAACCGGCCTCCCCGCCCGCCGGGGAGCTGGCTGCCCCGGCCGCCGGGGCACCGGCCTCCTGGCCCGGCGGGCGGCCGGAACCGCCGGGTTCCCGGCCGCCATCAGGTGTCCGCTCCGCCGTCACGCCCCTCGCCCCCTTCCCCCGCGCAGGTGGCGGCCAGGCAGGCTATTCGCCGCTCGTGGGCGGCGATTCCTGTCGCTGCCACCAGGCGGGGGCCGGTTCTTCCAGCCAGACCCCGGAAGGATCGGCGGCCGCGCACAGGTCGGCCACCCTGCCGTGGCCCGGCACCACCGTCCCCGGTGCCAGCTCGGCCCACGGGATCAGGACGAAGGCCCGCTCGGCCGCCCGGGGGTGGGGAACGATCAGGCGCGGCGGATCGTGGATCACCCTGCCGCCGTACCACAGAAGGTCGATGTCCAGGGTGCGGGGCCCCCAGCGCCGCAGCCGGACCCGGCCTGCCCGGCGCTCCAGCTCCAGCATCCGGTCCAGCAGCTGCCCGGGCGGCAGGGTGGTGTCCACGGCCACCACCGTGTTGAGGAAGTCGGGCTGGTCGGTGACACCTACGGGCCGGGAGCCGTACAGGGATGCCACCCCGGTGACGGTGATGCCCGGCTCTTGCGCGAGGGCCGCCACCGCCCACCGCAGCTGCTCCCGGGGCCGCCCCAGGTTGGCGCCCAGACCCAGGTAGGCCCGCACGGGCGCCGGCTCGTCAGATCCAGGACGAACGCGGCTCACGGCCCCGCCACACCTCCACCGCCGCGCCCTGGGAGGGGCCGGGCAGCGGCGCCTCCGGCTTGGCCACACGGACCCGCACCCAGCCGACAGGAAAGGCGGCCAGGAGATCGTCGGCGACGGCGCAGGCCAGGGTTTCGATCAGCCGGCGGTGGGGACCCTCCAGGATCCGCGCCACCCTGCGGTGGACCTCGGCGTAATCGATGGTGAAGGACAGGTCGTCCCGGGCCGCGGCCGCGGTCACGTCGACGCCCAGGTCCACGTCCACCAGGAAGGGCTGGGGGGTGGTGTGCTCCTCGGGCAGCACGCCGTGGCAGGCCACAAAGCGCAGGCCCCGCAGCTGGATCACACCGGCGCCGCGGACCGCCGGAGCCCCGCCGGGCGCTGCGGGGGCCGGTTCGTCCCAGTGGGGGTGGCGGACCACCGCATCGGCCATGCGCACCAGGCGCACCATGGGCACCACGTCGTGAACGCGGACCAGGTCGACCCCGCGGGCCACGGCCAGGGCCACGGTGGCCGCCGTCCCTTCCAGCCGCTGGTCGACGGGCAGGTCCAGCACCCGGCCGATGGTGCTCTTGCGGGAGGTCCCCAGCAACACGGGCGCACCCAGAACCTGTAGCCGGGGCAGCTGCCGCACCAGGTCCAGGTTCTGCTCGGGGGTCTTGCCGAAGCCGAAGCCCGGGTCGACGATGACCATCTCCCGCGGCAGGCCGGCGGCCGTGGCCCGGTCGACGGCCGCCCGTAAGAAGCCCAGCACCTCGCCCCAGAAGTCCACATAGGCCGTATCTCCGTGGGGCCGGGCGTGCATGGCCACCACGGGCACCCGGTAGGCGGCCGCCACCTGAGCCATGGCGGGGTCGCGGTGCAGGCCGCCCACGTCGTTGATCATCGCCGCCCCTTCCTCCAGGGCGGCCCGCGCCACCTCCGCCTTGTACGTATCGACGGAGATGGGCACGTCCAGCCGGGGCGCCAGGCGCCGGATCACGGGCAGCAGGCGGCGCCGCTCCTCGTCCGCCGGCACGGGCACCGCCCCGGGCCGGGTGGATTCGGCCCCGATGTCGATGATGTCCGCGCCGGCCTCCGCCATGGCCAGGGCATGCTCCTCCGCCGCTGCCGGGTCCAGGTAACGGCCGCCGTCCGAGAACGAATCGGGCGTCACGTTGAGGATTCCCATCACGTAGGTCCGGCTGCCCCAGACGAACCGGCGGTCGCCCCAGGCCAGCCCCCCGGGGATCACTTGCCACGACCGGCTCACCGCGGTTCCACCTCCTCCGGGCCGGCGCCCGGCCGGCCCGCTTGCACGCCGCCGCCCCCATCGCCGGGTCCCCCGGGGATCGGGCGTTCTCCCGTGGTGGTAAGGGGTCCGGGGGCGGGCGGGTCCTCGCCAGCGGGGGGGTCTCCGGCGGCGGCCGGGCCTCCCTCCGTGGTGAGGTCCCCGGCCGCGGTCCCATCCCTCCTAGCAGGGAGGTCCCCGGCGGCGGGCAGGGGCAGCTGCCGCCGGGCCAGGAGCGCCGCGACTGCGGCCATGTCGGGCGCCAGCTCCCGGTCGCCGTCCAGGGGCGGCACCACCGCCCGCACCGCCTCATAGACGGCTTGCGTCGCCGGCGACAGCCCGGCCGGCCCCACCAGGTCCAGGGCCTGGGCGGCACACAAAAGCTCGATGGCCAGCACCTGGCGCGTGTGCTCGACCACCCGCCAGAGCTTCAGGGCGGCGGTCATGCCCATGGACACGTGGTCCTCCTGGTTGGCCGAGGAAGGGATGGAATCGACGCTGGCCGGCACGGCGAGCGTCTTGTTCTCGGACACCAGGGCCGCGGCGGTGTACTGGGCCAGCATGAGGCCGGAGTTGAGCCCGCCGTGGCGGGTCAGGAAGGCCGGCAGGCCGCTCAGCTGGGGGTTGACCAGCCGCTCGACGCGGCGCTCGGCGATGCCGGCCAGCTCGGCCAGGGCCATGGCGGCGTAGTCCAGCACCAGGGCCACGGGCTCGCCGTGGAAGTTGCCGCCGGAGAGGACGTCCCCCGTCGCGCCACGGGCGCCGCTGGCGTTGCCGGCGCTGGACGTACCCGGGGCGGCCCCGCCGGCGGCGGCAGCGCGGGGGGCGAAGACGCCGGCCGCGCCGCCGGGCTCGTCCCCCGGGCCGGGTTCGTCGGGAAAGATCAGGGGGTTGTCGGTCACGCTGTTGGCCTCGACGGCCAGCACCCGGGTGGCATGGGCCAGCGCATCCCGCACCGCCCCGTGCACCTGGGGCATGCAGCGCAGGCTGTAGGCGTCCTGGACCCGCAGCTGGCCGGGCTCGGTGACCAGGCGGCTGCCCGCCAGAAGCCGGCGCAGGTGGGCGGCGGCCGCCTGCTGGCCCGGGTGGGGCCGCAGGGCGTGGATCCGGGGGTCGAAGGCGGCAGGGATGCCGCGCAGGGCCTGCAGGGTCAGCGCCCCGGCCGCGTCGGCCACGGCAGCCAGGTAGAGCCCTTCCTCCACCGCCAGGCAGCCCAGAGCGGTCATGGCCTGGGTCCCGTTGATCAGCGCCAGCCCTTCTTTGGCCTCCAGCGCCAGCGGCTCCAGGCCCCGGCGGGCAAGGGCGCGTGCGCCGGGAAGAACCTGGCCGTCGACCTCGGCGGCGCCGCGTCCGATGAGCACCAGGGCCAGGTGGGCCAGGGGAGCCAGGTCGCCGCTGGCGCCCAGGGAACCCCTTGAGGGCACCACGGGGTGGATCCGGTGGTTGAGCAGGTCCAGCAGCCGCTCCACCACTTCCGGCCGGACCCCCGAGAAGCCGCGGGCCAGGGCGTTGGCCCGCAGCAGCATCATGGCCCGGACCACCGGCGTGGGCAGGGGTTCACCCACCCCCGCGGCGTGGCTGCGCAGAAGGTTTTCCTGCAGCTGGCGCGCCTGGGCGGGAGGGATCGCCACGTCCGCCAGCTTGCCGAAGCCGGTGGTGATCCCGTAGAGGATCTCCCCCCGGGCCACGGCCGCCTCCACCCGCCGCCGGCTGGCCTCCATGCGCTGCCGGGCCGCCGGGTCGAGGGCGACGGGACGGCTTTCCCGGGCCACCTGGGCGATGGCGGCCAGGGTCAGGCTGCAGCCGTCCAGGACCAGGGCCCGCCGGTCGGAGGTGCCCGTCACCGGCCGCCCTCCTCCGGCCGCGGGGACGGCCCCGCCGGTGGCCGGGCCGTTCCCCCGGGCGGGACAGCCGGCTGGGACCCCGAAACGTCCTCCGCCGGCGGCTGTGCGGCCGCCGGATCGGGGGCCGCCGCCCGCGGCGGGGCGGGTGCGCGAGCGGGCGCCGGCGGGGCGGGTTCAGGGCCGGCCACCGGCAGGGCGGGTTCGGGGCCCGGCGCCAGCCAGCGCCGGGAGCGGGTCAAGCTGACCGCCCCCTCCTCGGTGATCAGCAGGTCGTCTTCGATGCGAACGCCACCCAGGCCGGGCAGGTAGATGCCCGGCTCCACCGTGAAGACCATGCCGGGTTCCAGGACGGTCTCGTCGCCGGGGGCGATGTTGGGCGCCTCGTGGACGTCGAGCCCCAGGCCGTGGCCGGTGCGGTGGGTGAAGTACGGCCCGTAACCGGCCTGCTCGATCACCCGGCGGGCTGCGGCGTCCACCTCCTGCGCCCGCACCCCCGGGCGGGCGGCGGCCCGGGCCGCCGCCTGGGCCAGGTAGACCACGCGGTAGATCTCGGCCTTCCGGGCCGCTCCATGGGGGTCGCCCCCAGGCAGGAGGAAGGTACGGGTGATGTCGGCGGCATAGCCGTCCACCTCGGCCCCCACGTCGACCCAGACCAGGTCCCCCGGCTGGAGGACCCGGTCTTCGGTCTCGGCGTGGGGCACGGCGGAGCGGGGGCCGGAGGCTACGTGGATGCCGAAGGGACTGCGGGTACCCAGTTCCCGCAGGGCCTTTTCAATTTCCCGGGCAATCTGGCTCTCCCGGTACCCCGGCTGGATGAAGGCCATGCCGTGGCCCAGGGCCGTCTCCACCAGCTCCGCCGCCTTGCGGAGGGCCGCCACCTCCGCGGCGTCCTTGCGGGCCCGCAGGGCGCCCAGCACCGGGTCGGCCGGCTGCCAGGACACCCCCGGCAGCGCCGCCGCCGCGGCCCGCCACTCGAACAGCCGGGCGACCTGCTCCTCCATGGCCGCCACCCGCACCGGCCCGCCCAGCCCCCGCGGTCGCCAGGGCGACGGCCCTGGCGACCGCGGGGGCGGGATCGGCTCCGTCGGCGTACGGGCACACCCGGCCGAAGGCCCCGGCCCCGGTGGGGGCGGGGCCTTCGGCCGGGGCGGCCGCAGCAGCCGGGGTGGCCGGGTCAACCGGGGCGGGCCGGGCCGCGGGGGATACGCCGGAGGCGCCGCGCGCAGCCCCACCGACGCCGGACCCCGCAGCCGGCGCCCGGGGTTCCCCAGGCCCTCCTGCCGCCAGGGCCCGCACCAGGGGCGCCTCCGCCACCCGCCCGGCCTCCAGCAGGGGCACGGCGAAGGCGGGCTCGCCGCGCCGCGGTACCACGGCCAGGGCC
>NZ_JH976536.1:0-221571 GCF_000183545.2 Thermaerobacter subterraneus DSM 13965
GCCCCCCGGCTCCGGCGCGGGCGCCTCCGCCGGCCTGCTGGCGGCCCACCCCGCCGGCAGCGGGGGCTCCGGCAGCGGCCCGGGCGCCGGGCCCGTCCGGCCCGGCGCCCGGGAGGGCACCACCCCGCCCCACCGGGCCCGGCCGCTGCTGGAGCTGACGCGGGACCGGGCCATCCGGTCCTGGAGCCACCCGTGACGCCCCTGGTGGCCGGCCTGGAGCGGCTGACGGAGCGCCTGGGCCGGCAATCCGACCTGACGGCCCGCCTGATGCAGGCCCTTCCCCGGGGCGCGGCCAGCATCGGCGAGGCGGCCGTGGCCAGCACCTGCGTGCACCTGCTGGTGGCGGGCCGCCCGGGGGTCGTCCAGGTGCTGGAGGACGCCGATGCCGGCCGGGTCTTCTACGGCCGCTCCCACCCCGGCCAGATCCTGCACATCGACATCTTCCACGCCGAGGGGGAGGTGGACCACCGCCTGGTCGCCCGGCAGCTCGGCCGGGCCGCCCGCGTCTTCGCCCGGGACGCCGGTTCCTACCGCGTCGCCGGCCTGCCCGTGGAACAGATCCCCGACTACATCGACCTGCAGACCGGTACCGGCGGCGGGCGGGCGTCGGGGTCGCTGATCTACGGTCGCCGGCTGTCCCTGCGCCTGGCCCACCGCAACCACGTCCACCTGGCCATCGGCCTGCCCCGCGCCCTCTGGGGGTTTGCCGTGTACGCCGTGGCTGCCGTGGAGGAAGCGGTGCTGCAGACCGGCCTGGAGCTGCGCCGGGTCGACGCGGTGGAGCTGGTGTGCGGCCGCGGCGGGGCGCCCCTGGACCTCAGCGACTACGAGACGGCATCCGACTCGTTCCTCCGGGAGGAGCGACGGCCCCGGCCGGGGGCGGGCAGCGGGCCGTGGGGCGGGGCCTGGGGTGAGCCGCGCGGCGGCTCCCCGCCCCTGGGCGCCCAGGGGGCCCCCGGGGCGCCGGGATGGGGTGGTGCCGCCGCGGGCGGCGGGGAAGGGGAGGCCGGTGGGCCCGGTGGGCGCGGCGGCGCGACCGGGGGGAGCCCGGGCGGTGGCGGGCCCGGCGGGTGGGCTCCGCCGGGGGAGGAAGTCATCCTGCGCGGTCCCGCGCCCTGGCCGGGCCGTGCGGGCACCGGTGATCCCTCGGAGCCGGGGGACGGAGGCGCCTCCCGGCACCGGGCGCCCGGCCTGCGGGGCGCCGGTTCCTGGCGGGAAGTCCCCGTCGGTGGCCCGGACGGGGGCTGGGGGAGCAGCGGGCGGCTCCGGGACGGCCGCAGCGGGAGAGGCCGGGAGGGCCCAGGGTCCTGGCGGGTCCTCTGGCGCGCCTGGCGGCGCGGCCCGGCGGAGGAAGGCCGCGCCGGTACAGGTTCCGCCGCCGGCCCGGCGCGGGGCCGGCCCGGCCATCCGGCCTCCACCGGCGGCCTCCCCGAGGGGTTCCTGCCGGCGGTCGGGGAGCCGGGCCCGGGGACCGGGCCGGAGGGGTACCCGGGCCCGTGGGGGTCCCAAGCCCCGCTGGTCCGGGGGGTGCCCGGACGGCACCGGATACCGGGAGAGGGCGGCGCTTCCGCCTCCCCGGAGGGGAGTCCCCGGCGGGGCGCCGCCCACCCCCAGGCAGGGGACGGGCCGCGGCCGCAGGAGGGCACCGGCACCGGAGCAGGCCCGGCGCACGGGGAAGGGGCCGCCTCCGGACCCGGCTCGGCGGAGCCCGGCGCCGGGGCGGCGGCCGGTTCGTCCGGTGGGGCAGCGGTCTCCGGCGCGGGGGGCCCAAAGCCCGGAGCCTCTGCGAGCCCCGGCGGGCTGGCCCGCCGCCAGCGCCTTTTGGCGCGATCCCTGAACTGGCTGCGGGAGACGGGGGTCGACCTGGGCGCCGCCCTGCTGGAACGGCTGGGGCCGGGCGCCACCATGCGGGACCTGCAGCTTCCCGGTGCCAGCTACGAGGACCTGCGCCGCTGGCTCAACGACCTGCGCGAGGCGGGGCTGGTGGAACGGGACGGGGAGCGCTACCGCCTGAACCCCCAGGGGTGGGAACTCATGGCCTACCTGCTGGAGGAGCCGGGCACCGTGCGCACCACCCTCCGGCGCCTGTTGCGGGTGAGGCCGGCCCGGCCCGACCCGCGACCTGGCCACAGCCCGGTCACGGTGTACGACGACGAGCGGGGCCGGCAGGCCAACCGGCGGGTGGTGCGCCCCTGGGAACCGGGTGCCGGGGGCGACGGCTTGGCCGTGGCCGAGTCGGTGATGGCGGCCCTGGCCCGGGGGGGCCTGCCCCTGCGCGTCCAGCCCCAGGACCTGCGGCTGTACCGCCGCCTGCGCCGGCACCCCGTGGACGTCTGCCTGGTGCTAGACGCCAGCGCCAGCATGGCGGGAAACCGTATCCGGGCCGCCAAGGACCTGGCCCAGCAGCTTCTGGTCTCCACCCGCGACCGGGTGGCGGTCATCACCTTCCAGGAGCGGGTGGTGCAGGTCCAGGTCCCCCTCACCCGCAACACCAGCCGGGTCGAACGCGGCCTCAGCCAGATCCAGCCCTACGGCCTGACCCCCCTGGCCCAGGGCCTGGAGGTGGCGCTGCTCTACCTCGCCCAGAGCCGGGCACGCAACCCCCTGCTGGTGCTCGTCACCGACGGCATCCCCACCGTCCCCTACCGGACGGCGAACCCGCTGGAGGACGCGGTGCAGGTGGCCCGGCAGCTTGGCACAGGGCGCTTCGGCCGGGTGGGTTTCACCTGCATCGGCCTTCAGCCCAACGAGCGGTACCTGCGGGAACTGGTGCGGGCGGCCGGCGGGCGCCTCTATGTGGTCGACGAGCTGGAGCGGGAGACGTTGATCTCCATCGTCCACCGGGAAAGGGCCCAGCGGAAGGAACGCGCCCGGCCCTGATCTCTGTCGAACTCGGCCCGGGGCGATCCGGCACACCCGCCAGGGGCCCGGCGCAGGAACACCCCCCTGCCTGTCGAAGACCGCCTCCCTGTGGAGGCGATGCCCGTGCCATTTTCTGGCACCCCAAGCCCGGCAGGACATCAAGACCCGCGCCCTTGCTGCGGCCGGGGCCGCCGCCGAGGGGGACGGGACCGGTGAGGGTTCCCCTGGTGGGCCGCCGCTGGCAGGTGCGCCCGGCCGATCCGGCCGCCGCCCAGCGGCTGGCCCGGGCCCTGGGGGTGACACCCCTGACGGCCCGCGTGCTGGCCGCCCGCGGCTGGACGGACGTGGCGGCGGCCCGCCGCCTGCTGGACGGCCACCCCCTGCTGCACGATCCCTTCCTGCTGACCGGCATGGAGGCGGCGGTGGCGCGGATCCGGACCGCCCTGGCCCGGGACGAGGGGATCCTGATCGTGGGCGACTACGACGTGGACGGGGTGGCGGCGGCGGCACTGCTCTACCGCGGCCTGCAGGATTTCGAACCCGGTGCCCGGGTCCAGGTCTACATCCCCGACCGGCACGGGGAGGGCTACGGCGTCCCGCCGGGCGCGCTGGAGGCCGCCCAGGCCATGGGCGCGACCCTGCTCATCACCGTGGACAACGGCATCGCGGCCCACGGGCCGCTGGGCGAGGCGGCGCGCCGGGGGCTGGACGTCATCGTCACCGATCACCACCAGCCGCAGGGGGAGTTGCCGCCGGCCCTGGCCGTGATCAACCCCCACCGTCCGGACAGCCGCTACCCCTGGCGCGGCCTCTGCGGCACCGGCGTGGTCTTCAAGCTGCTGCAGGCCCTGCTGGGGGACGAACCGGCTTCCCCCGTCTGGTGGCAGCTGGCCGCCCTGGCCACCGTGGCCGACGTGGTCCCCCTCCAGGACGAGAACCGCACCCTGGTGCAGCGGGGCCTGGCGGAGCTGGCCGCAGCGCCCCTGCCGGGGCTGGCGGCACTGGCGGAGGTGGCGGGCCTGGGGGACACGCGCCTCGACGCCCACGGGGTGGCCTTCATCCTGGCGCCGCGCCTCAACGCGGCCGGCCGCATGGGCTCCGCCTACCAGGCGTGGGAGCTGCTGGCCACCGACCAGCGGGAACGGGCCCGGGCCCTGGCCCTGGCCGTCGACCAGCTCAACCGGTTGCGCCGGCAGCAGGAAGACCTGGCCCTCGGGCAGGCCCTCCAGCGCCTGGAGCGGGGCGAGGGGCTGTACGGCGACGAGGTGATCGCCCTGGCCCACCCGGGCTGGCACCAGGGGGTGCTGGGGATCGTGGCGTCCCGCCTGGTCGACCTGTTCCACCGCCCGGCCCTGGTGGGCCGCCAGCAGGCCGAATGGATCACCGGTTCGGGGCGCAGCATCGCCGGGTTCCACCTGTTCCGGGCGCTGGCGTCTTGCGCCGGGCTCTTTGCCCGCTTCGGCGGCCATGCCCAGGCGGCGGGTTTCACCTTGCCGGCCGCCCGGTGGCGCGAGCTGGGGGAGCGGCTGGCGGCAGAGGCGCGCCGGTCCCTGACCCCGGCCCAGCGGGTGCCGGTGGTGGAGGTGGACGCCGTGGCCCGCCCGGAGGAACTGACCGTGGAGGCCGTCCGCCAGCTGGAGCGGCTGGCCCCCTTCGGGGAAGGCAACCCCGAGCCTGTGATCGCCCTGGCGGATCTGCCGCCCGCCGTGGCCCGGGCGGTGGGGGGCGGCGAGCACCTGCGGCTGGAATGGCCGGGGGGCTGGTCGGCGGTGGCCTTCGGCCTGGGCGAGCTGGCACGCCAGCTGGCCCAGGTGCCCCAGGTGGAGGTGGCCGTGCGGCCGCGGGTCGACGCTTACCGCGGCAACCTGCGGGTCGATCTCCGGGTCCAGGACCTGCGCCCGGCCGAGCCGGCCCGGGCGACGTGGCTGGCCGCCGAGCTGGAGCGGCGGCGGCGGTGGACGGCCGAGCTCTACCCTGACCGCGCGGCCCTGGTGCAGGTCTATACCGCCCTGGAGGAGGTCGCCCGGGGCAGGGAAGGGTTGGCGGTGCCCACCTCAGGGGGCTGGCTCCTGCCCGCGGGGCCTCGGGCTCTTCTGGACGCCCTGGCCGCCCGGCTGCCCCGGTGGCCGCGCCATACCCTGCAGGCGGCCCTGGAGATCCTGCGGGAAGCCGGGGTCCTGGCACCGGCGGGCGGCGGCGGGCCGGGACGGCCACCCGGCGGGCCTGCAGGCGGCCCCCCGCCGGCGCTGCCGCCGGGTGCCGGGCCGGAGGCAGCGGCGGTTGCCGGCGGGGCGTGGGTGCTGGCCCCGCGGGGACAGAAGGCCTTCGACCTCAACCGCAGCCCCCGCTACCGCACCGGCACCCTGCGCCGCCAGGTGCTGGACCGGGTGGCCGCTGCGCTGGCGGCAGGCCGCTGGGGCGAAGCCGAAGAGGTGCTGGCCCAGCCTCTGGCTGTACCGCTCCCTCTGGGATACAATGAACTGATAAGAAACGCCAACGGGCAGCAGGGAAGGATCAACGGGCCGGGCGCAGGGAGCCGGGACGCTCCCGGGGGACAAGAGGCGCCGGGCGGCCGCTGAGCCTGCGGGCGCCGGAAGGGCCGGACGGGCGACCCGGCCGGAGGAAAGGGGGTGCTGGCCCGTGGCCGTGGAGCTGCAGCCTTCCGTCACACCCGATGAGCTGATCCGCCGGGCCGGGCGGTATCTCGGCCCGGAGGACCTGGACTGGCTGCGCCGCGCCTTCGAGTTCGGGAAGGCGGCCCATCAGGGGCAGAAGCGGGCCTCGGGCCAGGACTTCATCGAGCACCCCCTGGCGGTGGCCCTCATCCTGGCCGACCTGGAGCTGGATGCCGCCACCCTGGTGGCGGCCCTGCTCCATGACACCGTGGAAGACACCGAGGTCACCCTGGAACAGGTGGAGCGGGAGTTCGGCTCCGAGGTGGCCCTTTTGGTGGACGGGGTGACGAAGCTCAACCAGATCGAATGGCGCACCCGCCTGGAAGAGCAGGCGGAGAACCTGCGCAAGATGTTCCTGGCCATGGCCCGGGACATCCGGGTCGTGCTGATCAAGCTGGCCGACCGCCTGCACAACATGCGCACCCTGGCCGTGGTGCCGCGGGAGAAGCAGATCGCCAAGTCGCGGGAGACCCTGGAGATCTTCGCGCCCCTGGCCCACCGCCTCGGCATGTCCCAGATCCAGTGGGAGCTGGAAGACCTGGCCCTGCGCTACCTGGAGCCCGAGCGCTACCGGGAGCTCTCCGAGCGCATCCCCCGCAAGCGGGCGGAGCGGGAAGAGCTGGCCCAGGTGATCATCCGCACCCTGCGCGCCAAGCTGGCCGAGGCCGGCATCCGGGCGGACATCCAGGGGCGGGCCAAGCACTTCTACAGCATCTACCGCAAGATGTACGAGCAGGGCAAGGACCTGTCCCAGATCTACGACCTGATCGCCGTGCGGGTCATCGTGGATACGGTGAAGGACTGCTACGGGGCGCTGGGCGTGGTCCACACCATCTGGCGGCCGCTGCCCGGCCGCTTCAAGGACTACATCGCCACCCCCAAGTCCAACATGTACCAGTCCCTGCACACCACGGTGATCGGGCCCCAGGGCGAGCCCTTCGAGATCCAGATCCGCACCTGGGACATGCACCGCACCGCCGAGTACGGCATCGCCGCCCACTGGCGGTACAAGGAGCGGGGGCGCACCGACAAGGACTTCGACGCCAAGCTGGCCTGGCTGCGCCAGGTGCTGGAGTGGCAGAACGACCTGGGCGACGCCCGGGAGTTCATGGAGTCCCTGAAGATCGACGTCTTTTCCGACGAGGTCTTCGTCTTCACGCCCAAGGGGGACGTGATCGACCTGCCGGCGGGTTCCACCCCGGTGGACTTCGCCTTCCGGATCCACACGGAGATCGGCCACCGCTGCGTGGGCGCCAAGGTCAACGGCCGCATCGTGCCGCTGGACTACCGGCTGAAGAACGGGGACATCGTCGAGATCCTGACCAGCAAGCAATCCAGCGGTCCCAGCGCCGACTGGCTCCAGTTCGTGCGCACCTCCACGGCCCGCAGCCGGATCCGCCAGTGGCTCAAGAAGCAGCGGCGGGACGAGAACCTGGAGCGCGGGCGCCTCATGCTGGAGCACGAGCTCAGGGCCCACGGCCTGCCGGTGAAGGAGGTCTGGCGCAAGGACTGGCTGGATGAGGTGGCCGCCCGCTACAACCTGCCGGACGGCGAGGAGCTGCTGGTATGCATCGGCTACGGCGGGGTGGCGGCGGGCCAGGTGGCGGGCCGCCTGCGGGACCTGTACCGCCGCCAGGGGGCCGCGCGGGAAGGGGGCGAGGCCGTCCCGGCCGTGCCCGAGGAGGTGCGCCGCGCCCGGTCCGCGCCGGCGCAAGGCGCCGGGGTGCGGGTAGGCGGCCTGGACCATGTCCTGGTGCGCTTCTCCCGCTGCTGCAGCCCGGTTCCCGGGGATCCCATCGTGGGCTACGTGACCCGGGGGCGAGGGGTCTCGATCCACCGGGCCGATTGCAATATGCTCAAGGCGAGCCCCGAGGCCGGCCAGCGGCTGATCGACGTCAGCTGGGACCAGGTGGCGGGGCAGGCCTTCCCGGTGGCGGTGGAGATCGACTGCTACGACCGGGTGGGGCTGCTGTCCGACATCGCGGCGGTGGTGGCCGATACGCGGCGCAACATCCTGGCGGTGCGCACCCGCACCCACCGGGACGGCACGGCCACCATCGACCTGGTGGTGGAGGTCCAGAACCTGGAGCAGTTCGACCACCTGCGCCGGCAGCTGGAGCGGGTGCGGGACGTGATCCGGGTGGAGCGGGTGGTCAACCGGTAAGGGCCGCGGGCCGGGGCGATTGCCGGACCGCGGGGGACCCGCAGCGGGAACGGAGGTCGGGTATGCGGGCCGTGATCCAGCGGGTGGCCCGGGCCTCGGTGCACACCGCCGGACAAGCCCCTCGCACCATCGGTCGAGGGGTCGTTGTTTTGCTGGGGGTGGAACGGGGCGACGGGCCGGCCGACGTGGAGTGGATGACCGAGAAGATCGCGAACCTGCGCATCTTTCCCGGCGAGGGCGCGGCGGCCGGGAAGCACTTCGAACGGTCCCTCCAGGAGACGGAGGGCCACGTCCTTGTGGTGTCCCAGTTCACCCTGCTGGGGGATTGCCGGCGGGGGCGGCGGCCTTCCTTCAGCGCCGCCGCGCCCCCCGGGGAGGCCGAGCCCCTCTACCGGGCGGTGGCCGAGGCCCTGGCGGCGCGGGGCCTGTTCGTCCAGACGGGCTGGTTCGGTGCCGACATGCAGGTGGAGCTGGTCAACGACGGGCCGGTGACCTTATGGCTCGACAGCCGGGCGTAGGGCCGGCAGCAGGGCGATGGCCGGCCCGCCGGCCGGCAGGGCCGGCGGGCCCGAGGAGGGAGAGGTTTGGAGCGCATCCAGCGACCCCGAGGCACCTATGACGTGACCCCGGAAGAGGCGCCGCGGTGGCAGGCCCTGGAGGCCCGCATCCGCCACGTGGCCGCCCGCTTCGGCTTCGGCGAGCTGCGCACGCCCGTCATCGAGGCGCGGGAGCTGTTCCAGCGCACGGTGGGCGAGACGACGGACATCGTCCAGAAGGAGATGTACGTGCTGACCCCGCCGGGCAGCGACCGCCAGCTGGTCTTGCGGCCGGAGGGCACGGCGGCGGCGGTGCGGGCCTACCTGGAAAACGGGCTGCACAACGGCCCCCAGCCGGTCAAGCTCTTCTACATCCAGCCCATGTTCCGCCACGAGCGGCCCCAGGCGGGGCGCTACCGCCAGCACGTCCAGTTCGGCGCCGAGATCTTCGGGGCGGGGGAGGCGACGGCCGATGCGGAGATCATCGCACTGGCCATGACCCTCTTCGCGGAGCTGGGGCTGGAGGGCCTGGAGGTGCACCTCAACAGCATCGGCTGCCCTGCCTGCCGGCCCCGTTACCGGCAGGCCCTGCTGGAGTATTACCGGCCCCGGGCGGCGGAGCTGTGCGCCGACTGCCGGGCGCGGCTGGAGACCAACCCGCTGCGCCTGCTGGACTGCAAGGTGCCGGCGGACCAGCCCCACAAGGCCGGGGCGCCCCGCACCGTGGACTACCTGTGCCAAGACTGCCGGGCCCACTTTGACGAGCTGCAGTCGGCGCTGGACGCCCTGGGGATCGCCTACCGGCTGGACCCCGGCCTGGTGCGTGGGCTGGACTACTACACCCGGACCGTCTTCGAGATCAAGTACGGCGGCCTGGGCGCCCAGGACACCGTGTGCGGCGGCGGCCGCTACGATGGCCTGATCGAGCTTTTGGGCGGGCCGCCCACGCCCGGCGTGGGCTTCGGCATGGGCCTGGAGCGCCTCCTGCTCACCCTGGAGGCGGCAGGTCGCCCGCCGGGGGCCCGCCGGCCCCTGGACGCCTACGTGGCGGTGGCGGGCCAGGTACCGCGGACGCGGGTCCTGGCCCTGGTGCAGGCGCTGCGCCACCAGGGCCTGGCCGTGGACATGGACCATGTGGGCCGCAGCCTCAAGGCCCAGCTGCGGGCGGCTGGGCGGCTCCCGGTGCGCTATGCCGTCATCCTGGGGGATGACGAGTGGGCCCGCGGCGAGGCGGCGGTGCGGGAGCTGGCGTCGGGCCAGCAGCGACGGGTGCCCCTGGGGGAGCTGGCCGCGGTCCTGCGGCCTGCCGGGGCGGACGCGGCGGCGGAGACGAGGGGATCGGCGGAGGTGGACCGGGCATGAGGGCGATGGACGAATCCGGCCGGGAAGGGGCGACCCTGGCACCGGCCCTCAGTTCCTGGCAGGGGGAGCGCATGGGCCGGGACCTGGGATGCGGCGAGGTGCGGCCGGAGCACGTGGGCCGGACCCTGACGGTGGCCGGCTGGGTCCACCGGGTGCGGGACCTGGGCGGGCTGCGCTTCGTGGAGGTGCGCGACCGCACGGGGCGCCTGCAGCTGGTGATCAACCGGGCGGAAGCGCCGCCGGAGGTGGTGCAGGCGGCGGAAGGGCTGCGGGCCGAGTTCGTCGTCGCCGCCCGGGGCACCGTGCGCCGCCGGGCGCCCGAGGCGGTCAACCCGCGGCTGGCAACGGGCGAGGTGGAACTGGTGCCCGCCCAGCTCTGGATCCTGGCGACCAGCAAGACGCCGCCCTTTGAGCTCGATGCCGCCGCCGAGGTGGACGAGGGCCTGCGGCTGCGCTACCGCTACCTGGACCTGCGGCGGCCGGCCATGTTCCGCAACCTGTGGCTGCGCCACCGGGCCTATCAGGTGGTGCGCCGGTACTTCGACCGCAACGGCTTCCTCGAGGTGGAGACCCCCATGCTCACCCGGAGCACGCCCGAGGGAGCCCGCGACTACCTGGTGCCCAGCCGCCTGCATCCCGGGCGCTTCTATGCGCTGCCCCAGTCGCCCCAGCTGTTCAAGCAGCTCTTGATGGTGGGCGGCATCGAGCGCTACTTCCAGATCGTGCGCTGCTTCCGGGACGAGGACCTGCGCGCCGACCGGCAGCCCGAGTTCACCCAGATCGACGTGGAGATGAGCTTCGTCGACGTGGACGACGTGCTGGCCATGGCGGAGGGCATGATGGCCGAGCTGTGGCAGGAGCTGCTGGGCGTCGAGGTCCCCCTGCCCTTGCCGCGGCTGACCTATGCCGAGGCCATGGCCCGGTATGGCAGCGACAAGCCGGACCTGCGCTACGAGCCCGTCGTGGTGGACGTCAGCGACGTGTTCGTCCAGACTGGCTTCCGCGGGTTCCAGGCGGCCCTGGCGTCCGGCGGGGCGGTGAGGGCCCTGCGCGCTCCGGGCGGTGCGGCCCTTTCCCGCAAGGAGCTGGACGCCCTCAACGAGACGGCCCGCGCCGCCGGCAGCCCGGGCGTGGCCTGGATCGCGGTGCCGGAACCCGATCCCGAGGCCTGGCGGGGTCCGGTGGTGAAGTTCTTCACGCCGGAGGAACGAGCCGCCCTGGCCGGCCGGCTGGAGCTCCGGGCGGGCGACCTGGTCCTGCTGGCGGCGGACGAGCCCGAGCGGGCCTCGGTGGTGCTGGGCAAGCTGCGCCTGCAGCTGGCGGAGCGGCTGGCGTGGCCGCGGGTCAAGGAATGGGCCTTCACCTGGGTGGTGGACTTCCCCCTGCTGGAGTGGGACGAGGAGGAGC
The DNA here is from genome assembly GCF_000183545.2 of Thermaerobacter subterraneus DSM 13965. NCBI lineage: Bacteria > Bacillati > Bacillota > Clostridia > Eubacteriales > Clostridiales Family XVII. Incertae Sedis > Thermaerobacter > Thermaerobacter subterraneus. The sequence continues at coordinate 11,007 of NZ_JH976536.1, forward strand.
AGCGCTACGTGGCGCGCCATCACCCCTTCACCTCGCCCCGGGACGAGGATCTGGACCGCCTGGAGTCGGATCCGGCCGGCGTGCGTGCCAGGGCGTACGACCTGGTGCTCAACGGCTACGAGATCGGCGGCGGCAGCATCCGGATCCACCGGCGGGACGTGCAGGAGCGGGTGTTCCGGGCCATCGGCCTGCCCCCGGAGAAGGCCCGGGAGCGCTTCGGCTTCCTCCTGGAAGCCTTTGACTACGGCCCGCCGCCCCACGGCGGCATCGCCTTCGGCTTCGACCGCATCGTGATGCTGGCGGCGGGGGCGTCCAGCATCCGCGACGTCATCGCCTTCCCCAAGACGGCCCGCGCGGTCGACCCGCTGACCGGCGCCCCGGCGGAGGTCGACCCCGGCCAGCTGGAGGAGCTGCACCTGCGCATCCAGCAGCGGTAAGCCCGGCCCGCGGCGCCGGCCATCTCCAGCCTTTCACCGTTGAAGGGGCCGGGGGCCCGTGCTACGATGAAGGCGCGCGAGCGGAGCGGCACGAGCCACCCTGCGGTGCGCGTGGTGCGCAAGAAGTCTTGATCCAACACCAAGACAAAGGGAGCCCGGCTCTCCGCGGCCTGCGTCCATGCCCCCACGGTCAGGGGACGGGCAAGACGGTCGTGGGAGGGCACCCACCTGTGGGGGAGCGGGTTCAAAGACTCTGGCGCCACGGCACACGCGGGGTGGGCCTTTTGACAGGCATCCGGCCGGGCAGGGACCCGGCCGGTTTTGTATTCTGTGCGGCGTGCCGCCGCGGTGCCCTGGCGGGCGCCCGGCGGCGCCGGTCGCGGACCGTTGTCCCGGCCCGGCCGTTGTGGTTTAAGATGGTGCTGTACCCAGACCCGCCGGCAGGACCGGCGCCGGCCTCGGGACCCGGCGCCGGGACCTCCCGCTGCGGGGGCGGCCGCCGGTGCCGGTGCCGGGGCCTCGCGGTCCGGGCGCCGGTGCCGCCATGGCTCGCCGGCGGCCCCAGGGTCAGGAAGAAGGAGGCGCAGGCATGGCAGCGGGCATTCTGGATCTCACCGCCGAACAGTTCGACGCGGAAGTGCTGCAGTCCGACCAGCCGGTGCTGGTGGACTTCTGGGCGCCCTGGTGCGGCCCGTGCCGCATGATCGCTCCCATCGTGGAGGAGATCGCGCAGGAGTATGCCGGCCGGCTGAAGGTCGCCAAGCTGAACGTGGACGACCACGGCGTCATCGCCGGCCGCTACGGCGTCATGTCCATTCCCACCCTCCTGGTCTTCAAGGGCGGCCAGCCCGTGGCCCGCATCGTGGGCTTCCGTCCCAAGGAAGAGCTGGAGCAGGAGATCCTCAAGGCCATCGGTTGAGGAGAACCGGCCACCCGCGGGGCTGCGGCCGCCAGGGCCGCAGCCCCGCCCGTGTATTGCGGGCCGGCGGGGATCATCCTGGGAACCCGGGGGCGTGGGGCCGGAGCGGGAGGCTGGGCTATGGGCGGGCACCATCGGGGGAGAGGGGCGGGGCCACCGCCCGCCGCGGGAGACGGGCCGCCGGGGAGCCGGTCCGGCCCCAGCGGCTTTCCGTTGCACCGGTCCGGCCCGTCCCCGGCCGGTGCCGGCGGCGGCGCCGCGCCCTCGGAGCCGGCGGCCTCACCGTCGCCGGCGGGCGCATTGCCTTGTCCCGCCTGCGGAGCGCAGCTTTCGCGCCGGCCCTGGGGATGGCTCTGCCCCCGGTGCGGGTTCCACCCCACCTGAGGACAGGATTGCTGACCGCCCGGGAGGCGGTCGGGAGAGGAGAAGCAGCCGTGGCGGACATCATCGACTTCCGCAGCGACACCGTCACCCAGCCCACGCCCGCCATGCGCCGGGCCATGGCCCAGGCGGAGGTGGGCGACGACGTCTACGGCGAGGATCCCACGGTCCGGCGCCTGGAAGAGGTGGCGGCCGAGCGGCTGGGCAAGGCGGCCGGCCTGTTCTTCCCCAGCGGTACCATGGCGAACCAGGCGGCGGTGCTGGCCCACACGCGCCGCGGCGACGAGGTGCTGCTGGAGGAAGAATCCCACATCTATTACTACGAGGTGGGCGGCGTGGCCTTGCTGGCGGGCTGCCAGGTGCGGCCCCTTCCGTCCCGACGCGGGGTGCTGGATCCGGCGGTGGTCGAGGCCGCCATCCGGCCCGCCAACATCCACTTCCCGCCGCCGCGGCTCCTTTGCCTGGAGAACACCCACAACCGCTGGGGCGGCACGGTGATGACGGCGGAAGAGACGGCCGCGGTGGCCGAGGTGGCCCACCGCCACGGCCTCAAGGTCCACCTGGACGGGGCCCGCATCTTCAACGCGGCGGTGGCCCTGGGGGTGCCGGCCGACCGCCTGGCGGCCCCGGCCGATTCGGTGATGTTCAGCCTGTCGAAGGGGCTGGGCTGCCCCGTGGGCTCCGTGCTGGTGGGTGACCGGGAGTTCATCGCCGAGGCGCGCCGCTACCGCAAAGCCCTGGGTGGCGGCATGCGGCAGGCGGGCATCCTGGCGGCGGCGGGCCTGGTGGCCCTGGACGAGATGATCGACCGCCTGGCGGAAGACCACGCCCTGGCGCGCCGCCTGGCCGAGGGCCTGGCCAGTCTGCCAGGGGTCCGGGTGGACATGGAGACGGTCCAGACCAACATGGTGATGGCCGACGTCAGCGGCACGGGCCGGACGGCCTACCAGCTGGCCGGGGAGCTGGCGGCCGCCGGGGTCAAGGTCAACGCCGTGGACGCCCACCGGCTGCGCTGGGTCACCCACAAGGACGTGGGACCGGCCGACGCGGACCGGGCGCTGGCCATCTTCCACCGGATCCTGACCCAAGGCTGACGCGGGCGGCCCGGCCGGGAAGGCCGCCCGGAAGGAGCGGGGCGAGGGTGGTGCCGAAGGGCACGCCTGGAGCCGGCAAGGACAAGCCGGAACAAGACCTCTTCGCCAGGGCGGCGGAGGAACGGGCCCGGCAGCAAGCGCCCCTGGCCGAGCGCATGCGGCCCCGGACCCTGGAGGAGTTCGTGGGCCAGCAGCACCTGGTGGGCCCGGGGCGGCTGCTGCGGCGGGCCATCGAAGCGGACCGCCTGGGGTCGATCATCCTCTGGGGCCCGCCGGGCTCGGGCAAGACGACCCTGGCCCGGATCATCGCCCGCACCACCCGGGCCCACTTCGAGCCCCTCAACGCCGTCACCGCGGGGGTGGGCGACCTGCGGCGGGTGGTGGAGGAGGCCCGGGAGCGGTGGGCCCTGGAGGGCCGCTCGACGGTGCTCTTCGTCGACGAGGTCCACCGCTGGAACCGGGCCCAGCAGGACGCCCTGCTGCCCCACCTGGAGAGCGGCCTGGTGGCCCTGATCGGCGCCACCACGGAGAACCCCTACTTCGCCTGCGTCCCGCCCCTGGTTTCGCGGGCCCGGATCTTCCGCTTGGAGCCCCTTTCCGATGACGACATGCGGCAGCTCCTGCTGCGTGCCCTGGCCGATCCCGAGCGGGGCCTGGGAAGGTACCGCGCAGAGGTGGACCCGGCCGCCCTGGAGCACCTGGTGAGGGTGGCCGGCGGGGACGCCCGCACGGCCCTGAACGCCCTGGAGCTGGCCGTGCTCACCACGCCGCCGGGGGCGGACGGGGTGCGGCGCATCACCCTGGCGGCGGCCGAGGAGTCCATCCAGCGGCGGGCCCTGGCCTACGACCCCGCGGGCGACGAGCACTACGACCACATGTCGGCCCTGATCAAGAGCATCCGCGGCTCCGACCCCGATGCCGCCGTCTACTGGCTGGCCCGGATGCTCTACGCGGGCGAGGATCCCCGCACCATCGCCCGGCGCCTGCTGGTCCATGCGGCGGAGGACGTGGGGCTGGCCGACCCGCGGGCCCTGCAGGTGGCCGCCGCGGCGGCCGCGGCGGCGGAGCAGGTGGGCATGCCCGAGGCCCGTATCCCCCTGGCGGAAGCCGTGCTCTACCTGGCCACGGCACCCAAGAGCAATTCGGTGATCCGGGCCATCGACGCGGCCTGGAGAGCCGTGGAAGAACAGGCCATCGCCGGGGTCCCCCGGCACCTGCGGGATGCCCACTACCGGGGCGCCCGGGCCCTGGGGCACGGCCAGGGCTACCGCTACCCCCACGACTTCCCGGGCCATTTCGTCCGGCAGCAATACCTGCCGGACGAGCTCCTGGGCGCCCGCTTCTATGTCCCCAGCGACCAGGGGTACGAGGGCCGCCTGGCGCCCGTCATCGAAGCCCGGCGGGGACCGGCCGGACCGCCTGGACCGCGGCGAGGACAGCCGGCTAGGGAGCCGGGCCGGCCCGATGGGGACGATCTTCCGTCCCGCCAGGGGAGGTCGCGGGCCGGGCAACCACCAGGGGCGCAGGCACCCTCCACGGACGGGGAACCTGAGGGCGGAGGAACGCCCGTCACGCCCCGCGAAGAGTAGCCCGGCGGCCGGGGCCCGCCCGGCGAGCAGCGGCCCCGGCCGGGGAAGGAGCGCATCGGCGATCGCGATGGCAGGCTATCTTGAGGTGATCACCGGCGGCATGTTCTCGGGCAAGACGGAGGAACTGCTGCGCCGGGTCCAGCGGGCGCGCATCGCCCGGCGGCGGGTCCTCCTGTGCAAGCCCGACCTGGACCACCGCTACCGGCGGGACGCCGTCGCCTCCCACGACGGGCGCGACCTCGAGGCCGTGGTGGTGCCCGCCGGCCGCCCCGAGGAGATCCCCGTGCTGGCGGCCCGGTCGGCGGCGGAGGTGGTGGGCATCGACGAGGCCCAGTTCTTCGCACCGCCCATCGTCCAGGCCGTGCTGGACATGGTCGCCGCCGGCCTGCGGGTCATCGTCTCGGGGCTCGACATGGACTTCGCCCGCCGCCCGTTCGGCCCCATGCCCGAGCTGATGGCCCTGGCGGACGAGGTGCTCAAGCTGAAGGCCATCTGCGTGGTCTGCGGGGAGCCCGCCACCTTCACCCAGCGGCTCATCGGCGGCCGGCCCGCGGCCCCTGACGACCCGGTGATCCTGATCGGCGGCCACGAGTCGTACGAGCCCCGGTGCCGGCGCCACCACCAGCTGGGCGAGCCCCAAGCGGCCGCCGGCCGGCAGGCCGCCCCGGCCCGGGACCGGGGGCCGGCGGATGACGCCGGCGGGCTCCGGTCTCCGTAGACCGGAGCCCACCGGCGCGGGCCAGGGCGGGAGCGACGGCCCTTGCCGCCCGCGGTGGACCCCCGATCCCGCGGGCTTGTTCGCGTGGTGGCGGCAGGGGGGACGGCGCCGCGCGGCGGGCGCGGGGAGAAGGGTTGAGAGGAGGGCGCCAATGGAGGACCGGGGTTCGGGTATACCGGCGGGCGCGACGCCGCCGGCCCTCGGCCGGCGGCAGCTGGCGGGCCTGATCGACCACACCCTGCTCAAGCCCGAGGCCACGCCCGAGCAGGTGGAGCAGCTCTGCCGGGAGGCGGTGGAACACGGTTTCGCCTCGGTGTGCATCAACCCGGTGTACGTCCCCCTGGCCGCGGAGCTCCTGGCTGGGGCGGGGCCGGTGGTGTGCACCGTGATCGACTTTCCCCTGGGTGCCGGGTCGGCCGCCGACAAGGCCCGCCAGGCCGAGGCGGCCCTGGCCGCCGGGGCGCGGGAACTGGACGTGGTCCAGCCCGTCGGCCTCCTCAAGGCCGGGCGCCACCGGGAGGTGGTGGCCCACCTGCACGGCGTGGTGGCGGTGGCCCGGCCGGCGGGAGCGCTGGTCAAGGTGATCCTGGAAACGGGCCTGCTGCGTCCCGAGGAGATCGACCTGGCCTGCCGGCTGGCCCTGGAGGCGGGGGCCGACTTCGTCAAGACGTCCACCGGCTTCGGGCCGGGCGGGGCCACTGAGGAGGCGGTGCGCCGGATGCGGGCGGCGGTGGGGCCCGGCAAGGGCGTCAAGGCGTCGGGCGGCATTCGGGACTATGAGGCGGCCTGCCGGATGGTGGCGGCCGGTGCGAACCGCATCGGTGCCAGCGCCAGCCTGGCCATCCTGGCCGGAGCGCCCGACGAACCTGCCTGAAGCTGCCACCCGCCGGGGCGGGCGGTGCCGGCAGGGCGGTGCCCGGCCCGGCCCCAGGTGCGGGCGCGCCCGAGAGCGGCGAGGGAGGCGGGGCGGTTGCGAGCCTACGACCTGATCCTGAAGAAGCGCGACGGCGGCACCCTGACCCGGGAGGAGATCGAGTGGTGGGTGGACGGCATCGCCCGCCGCACCATCCCCGACGAGCAGGTGGCGGCGTGGGCCATGGCCGTGTTCTTCCGCGGCATGGATGCCCGGGAGACGGCGGACCTGACCCGGGCCATGGCCTTGTCCGGCGAGACCGTCGACCTCAGCGACATCCCCGGCGTCAAGGTCGACAAGCACAGCACGGGCGGCGTAGGTGACACCACCACCCTGGTGCTGGCGCCGCTGGTGGCGGCGGCGGGCATCCCGGTGGCCAAGCTGTCGGGGCGCGGCCTGGGCCACACGGGCGGCACGCTGGACAAGCTGGAATCCTTCCCGGGCTTCCGGGTGGAACTGAGCCGGGACGAGTTCGCCCGCCAGGTTCGCGAGCTGGGCATCGCCGTGGCGGGCCAGACGGCCGACCTGGTGCCAGCGGACAAGCGGCTCTACGCCCTTCGGGACGTGACGGCAACGGTCGACAGCATCCCGCTGATCGCCGCCAGCATCATGTCCAAGAAGATCGCCGGCGGCGCTGACGCCATCGTCCTCGACGTCAAGACAGGCTCCGGCGCCTTGATGAAATCCCTGGACGGCGCCCTGGAGCTGGCCCGGTTGATGGTCGACATCGGCCGCCACCTGGGCCGCCGCGTGGTCGCCCTGGTGACGGACATGAACCAGCCCCTGGGGCGCGCCGTGGGCAACGCCCTGGAGGTGCGGGAGGCCATCGCCACCCTGCGGGGCCAGGGGCCGGCGGAGCTGGTGGAACTCTGCCTGGCCGTGGGCGGCACCATGGCCTGGCTGGCCGGCAAGGTACCGGATCCCGAGGCGGGGCGCCGGCTCCTGGCCCGGCACCTGGAGGCGGGCGACGGCCTGGCCATGCTGCGCCGGCTGGTGGAGGCCCAGGGGGGCGACCCCCGGGCGGTCGACGACCCCGAGCGGCTGCCCCAGGCCCGTTACCGCCAGGTGTTCAACGCCCCGCGCAGCGGGTACCTGACCGCCATGGACGCCCAGGCGGTCGGGACGGCCGCCATGGTCCTGGGGGCCGGCCGCGCCCGCAAGGACGACGTCATCGACCTGGCCGCCGGCCTGGTCATGCTCAAGCGGCTGGGAGATCGGGTGGAGGCGGGCGAGCCGCTGGTGGAGCTGCACTTCAACGATCCCGCGCGGCTGGAGGCGGCCCGCCGCTGGCTGGAGCGGGCCTTCACCCTTGCGGACGAACCGGCTCCCGTGCCGCCCCTGATCCATGCCGTGGTCGGTGCCGAGCTGGCGCCGGGGACCCCGGCGGCGCCGGAATCGACCGCGGCCGCGGGGTCCGGCGGGGTTTCCGGGGCCGGCGCGGCGGCCGGGGTGACGGGTGCCTCGCCGGCGGAGATCCGGGTGCCGGAGGTCGCCCGGCCGGCCGGGTCGTCCGCTCCGGTCGGGGCAGGGGCCGGGGCCGGCGCAACGGGTGCCGCCTCCCCACCTTCCGGCTGGGAGCCCCTGGTGCAGCTGGCCCGGGCCGCCCGGCATTCGGCCATCGCCCCCTTCTCCCGCTACCGGGTGGGGGCGGCACTGGAGGCGGCGGACGGCCGGATCTTCACCGGCGCCAACATCGAAAACGCCAGCTTCGGGCTGACCATGTGCGCGGAGCGGGTGGCCCTGTTCAAGGCGCTGTCCGAGGGGGTGCGCCAGTTCCGGCGCATCGTCATCACCGCCGACGGCCCCGAGCCCGCCTTCCCCTGCGGAGCCTGCCGGCAGCTGCTGTTCGAATACGCGCCGGGCCTGGCGGTGTGGGTCGACGGCCAGCCGGCGCCCCAGCCCATCGAGACCCTGTTGCCCCACGGCTTCCGCCTCCAGCGCTGAACCGTGGCAGGGCCGGCCGGGGCGGAGGGGCCAGCACGCGCGGCGGGCGATGCCTCCCGCGTGGTGGCCGGCGGTTACCTGACCGGGCCGCAGTCCGATGGCGGCACCCTGACGGTCCACTACATCCTGCGCGGGCGCTGAGGGAAAGGGCCGCACCGGCCGCAGTCCTGCGGCATCCCGGCGGCGGGCCTTTGACAGGGCCCGCCGCGGCATGCTAGCATGGCCGTGAGAAAACCCAGTGAATCAGTGGGAATTGGCACGCCCGGCCGGTGCTTCCGGCCGGGCGCGCACTGTGCACGACTGCGAGGGTCAGGTCATGCAACTTTCCACGCGGGGTCGCTACGGCGTGCGGGCGATGTACGAGCTGGCCCGCCGCTACGGACAGGGGCCGGTGCCCCTGCGGGAAGTGGCCGACGCCCAGCAACTGCCGGAGAACTATCTGGAGCAGCTGATGGCGCCGCTGCGCAAGGGCGGGCTGGTGCAGAGCGTGCGTGGCGCCCAGGGCGGCTACGTGCTGGCGCGGGATCCCGCCCAGATCACCGTAGCCGATATCGTCCGCCTGCTGGACGGCCCCATCGGCCCGGAGACGGACCAGGAGGCCACGGGAACCCCCTCGGTGGCGGACCCGGTCTGGGAAGAGGTCCGGCGCGCCATCACCGGGGTCCTGGAGGGCACCACCCTGGCGGATCTGTGCCGCCAGGCGGAAGAGCGCCAGCGCCGGGGCTACATGTTTTACATTTAGTGGTTACAGCCCATTGCTGGGGGAAAACAGTGGAACCCATGGTGGGGGGAAGGAGGTGGTGACGGTGACCCGCCGCGTCTACATGGACCATGCCGCCACCACGCCCGTGCGGCCGGAAGTCCAGCAGCGCATGTTCGAGGTCCTGGCGGAGGCCTGGGGCAACCCGTCGAGCCTCCATTACGCCGGGCGGGCGGCCCGGGCCGTGCTGGACGAGGCGCGGGCCCAGGTGGCCAGTCTGCTCCACTGCCGGCCGCGGGAGATCATCTTCACCTCGGGCGGCACCGAGGCCGACAACCTGGCCTTGAAGGGCGTGGCCCTGGCCCACGCCGGGCGCGGGCGGCACATCGTCACCACCGCCATCGAGCACCATGCGGTGCTGCACGCCTGTGCGGCCCTGGAGCGGCAGGGCTTTGCCGTCACGTATGTTCCGGTGGATGGCCAGGGCCGGGTCGACCCTGAGCAGGTGCTGGCCGCCCTGCGACCCGACACCATCCTGGTCTCCGTCATGCTGGTCAACAACGAGGTGGGGACGATCCAGCCCGTGGCCGAGATCGCCCGGGCCGCGCGGGCGCGCGGGGTGCTGGTCCACACCGACGCCGTCCAGGCGGCGGGGGTGCTGCCGCTGGACGTGGAGGTTTTGGGGGTCGACCTGCTGAGCCTCTCGGCCCACAAGATCGGCGGGCCCAAGGGCGCCGGCGCCCTGTATGTCCGGGCCGGCACCCAGCTGCTGCCCTTGCTGGACGGCGGCGGGCAGGAGCGCCGCCTGCGGGCAGGCACCGAGAACACCGCGGCCATCGCGGGCTTCGGCCTGGCGGCGGAGCTGGCCGCCCGGGAGCGGGAGGGCAAGGCGGCGCGGCTGGCGGCGCTGCAGCGGCGCCTGGAGGAGGGCATCGTGGCCCGCATCCCCGGCGCGCGCATCCACGGCGCAGGGGCACCGCGGGCGCCCCATATCAGCAGCATCGGGCTGCCCGGGGTGACGGCCGACACGGTGCTGATCCAGCTGGATCTGGAGGGCATCGCCGCCTCCAGCGGCGCCGCCTGCAGCGCGGGCACGCCCGAGCCCTCCCACGTGCTCCAGGCCATGGGCCTGCCGGAGCGGGAAGCCTTCAGTGCCATTCGCCTTTCCCTGGGCGACGGGACCAGCGAGGAGGACGTGGACCGGGTCCTGGAGGTCCTGCCCCGGGTGGTGGAGCGGGCGCGCCGCGCCCAGGGCCTGGGGCTGGTGGCCGGCCGCTAGAGGTTTCGCGGACGGGGTGGCGGTGCGACCGGATTTGCCCGGCGCCCGCCGGCAAACGCCAGGAACGCGACGCGGAAGGGAAGGGGGTGGCGGCGTGAGCCAGGGAAGGAAGGGGCGCGTGCTGGCGGCCATGAGCGGCGGGGTCGACAGTTCGGTGATGGCGGCCCTGCTGCGGGACCAGGGCTACGAGGTCATCGGGGTCACCATGCAGACGTGGCCCGCCATGGAGCCCGAGGACGAGGCCCGCTACGGGGGCTGCTGCTCGCTGAGCGCCGTCGACGACGCCCGCCGGGTGGCGGAGCGGCTCGGCATCCCCTATTACGTCATGAACATGCGGCAGGATTTCGAGGAGAAGGTGATCGACTACTTCGTCGCCGAGTACCTGCAGGGCCGCACGCCCAACCCGTGCATCGCCTGCAACCGCTACATCAAGTTCGACGAGTTCCTGCGCCGGGCCGAGGCCCTGGGTTGCGATTACGTCGCCACCGGGCATTACGCCATCGTGGAGTACGACGAGGCGCTGGGGCGGTTCATCCTGCGCAAGTCGGCGGACCGGCGCAAGGACCAGACGTACGTGCTCTACAACTTCACCCAGGAGCAGCTGGCGCGCACCCTGTTGCCCATCGGGCGTTTCGAGAAGAGCCAGGTCCGGCAGCTGGCCGAGGCCTACGGCCTGGTGACGGCGCGCAAGCCCGAGAGCCAGGAGATCTGCTTCGTCAAGGACAACGACCACCGCCGTTTTCTGGAAGAACGGGCCGGCGACCGCATCCGGCCCGGGCCCATCTACGACACCCGGGGCCGGCGGGTGGGGACCCACCGCGGCCTGGCCTACTACACCGTGGGCCAGCGCCGGGGCCTGGGTATCCAGAGCGACCGGCCCATGTACGTGGTCCGCATCCTGCCGGAGAAGAACGCGCTGATCGTGGGCCCGGATACGGCCACCTATGCCCGGGGCCTGCGGGCGGTGGAGGTCAACTGGGTGTCCTGGCCCGGCCTTGCGGGCGAGGCGCGGGTCACCGCCCGGGTCCGGTACAAGTCGCCCGAGGCGCCGGCGGTGGTGCGGCCCCTGGTAGGCCGCCAGGATGCGGTGGAGGTCTGGTTCGAGGAGCCCCAGCGGGCCATCACCCCCGGGCAGGCGGTGGTCTTCTACGACGGGGACCGGGTGGCCGGCGGCGGTGTGATCGCCGAGGTGCTGGATCCCGTGGCACCCGGCGACCTGGATGACACCGGGCCGGCCTTCGCCGCCGAGACCTGCGAGCGGCCGGACGGCGCCCAGGCCGTGGCGGCCGGGCGGGGTGCGACGGTGTAGAACCAGCCCAAGCCGAGGCCGGGGGGAAGGTCGAGCCCGAGGTCGCACCCGAGGCCGAGCCCAGGGTCGAACGGGCTTCCAGACCCCCCACCAGGCCTTGCCCGATGCGGCGCCGGAGCCCCGGATCCCCCCGATCCGGGGCTCCGGCGCCGCATGGCCCTTCCCCTGCCCGCGCAGATTAAGGAGGAAGCCGAGGGGGGACGGCACCATGCGCTGTCCGGTCTGCGCGGGCAATGCCACCGGGCGCATCGGCCAGAACGAGTGGTACTGCTGGGACTGCTGCATCGAGTTTCAGGATCTGGGGGCGGGACGGGTCGACTGCTTCGTCCTCGATTCAGAGGGGAACCGGGTGCGGCTGGCGGCCGGGGCTCCGGCGGCGGCCGAGCCCGTGGAGGGGTGAGAAGGATGGGCGGCCGCTTCTGGGCGGGCGTGGTGGTGGGCAGCCTGGCGATGGCGGCCCTGGAGTGGGCGGGGGTGCGGCCGGGCCGCTGGCTGGCGCGGGCCGGGCGGTGGAACCAGCAGTGGCTGGAGGTCCAGGTACCGCGGCAGCGCCGCCGCCTGGTCCGGTGGATCAGGCCGCGGGCCCAGCGGCTGCTGGCCAGGGCCGGCGCGCGCTAGGCCGGCCCGATGCCGGCGGTGTCCTGGCGGAGGATCCTGGGCGGGGCTGCCCTGATCGCCGCGGGCCTGGGCCTGCTTTACCTGCTGCGGGGCACCTGGCCGCCCTTCGTCCTGGCCCTGGTCCTGACCTACCTGCTGGCGCCGGCCGTGGATTTCCTGGAAGCCCAGGGGTTACGGCGGGCCACGGCCATCCTCCTGCTCTACCTGCTCATCACCCTGGCCGCTGCCGTGGCGCTGGTCTACCTTCTGCCCGGGTTTCTGGACGAGCTGAACCGCCTGGGGACGCAGTTGCCGGGATACGCCCGCCGGTTGCGGCTGCTGGTGGAGGGGGTGCGCCAGGATGCGGCCCGGGCCACCCTTCCGGCGACGGTGCGCCAGGCGCTGCTGCAGCAGATCGACCGCACCGAGGGATGGGTGACGGCCCGGCTGGCCGACCTGACCGGCGGCCTGGTGGAGGGGCTCCTGGGGGCCGCCCCGCTGCTGCTGGCTCCGGTACTGGCCTTCTACCTGCTCGACGACCTGCCGCGGCTCCGCCGCTGGGCGCAGGACCGGCTGGGGCGGGGGCACCGCCGCCGGTGGCTTGAGCTGGTGCGGGCCGTCGACCAGGTGGTGGGCGGGTTCATCCGGGGCCAGCTGCTGGTGGCCGGCTTCGTGGGCCTGATGGTCACGGCCGTGGCCACCTTCTTCGGCTTGCGCTTTGCCGTGCTGCTGGGGGCGCTGGCGGCCCTGGCCGACCTGATCCCCTATTTTGGTCCCATCATCGGCGCGGTGCCGGTCCTGGCCATGGCGGCCCTGCACTCCCCGGCCACCGCCATCAAGGTGGCCGTCGCCCTGGTGCTGGTCCAGTGGGTGGAAAACAGCGTGCTGTCGCCGCGCATCCTGGGACAGCGGGTGGGGGTCCACCCCCTGGTGGTGATCAGTGCCCTGCTGGTGGGGGGTCACCACTTCGGCCTGGCGGGCCTTCTGTTCGCGGTGCCCGTGGCCGGGCTGGCCCACGTCCTGCTGGCCTTCGCCTGGCCGGACTGGGTGGGCGGGCTCGACCGGCTGGTTCGCCGGGATCCGGACCCCGGTCCCCTGCCCGCAGCACACGGCGAAGGCCCTTCCTCTGGCCCGGCCCCCAGCCACCACGGCAAACCCGGGCGGTCCGCTGGGGCCGGTCGCGGTGCGGGGCGGCTTGCCGGCCCGCCTCCTGTTGCAGGTCCGGCGACGCCGGATGCGGCCGGTTTCCGCCGCCTCCTGGGCCTCCGGCGCCGCCACCGGGAGCCCGCCCCCAAATAAGGCTGCGGGCAGGGACGGCGGCCGGGGGCCCCTGGCCCCCCGGCCGCCGCGGAGGGGACGTGGCGCGACGGGTCGCCGACCGGTCCGGCCTGCCCGCAGCGCCCTCCGGCCGGGACGGCCCGCCCGGGGCCGGCTGCCCGCCTCCCCCGGCCGCCCTCAGGGGGCGGGAGAATCCTGGCGGGCCAGGCGCTGCTGCAGCGCTTCGATGCGGCGGCGGAAGGCGTCCCGTTCCAGCACCACCTGCACCTGCCGGCCCTCGGCGATCTTCTCCAGATCATTGTAGGCTTCGACCCGGCAGATCACCCGGTTGCCCTCCACCGCCTCGAGGACGGCCACGGCCCGCACCCTGGCGCCCACGGGGGTCGGGGCCAGGTGCCGCACCTCCACGGCGTAGCCCACCCCTTCCTCATGGGGCTCGAGATACGGCTCCAGCACCCGCCGCGCTGCGTGCTCCAGGTGGTGCACCAGCGACCAGGTGGAGTAGAGGGGGTGGATCACCCGCCCGTCGAAGGCGGCCTGCATGCCGGCGTCGACGGTGGCCTCCACCTCGGCCCGCAGGCCGGGAACGAACCCGGGTTTCACCGGCATCACCTCGCACACCCCTTCGCCGCCGGGTCCGGAGCCCCTGCCGGCGGGCCAGGCGCCGGACCTCGGGGCGGGGCGCCGCCCGGGCCGAGTTGACGAGCCCCGCCGGAAATGGCAAAATGCCGGTGATTCCATGGGGTTGCTGCCCTTCAGGCGGCGGCCCCCGGCGATGAGGGGACCAAGCCGCCCGCCCGCCCTGCAGAGAGGGAGCCCCAGGCTGCGAGGCTCCCGGGCGGAGGCGAGCACGCCATCCCGGAGCCCGGTGCACCAAGGAAAGGGATCCCGCGACGGCCGGGCGCGCCCAGCCAGTCCGGGCCCCGCCACGTGGGGCTGGCCCGCCCCATGGGGCCGGGTCCCGGCCCCCGGTCGCCGGCCGGTGCGGAACCCGGCTTCCCAAAGTGCACCCGGCGGCGCGCCGTTACCGCGCGGATCGGCAGGGCCCGTGGCCTGCTCCAGCCCGGCCCGCGCCCGCCGACCCACCGAGGCCCCGCCCGCGAGGGCGGGGCGAATCCGGGTGGTACCGCGGCACGCCCGCCCCGGCCCAGGGCCGGCGGCGGTTTTTTCTTTGCCAAGACAGCGGGATCCTGAGGGGAGGTGCCAGCCTGTGGCGGCGACCGTGACACCGGCCTGCCGCCCGCATCCTGCGGGGATGCCGGCCGCGGAGATCCGCGAGCGCTTCCTGCGCTTCTTCGAGCGCCATGGCCACACCATCGTGCCGAGCTCGTCCCTGGTTCCCAAGGACGATCCGACCCTCCTGTTCACCAATGCCGGCATGGTGCAGTTCAAGGACGTGTTCACCGGCAAGGAGAAGGTCCCGTACAAGCGGGCGACCACGGCCCAGAAGTGCATGCGGGCCGGGGGGAAGCACAACGACCTGGAGAACGTCGGCAAGACCGCCCGGCACCACACCTTCTTCGAGATGCTGGGCAACTTCTCGTTCGGCGACTACTTCAAGCGGGAGGCCATCCACTTCGCCTGGACCTTCCTGACGGAAGAACTGGGCCTCCCCCGCGAGCGGCTCTGGGCCACCATCTTCCGGGACGACGACGAGGCCTTCGGGCTCTGGCAGGAGGTCACGGGCATTCCCGCCGAGCGCATCGTCCGCCTGGGCGAGAAGGACAACTTCTGGGCCATGGGCGATACCGGCCCTTGCGGTCCTTGCAGCGAGATCGTCTACGACCGCGGCGAGGAGTTCCGCTGCGATGCCGAGGTGTGCGGCATCGGCGCCTGCGACTGCGACCGCTGGCTGGAGATCTGGAACCTGGTCTTCATGCAGTTCAACCGGGACGAGAGCGGCCGCCTGGAGCCGCTGCCCCGGCCCTCCATCGACACGGGGATGGGCCTGGAGCGCATCGCCTCCGTCATGCAGGGTGTGGGCTCCAACTTCGACACCGATCTCTTCCGGCCGCTGCTGCGGGCGGTGGAGGACCTGACGGGCCGGCCCTACGACGGGGGTGAGGCCGGCTTCCCCTTCCGCGTCATCGCCGATCACGCCCGGGCCTGCACCTTCCTCATCGCCGACGGCGTGCTGCCCAGCAACGAGGGCCGCGGCCACGTCCTGCGCCGCATCCTGCGCCGGGCCGTGCGCTTCGGGCGGATCCTGGGTCTGGAGGAACCCTTCCTCTACCGGCTGGTGGACACGGTGGGCGAGGTGATGGGCGACGCCTATCCCGAGGTGCGCCAGCGGGCGGACTATGTGCGCCGGGTGATCCGCGGCGAGGAGGAGCGGTTCTTCCGCACCCTGGACCAGGGGATGGCGATCCTGGCCGAGGTGATCGAGCGCGCCCGGCAGCGGGGGGACGGCCTGATCCACGGCGAGGAGGCCTTCGTCCTCTACGACACCTACGGATTTCCCCTGGACCTGACGGAGGACGCCGCCGAGGAAGCCGGCCTGCGCGTCGACCGGGAGGGCTTCGAGCGGGCCATGGCCGTCCAGCGCCAGCGGGCCCGGGCGGCGCGGGAAGTGGAGGAGGGCTGGGATCCCGGCTCCCCCCTGGCCCGGGCCCTGGCGGACGAACCGGCCACGGAGTTCACCGGCTACGAGCGCCTGGAAGACGAGGGCACCGTGCGGCTGCTGGTGCGCCGGGACGAACCGGCCGACCGGGCGGACGCCGGCGAGGAGGTCGGGGTGATCCTGGACCGGACGCCCTTCTACGCCGAGCGGGGCGGCCAGGTGGGGGACACCGGCTGGCTCGAGACACCGCGAGCGCGCCTGGAGGTGCTGGACACCCAGCCCTTGCCGGGCGGCCGGATCCTCCACAAGGCGCGGGTGGTGGAGGGTGCGGTCCAGGTGGGCGACCGGGTGCGGGCCCGGGTCGACGCCGCCCGCCGGGCGGCCATCATGCGCAACCACACCGCGACCCACCTGCTGCATGCGGCCCTGAAGCGGGTGCTGGGCGACCACGTCAACCAGGCGGGTTCGCTGGTGGCGCCCGATCGCCTGCGCTTCGACTTCACCCATTTCGAGGCGCCGACGGCCGGCCAGCTGCGGGCCATCGAGGACGAGATCAACCAGCAGATCCTGCGGGGCATTCCGGTGCGCTGGTACTGGACCAGCCTGGAGGAGGCCCTCGAGGCGGGTGCCCTGGCGCTGTTCGGGGAAAAGTACGGGAACGAAGTGCGGGTGGTCCAGATCGGCGACTACAGCCTGGAGCTGTGCGGCGGCACCCACGTGGTCTCGACCAGCGACATCGGCCTGTTCAAGTTCACCGCCGAGGGCAGCGTGGCCGCCGGCGTGCGCCGGGTGGAGGCGGTGACGGGCTGGGGCAGCCTGGAGTACCTGCGGCGGCAGGAGGCGGTCCTGGACCGGCTGGCCGGTACCCTGCGGGTGCCGGTGGACGACCTGCCCGCCCGCCTGGAGGCCCTGGTGGAGAGCCACCGGGAGCTGGAACGCCAGCTGCGCCAGCTGCGCAGCCGGCTGGCCCGCCAGGCGGCGGACGGCCTCCTGGAAGCAGCGCCCCAGCTGGCAGGTGTCCGGGTGATCGCGGGCGAACTACCGGTGGACGATGCCGAGGTGTTGCGCGAGACGGCCGACTACCTGCGGCAGCGGGCCGGGGAGGCCGCCGTCCTGCTGGGGGCCCGGGCTGGCGGGCGGGCGCTGCTGGTGGCGGCGGTGACGCCGGGCGCCCAAGAGCGGGGCCTGCACGCCGGACGCCTGGTGGGCGAGGTGGCCCGCCGCCTGGGCGGTGGCGGTGGCGGGCGTCCCGACCTGGCCCAGGCGGGCGGCCGTGATCCCGGGCGTCTGCCGGAGGCGCTGGAACAGGGCCGGCGCCTGTGGATGGAACAGCTGGCCGGAGGAACGACGGGCGCCGGCCCCAGCTGAGGCCGGCTGCCTGCGGGCACCGTGGGCGCCGCGCCCTCCCCAGGCGCCGGGGCGCCGGCGGGGGCACAGCCGGAGGTAGAAGCCAGGAGCGGAGGCGAAAGGCGTGCACCAAGGAGCGGAACCGGCCCGGCCGGTGACGGACGGCCAGCCCACCATGTACGGGGGCCTGCCCCTGGCCGCATCCGGCTCCGGCCGACCGGCCGACCCGGCGGCCATCCTGGCCGCCGTCTACGAGGCGCTGGAGGAACGCGGCTACGATCCCGTGCGGCAGCTGGCCGGTTACCTGCTCTCGGGCGACCCGGCGTACATCACCAGCCACCGGGGTGCCCGGGCGCTGGTGTCGCGCATCGAACGGGATCAGCTGCTGGCGGAACTGGTCCGCACCTACGTGGCCGGCCTGCGGGCCCGGGCGGCCCGGCGCGAAGCCTGAGGGCGGGCCACCCCGCGGCGGGAGAGACACGGCCTGGAGCCGTGGGGCTCCGAGAGCCGGCCGGCCCCGGGGTCAACGCAGGTGGGCGGCGGCGGCCAGCTGGTGACCGAACCAGGTCCCGAGAAGAAACCCCGCCGCCAGGCTGCCCAGGGCCACTGCCAGCCACAGGGTCTTGAGGCTGGCCACGTAGGCCAGCTCGGCTTTGAATCGCTCCCACCAGCCGGTTCCAGGGCGGGGCTCCGGGGGCATCGGGGCCCCATGCGTGCCGGCGCCCCCGTATTCGCGCCGCCCTGGCCGGCCCGGCCGGCGCCTGCGGCGCAGCCGGGGCGGGTGGGAGCGGGGCGCGGGAACCATCGGCTGGGTCACGGGGTTCACCTCGCTTTGCGCGGAAAGCATCCGGCGCAAGGATCGGACGCGGGCCGGCATCGGGCGTTCCCGTCAAAGGGATTCGTACCGGTGCGGTGACAAGTGCTCTCCCGGGTCGGTTCGTTCCGCCGCCCCAGTTCCGCGCGGACCGGCAGGAAGGAGCAAGCCATGATCCCGTTACGCGACACCATTCGCTCGCGGCGCTTCCCGTGGATCACCGTACTGATCATCGCCCTCAATGTCTATGTGTTTTACGTGGAATGGACCACCGGCCCCACGCCGGAGGCGGGGATCGGCCTCCTGGCGGAGAGGTTCGGGGTCGTTCCCGCCCGCATCCCGCCCCTGGCCCTGCTGCCCCAGGTTGGCCTGGAGCCTTACCTCCCCCTCGTCACGGCCATGTTCCTGCACGGCAGCCTGGTCCACTTGCTGGGCAACATGTTGTTCCTCTGGGTGTTCGGCGACAACGTGGAAGACCGGCTGGGCCGGGGCCGCTATCTCCTGTTCTACCTGCTTGCGGGCTTCCTGGGGAACTACGCCCACGTGGCGGCCAACCCCGGTTCCACCATCCCGACCATCGGTGCCAGCGGCGCGGTGGCCGGCGTGCTGGGAGCGTATTTCCTCGCCTTCCCGCGCTCGCGCATCGTCACCTTGATTTTTCTCTTCATCTTCATTACGGTAGCGGAAGTGCCCGCCTGGGTCTTCCTGCTGGTCTGGTTCGGGCTTCAGGTCCTGAACGGGCTGGCCGCCCTGGGCGCTCCCAATGTGACCCTGGTGGCCTGGTGGGCCCACGTGGCGGGCTTCGTGGCCGGGGCTGCCGGCTGGCTTCTGCTGGCGCCCCGCCGGCGGGAGCCGCGCTGGCTGTGAGGGGCCGGCCGGCCGCAAGCGGGTGAACGGTCATGCGCTGGTTGGGGCTCGATCTGGGCAGCCGCGTCATCGGTGTGGCCATCAGCGACCCCGAGGGGATCCTGGCCCGCCCGCTGGCAAGCCTGCCCCGGCAGGGCGATGACCGGGACATCGCCAGGGTGGTCGAACTGGCCCGCCAACACGGCGCCGAAGGCATCGTGGTCGGCTGGCCCCGGCGGCTGGACGGCCGGCGCGGCCCGGAGGCGGAGGCGGCCGAGGCGTTCGCCGCCGGGCTGCAGGCGGCCGGTGTTTCCCGGGTAACCCTATGGGACGAGCGGCTGTCGACCGTCCAGGCGGAGCGGGTGCTGATCGACGCCGACCTCTCCCGGCGCCGGCGCAAGGCGATCATCGACCGCATGGCGGCTACGGTGATCCTGCAGGCCTTTCTCGAAGCCCAGCGCAGGCAACGGGCAACGGGTGGCGAATCTCCCCGCGGGGCACGCAAGCAACGCCCCGGCGGCGGTGAATGTCTCAGCCAGCAGCCTGTGGAGGAAGGTGGTGGGGCAGTGATGGACCTGCCGGAGGAACGCCGGATCGTCACCTTCCGGGACGAGAACGGCGAGGAGCAGCAGTTCGTGGTCATCGACCTGGTGGAAATGAACGACCGCAAGTATGCCATCGTCGCCGACCCCGACGACGAGGAGGAGGCCTTCATCTTCCGCCTGCTCCACGAGGATGACGGCACGCCGGTCCTGGTCGAGATCGAGGACGACGAGGAGTGGGACGCCGTCGCCGAGGCGTGGGAAGACATGGTGGCCGAGGAAGAAGACGAAGCCTATGCCGACGAGGTCCTCGGTCCCGACGAGGATGAGTGGGAGGAAGAGGACTGGGACGAGGAGGACCTGGACGACGACGTCCTGGACGACGAGGACCTGGACGACCTGGAGGAGCTGGACGGCCTGGACGAGGAGGACGACGAGGAGCCGGCCGAGGATGAGGACGGCGACGACGAGGACGGAGGCGGCCCTTCCGGGCGGCGGCCTTGACCACGCCCCAGGGCGGGGCGACCGCATACCGGCCCCGCGGGGAGCCCGCGGGGCCTTGCCGTTCCCCGCGTGCCGGGGCGCCCCGGCAGGAGGCCCGGCGCCTGTCACGAACCTTGCGGGAGGTGAGGAGGGCGAGCGGTGCGGCGCACCATCTGGCGGGTCGTGGGGGCGGTCCTGGCGGCGGCGCTGGTGCTGGCCGCCGGGACGGCCGGCTGGCTCTACCACCGGTATGTCAACGCCCTGGAGCCACCCCGGCCGGGGTCGCCCGTCACCACGGTGGTGCGGGTCCCCCGAGGGGCGTCCACCGCGGAGATCGCCGGCCTCCTCCACCGGCAGGGATTGATCCGGGATCCGCTTGCCTTCCGCGTCCTGGTCCGGCTGCAAGGGTACGACGGGCGCCTGCGGGCCGGGGTCTACCGCTTGAGTCCCGGCATGCCGGCCCAAGCCGTGCTGGACAAGCTGGCGCGCGGCGACATCCTCACCGCCCGCTTCACCATTCCCGAAGGGTGGACGGTGGCCCAGGTTGTCGAACACCTGGCGGCCGAGGGCCTGGTGACCCGGGAAAGCTTTCGCGCCGCCCTGGACCGGGCGGCCGCGGACTGGCCCTACCTGCCCCGGGATGCCGGCACCCGCAACGCCCTGAAGGAGCCCCTGGAAGGGTACCTCTTCCCCGATACCTACCGGGTGCCCGTGGACGAGCACGGCCGTGCCGATCCGGCCCTGGTGGTGCGGCTCATGCTGGACCGGTTCCGGCAGGTGGTGGGTCCGGAGGAGGAGGCCCGGGCCCGGCAGATGGGCTTGAGCGTGCACCAGGTCATCACCCTGGCCTCCATCGTGGAGCGGGAGGCCCGTGTGGCGGAGGAGCGGCCGGTCATCGCCGGCGTGTACCTCAACCGGCTGGAGCGCAACATGACGCTGGATGCCGACCCCACCGTGCTGTACGCCCTGGGCCGGACCTCCGGCCGGCTCACCTACGCCGACCTGCGGGTCGATTCACCCTACAACACCTACCGCTACCCCGGCCTCCCGCCGGGCCCCATCGGTGCCCCGGGGGAGGCCGCCATCCGCGCCGTTCTCCACCCGGCCGACGTGGACTACCTGTACTTCGTCCTGCGCCCGGACGGTTCGGGGCGGCACCAGTTCGCCCGCACCCTGGCGGAGCACAACCGCAACGTCCGTGCCTACCGCCAGTCCCTCCAGGAGCAGGACCCGCCGGCGGGCCAGGACCGGAACCCGGACCGCTGAGGCCACCGCCCAAATCCGCCCCGGGACAGGTACAGCGGCATCCCGGCATGCATAGCGTGGCAGTGCCCCGCCTGCTGGCCGGCGGCGCGCAGCCGGCCGGTTCGTCCAGCGAACGGGAACAGCCGGCGCCCCCGGCCGGCGCGACCGGGAACCGGGGGCCTTACCCGTACAAGGAGGCGCTGCCATGGGACCCGGATGGCTGCTGCTCCTGGGGGCTGCGCTGGTGCGCGGCCTGCTCTACCTGGTCGGCTACCTGCAGACCGGTCGCAGTTTCCCCCAGCCCCTTTCCCCCGAGGAAGAGGCTCACTACCTGGAGCGCATGCGCTGCGGTGACGAGAGGGCACGGGAGGTGCTGATCGAACGCAACCTCCGGCTGGTGGCCCATATCGCCAAGAAGTTCGACGAAACCGGCGAGGATCCCGAGGACCTGATCAGCATCGGTACCGTCGGCCTGATCAAGGGAGTGGACACCTACGACCCCTCCAAGGGCACGCGGCTGGCCACCTACGCCGCCCGCTGCATCGAGAACGAGATCCTGATGCACCTGCGGGCCACCCGCCGCAACCGCCGGGAGGTGTTCCTGCAGAACCCCATCGGCGTCGACCGGGAGGGCAACGAGGTGACCCTGATGGACATGTTGCCCGCCGACGAGGACGCCGTGGAGGAGACGGTGGGCCGCCGCCTCCTGGCCCGGAGGATCCGCGAGGCGGTCCGAGAGCTGGGCCCGCGGGAACGCCGGGTGCTCGAGCTCCGCTTCGGCCTGGACGGCCGGCGCCGCTACACCCAGCGGGAGGTGGCGCGGGTGCTGGGCATCTCCCGGTCCTACGTCTCCCGCATCGAGAAGCGGGCGGTGCGCAAGCTGACCCGTCACGTGCTGGACGAACCCGGCCCCTTACCCGAGCCTGCCGGCGAGGGTGACGAGCCCTAGAATCGCCGTATAATGGGGCGGGATGCTGGGAAAGGAGCCCCTGCTGTGCGGCGGTTGTGGCGGCTCTTGACGCCGGATCTGGTGGCCCCCTCGATCTATGCCATCCGCTGGGATGCGTTGCGCGCCCGCGGGGTGCGGGGCCTGATCCTCGACCTGGACAACACCCTGGCCCGTCGCGATCAGCCCCTGCCCGACGAGGCCCTGCGCCGCTGGCTGGACGAGGCCCGGCAGCAGGGCTTCGCCGTGTGCATCCTCTCCAACAACCTGGAACAGCGGGTGCAGCGCTTCGCCCGGGCCTGCGGCGTCCCCGCGGTCCACTCGGCCACCAAGCCTCGCCGGCGCGCCTTCCTCCGCGCCCTCCAGACCATCGGCACCGAGCCTGCCCAGGCGGCGGTGATCGGCGACCAGATCTTCACCGACGTCCTGGGCGGCAATCGCCTGGGGATGGTCACGGTGCTGGTCACGCCCCTGCCCGGTCGCGAGTTCATCGGCACCCGCCTGGTGCGGCTGGTGGAGCGGTGGGTCCTCCGGCGGCTGGTCCCGCCGGGCGGCCCCCCGGCATGACCGGGGGCCGGCGGTGGCCTTGGCCTGCCCTTAATGGCTTTTCCCCTCGCTCCGATAATCCGGGAAGAATCCCGATCATCCGGGAAGAACGGGGCACCGGCGCCCGCCGGCGTCCGGTGCCGGCCGGCGGTGGTGCGGGTGGAGGCGGCGGTCCCGGGTTCCCTCGACCCCGTGGCGCTGGACCGGGTCCTGCGCGAGACCCTGACGGCCGTGGAGCGCGGGCGGGAACAGGTCTTCTTCATCGCCGAGCAGGCCCGGGAGGAATACCGGGAAGCGGCCCGAGAGCTGGACGAGGTCCGGGCGCAGGTGGCAGAGCTCATCGCCCAGGTGGACGGCCTGGCCCGCCGGCAGCAGCAGGCCCGGCTGCGGCTGGTGGAGATCTCCCGCCACTTCCAGCGCTACGGCGAGGAAGCCTACCGCGAAGCCTACGAGGAGGCGATGCGGCTCCACGAGGAATGGGTACGGGCCCAGGAGCGGGAAGCCCAGCTGCGCCACCGCCGGGACGAGCTGGAACGGCGGTTGCGCCGCCTGGGCGAGACGGTGCGGCGGGCGGAGGAGCTGGCCGGTCACATCCGCCTGGCGCTGGAGCTGCTGTCGGGCAAGCTGGGGCAGCTTTTGGGCCAGGCGGCGGACCTCCAGCGGCGGCTGCAGGTGGGCCTGATGCTGCTCCAGGCCCAGGAGGAAGAGCGGCGCCGGCTGGCCCGGGACATCCACGACGGCCCTGCCCAGATGCTGGCCAACGTGGTGTTGCGGGTCGAGGTCTGCCAGCGGCTTCTGGACGAGGACGTGGGCCGCGCCCGGGAGGAACTGGAGCGCCTCAAGGCCCTGACCCGGGAGAGCCTGCAGGACGTGCGCAAGATCATCTTCGACCTGCGGCCCATGGCCCTGGACGACCTGGGGCTGATTCCGGCCCTCCGGCAGTATGTGGCGGGCTTCGTCGACAAGACCGGACTCGAGGTGGAGCTGGTGACCCGCGGGGCGGCCCGCCGGCTCGACCCCGCCGTGGAGATCACGGTCTACCGCGTCCTTCAGGAAGCGCTGAACAACGTGTGGAAGCATGCCGGCGCCAGCCGGGTGGTCATGCGGGTGGAGTTCGCCGCACGGCGGCTGTGGGCGGAGGTAGCCGACGACGGCTGCGGGTTCGACCCCGCAGCGCCCCGCGGCGCCGATCGCTTTGGTCTGGCCAACATGCAGGAGCGGGTGGCCATGGTGGGCGGCCGCATCGACATCCAGAGCCGCCCGGGGCAGGGCACGCGGGTGCGCCTTGAGATCCCGCTGGGGAGGGAAGAAGACGGCCATGCCGATCCGGGTCCTGATCGCTGACGACCACGCCCTCCTGCGGGAGGGCCTGCGCCAGGTGCTCCACCTGGAACCGGACATCGAGGTGGTGGGCGAGGCGCGCAACGGGGCCGAGGCCGTCCGCCACGCCGCCCGGTTGCGGCCCGACCTGGTGGTGATGGACATCAACCTGCCCGACATGTCGGGCATCGAGGCGACCCGGCAGATCCGGGCGGCCTCCGCCTCGACCCAGGTGCTGGTGCTGACCATCCACGACCAGGAGGAGTACCTGCTGGAGGCCATTGCCGCCGGTGCCAGCGGGTTCGTCCTGAAGGACGTGGAGCCCCGCACCCTGGTGGAGGCGGTGCGCCTGTGTTGCCGGGGCGAGGGTTACGTCCACCCCACCCTGTCGGCTCGTGTCCTCAACCTGGGCACGCGGCGGCGGGAGCGGTGGACCCCCCTGGGCGGGGGCATCCCCGAGCCCCTGACCCGCCGGGAGTTCGAGGTGCTGCAGCTGGTGGCGGAGGGCGTTTCGAACCGGGAGATCGGCCAGCGGCTCTTCATCAGCGAAAAGACGGTGAAGAACCACATCACCTCGATCTTCCGCAAGCTGGGCGTGGCCGACCGCACCCAGGCGGTGATCCACGCCATCCGGGAGGGCTGGGTCAAGGTCTAGCGGAGCGCGGTGAACGGGGAGACGAACCGGCTGGGTGGGGGCGGCCGGCCCGGAGGGGGCCGGCCGCCCCGCTGCTGTGCGCCCGGCATGGGCGAGTGCTAAGGGGTGAAAGTCCCCTGCGGAGGGTGGCCCCGTACAACCGCTAGCCGAAGGCAAGGGTGCCCGCGGCGACGCGGGATCCGAAGGAAGCCGGAGGCAAAGTCGCGACCCGACGACCAGGAACCGCGGGCGAGGCAGCGCCGACTGGGCGAGCCGGCAGCACACGGCGAAGCCCGAGATGGGCCGAAGGGCGGCGCTGTAAACGCGGCGGGTGTGCGACGAAAGTACTCGTCCTTACCCGGGGAGGCCTGCCGGCAGGCCAGCATGGATGGCAACCCGTGACCGCAAGGCGCGACTGAGCCGGCAGGAGTCAGCAGAGGCCATAGTACCGCTGGCAATGCCGGCGGGAAGGGCCGAACGTCGAGTCCGGGAGGGTGCGGGCGCGTTCGCGCCGGGTGCAAGGAGAGCAGCCAACCCGAGAGGGTCTCGCTCAGGAGGCGGTGGTGAATCCCTCCGGGGCCTGTGCGAGAGCGGAGCACCTGGCCGGGACAGACCGGCGACCCCCCCAGCGGAGGGCGTGGTAGTGTGGACCTGATGGAGCAGGTGGTGGCCCGGGAGAACATGTGGGCCGCCCTGCGACGGGTGGAGCAGAACCGGGGCGCACCGGGCGTCGACGGCATGACCGTCGAGCAGTTGCGCGGTTTTCTGCGGGAGCAGTGGTCGCAGGTGCGTGCCCAACTGCTGGCGGGAACCTACAAGCCGCAGCCGGTCCGCCGGGTGGAGATTCCCAAGCCCGGGGGCGGCACGCGCCTACTGGGTATCCCGACCGTCCTGGACCGCCTGATCCAGCAGGCTTTGCTGCAGGTGCTGACGCCGATCTTCGACCCCGACTTTTCGGAGCACAGTTACGGCTTTCGGCCGGGACGTTCCGCTCACCAGGCGGTCGAAGCGGCGCGGCGGCACGTCGAGGAAGGGTACGCCTGGGTGGTCGACCTGGACCTCGAACAGTTCTTTGACCGGGTGAACCATGACGTCCTGATGGCCCGGGTGATGCGGAAGGTTGCGGACAAGCGCGTCCGGATGCTCATCCGCCGCTACCTGCAGGCCGGCGTGATGGTCGGCGGGGTGAAGGTGCGGACGGAGGAAGGTACGCCCCAAGGCGGCCCCCTGAGCCCGCTTTTGGCCAACATCCTGCTGGACGAGCTGGACAAGGAGCTGGAGCGGCGGGGACACCGCTTCGTCCGTTACGCGGACGACTGCAACATCTACGTTCGCTCGGAACGGGCGGGGCACCGGGTCATGGCGGGAGTGCGACGCTTCCTCGAAAAGCGGCTGAGGCTCAAGATCAACGAGCAAAAGAGCGCGGTGGACCGGCCCTGGCGACGCAAGTTCCTCGGCTTCAGCATGTACCGCGGCCGGGAAGGCATCCGCCTGCGCGTGGCCCCGCAAACGGTGCAGCGGCTCAAAGACCGCATCCGCGGCCTGACGAGCCGGACCTGGCCGGTTTCCATGCCCGAGCGCATCCGCCGGATCAATGCCTATCTGCGGGGCTGGCTCGCTTACTTCCGCATCGCGGACATGGCGGTCCTGCTCCGCAACGTGGAAGGTTGGCTCCGGCGACGCTTGCAGGCGTGCCTTTGGAAGCAGTGGAAACGGCCGCGTACCCGGTTGCGGGAACTGCGAGCCCTGGGCCACCCCGAGTGGCGGGTCCGGCAGTGGGCCCTGTCACGACGCGGGTACTGGGCCATGGCCGGTGGCCCGCTCAACAGCGCCCTGGGCAAGCCGTACTGGCTCGCCCAGGGGCTGCTGAGCCTCACTCGATGCTACCACGAACTTCGCCGTGCTTGACGAACCGCCCGGTGCGGACCCGCATGCCGGGTGGTGTGAGAGGACGGGGCCTTCACCGGCCCCTCCTACTCGATTGGGGCCAGCCTTACCGGGTCCCACCCGAGCCCCTGCCGGCGGGAACCGCCTGGAAGCCACCCGGCATGGCCCGCGCGGGTGGCCCCCTGGGACCCGGGTCCCGGCCCCCCATTGGGACCTGGGGACCGCGGAAACGCGACCTTCAGGCCATTGGCCGCCCCCGGCCCGCCCCGTAGGCTGGAATCAGCAGGACACGCCGCGCGGGTGCCGGGAGGACGGGTGGCACCAGCAAGCCCGGTGGTCCGCCGGCGGGGAAAGGAGGGCGGTGCCATGCTGCGGCTCATGGCCTGGTGGGAGGGCGTGAAGTTCCGCCTGCGGGATGAGGCGGGACAGGGCATGGTGGAGTACGGGCTGATCATTGCCCTCATTGCGGTGGTCCTGATCGGTGCGCTGGTGGCCATGCAGGGCGGTTTGAGCGCCATCTTTGAACGGGTATCGACAACGCTGGAGAAGGCTGCCCAGTCTGAATAAAGCGGTACCCATTAGCGTCGCTATCAGCGTGCAACCGCTTTCAGGGTCCACCGCTGATCCGAGAGCCGAGAAGTCGTCAGACGTCAAGGACTTTGCAACGTTTCCCCCCACCCCATCATAGGACTCCCCCCGCGCGGCGGCGGGGCCGCGGCCTGAGGCCCGCGCCCCGCCGCCGCGCTCCCTATCCAGGGAGGTTCGCATCACCGTGCAGTTCCGGGCAGCTCGTTGCCAACCAAGGTGCCACAGCCACCGGCCAGGGGGGCGTCGCCTGGACCGCCGCCTGAGCCGCCGCCAGGCGGGCCAGTCCCTCGTGGAGCTGGCCGTGTTGTTGCCCGTTCTCTTGCTGATCCTCATGGGGGTTCTGGATTTCGGGCGCTACTTCTACACGGGCCTCACCGTGCGCCATGCCGCGCGGGAGGGCGCCCGCTACGGCGCGGTCCACCCCGGGGACGACGCGGCGATTCGCCAGCGGGTCGAGGCCGCCGCCACCGGCCTCGATGCCGGTCGCCTGGTGGTCCAGGTGGATCCGGAGCCTGCACAGCGGAGGGTGGGGGAGGCTCTGACCGTCCTGGTTCGCTACCCGTTCCAGTTCATCACGCCGCTGGCCGGCCTGGTGGGAGAGGAGCACCTCCTTCAGGCGGCCGTGGTGGTCCGCATCGAGTGACCCCGGGGCCGGGGCGGGACCCGTCTGCGTCCGGACCGGGTTTCCCCATCCCGGGGCGAGGGGAGGCCGCAGAGGGATGAGATGTCATCGTCGAGCGGGCTTCCCCGGGGCCGGCGACGGGAACCGTTCCCAGCAGGGCGGCGTGGCGGTCCTGGTGGCCATTAGCCTGGCGGTCCTCCTGGGGATGGTCGGCCTGGTCGTGGACGGAGGCCGCCTCTATGCCGAGCGGACCCGCCTGCAGGCGGCCGCCGACGCCGCCGCCCTGGCGGGGGCTCCCGCCCTGCCGGAGGAACCGGCCCGGGCCCGGAACCTGGCGGAGGAGTACCTCCGCCGCAACGGGGTCGATGCGGGCGGCGCCCGGATCCAGATCGGGCCCGGCGGCCGCACCTTGCGGGTGGAGGCGACGGCCACGGTTCCTCTCGGCCTGGCCCGGGTCCTGGGTCCCGAGGCCGTGCCCGTGCAGGCGGCCGCCACGGCGGCAGTGGCCGCCGCCCGGGCGGTGCGGGGGGTGCAGCCCTACGGTGTGGACGAGCAGGAGTTCCTGCCCGGCCGCCGGTACACCCTGGTGCTCGACCGCCCGGACTCCCCCGGCAACTTTCACCTGCTGGCGCTGGGGGGCCGCGGTGCCGACACGGTACGGGACAACATCCGCCACGGTTACCCCGGCTGGGTGCGGGAGGGCGATGAGCTCGAGACCGAACCCGGGCGCAATACGGGTGCCGTGGCCGCCTACCGGGAACGCCTGGAGGCCGACCCCTACAGCACCTACGAAAACTTCCGCGCCGACTCGCCGCGGGTGGTGATCGTTCCCGTGATTCGCGGGTTCGACGCCGCTACGGGGCGCGACCGGGTCACCGTGACCGGTTTTGCTGCGTTCTTCCTTGAGGAGGCTCGGGAGGCCGAGGGCCAGGTGGTGGGCCGCTTCATCCGCCTGTGGGTGGAGGGTGAGGCCGGGGGCGATCCGGAGGGCGCGGGGGTGCGGGTGGTTCGCCTGGTCGATTAGCCGGGATGGGCGGGCGGGGCGTGCCGCCCGCTTCCCCAGCGCCGCCCCGGTGCCGCCGGTCCCGGGGTCGAGCCGGCCCGCCCCCGAGGGGGTCCGGTCCTGCCGGCGGGGGCGCGGGGGCGGCCCGCAAGCCCGGGGCAGGGGGGCGGTCCGGCTGCCGGTTCGGGCCGCGGCCGGGCGACAGGGGTGGACCGCAGCCTGGGGGCAAGGCGCGGTGCCCCGGGAAGGAGACGGAGCATCGTGAGCCGTGGACGAATGGTGCGTTACCTGCTGCTGCCCGTGCTGGCCGGGCTGGCGGTGACCATCCTGGTGGCCTTCTACGTCCGGGTGCCGGCAGGGGAGGCGGGGAAGGAGCCGAGGGTGCCCGTGGTGGTGGCCACCCGGCCCGTTCCCGCCCAGACCCCCCTTCAGGCCGACATGCTGGCCGTGCGCCAGGTGCCGGCCGATGTGGTGGGCCGGGGTGCCGTCGGCCGGATCGAAGAGGCCGTCGGCAAGGTGACCAAGGTGCCCCTGGCCGAGGGCGAGTTCGTCCTGACCAGCAAGCTGGCGCGGGGCGATGGCAGCGATGGCTTGGCCTACCGCCTGCCCGAGGGAACCCGGGCCCTCACCATTGCCGCCGATCCGGTCCTGGCGGTGGGCGGGTTCGTCCAGCCTGGAGACCGGGTGGACGTGCTGATCGGCCTGCCCGGCGGGAAGCCGGGGGTCGAACAGCCGGAAGCCCGGATCCTGGTGGAGAACGTGCTGGTCCTGGCCGTGCAGCAGGACACGGCCGCCGAGGGGGAACCGGCCGGGGACGGGCTGACCCACCTGACGCTGGCCGTGGCGCCGGCCCACGCCGCCGCCATCGTCCTGGCCGAGCAGGAGGGCCGCTTGCGGCTCCTGCTGCGTCCCGCCGGGGACGGCCGGCCCGCCGGAGCCGTCACGGCCCGCCTGGCCGACCTGGTCCGCTAGGGCGTGCCCGACCAGGGCGTTCCCGGCGGAGCGAAAAGCGGGGGTGCCGCGCCGGTTCCCCCGCGCCGCCGCCGTGAGAGCCGGCCCGGCGGCGAGGTGGGGGGCCGAGTTCAATGCCTGCGCAGGGAGGGGAGGGAAAGCGGGATGGTGGGATGGATGGGCCTCGGGTCGAACGGCCGGGAGGCCGGAAGAGGAGCGGCCGGACCTGCGGATCGCCACCACCCTGAACGACCGGTTCCGGCCGAGGGGGCCGCCAGGGAGCCGGTGCCCGGGCCGGGCAAGGCGCCCGGCGCCATACCGGGGGGCGGGGCAGGGCCCGGGCCGGTACCTGCCCCGCGGCCGGAGCGGATCCGTGTCCTGGTGGTGGAGGACGCCGAACCCGTGCGCCGCAGCCTGGTGGAGATGCTGGAGATGGAACCCGACTTCCACGTGGTCGGGGAGGCCGCCGACGGGGAAGCGGCGGCCGCCATGGCGGCGGACCTGCGTCCCCACGTCATCCTGATGGACATCAACCTGCCGCGCCTGGATGGGCTGGCGGCGGCGGAGCGGATCCTGCGGCAACTGGATACCCGCATCATCATGGTGTCCGTGGAGAACGGGCCGGAGTACTTCCGGCGGGCGATGCAGGCGGGCGCCTGCGATTTCCTGGTCAAGCCCTTCTCCCCCGATGCCCTGGCGGAGGCCGTGCGGCGGGCGGTGCCCCCTGCCGGGGAACCGGCCCTGGTCACCCCGCAGGGAGGCCGTGGCCGGCTGATCACCGTCTTCTCCGCCAAGGGCGGCGTGGGGAAGAGCACCCTGGCGGTCAACCTGGCGGTGGCCCTGGCCAAGCGGCCCGACCGGCGCACGGTCCTGGTCGACCTGGACCTGGAGCTGGGCAGCGCCGCCATGCTGCTGGGGATCCGGCCGCGGGCCACCCTGGCCGATCTCTGCCGCCGGGAGGGTGCTCTGGACCCGCAGGCCGTGGCGCCCGCCCTGCATCCCGTCAGCGGGTTCCGCCTGTCCCTGCTGCCCGCACCCCTCTTTCCCCACGAGGCGGCGGAGATCGAGGGCGAGGGCCGGCGGGATCCCGCCCGCAACTACACGGCGGAGGTGCTGGAAGCCCTGCGGTCAACCCACGATTTCGTCGTGGTGGACACGGCGGCCAACTACCGGGATTCCAACCTGACGGCGTTCGACATGTCGGACCTCCTGGTGGTGGTGACGACCAGCGACATTCCGGCGGTCGCCAACACCGCCAAGTGCCTCGACCTGCTGATCCAGAAGCTGGAGTACCCCGAGGAGAAGGTTCGGGTCGTCCTGAACCTGCATGAACCCTCGGGGCTGACGCCCGATGAGGTGGCCCACGGCCTCAACTTCCCGGTGGCCCACGTGTTGCCCCGGGATCCGGTGGCGGTGCAGGCGGCCAACGCGGGGGTCCCCTTTTGCGCCCGCCGGACCCGCTCGCCTCTGGGGGATGCCGTCGAGGGCCTGGCCGAGAAGCTGGCCCCTTCGGGCCCGGGCGCGCCGGTCCGGCCCGCGGGGCGCCGCCTTTCGCTGCTGGGATTGTTCTAGTCCCGGGCGTGGAATGTTCGCGGGCGCCGGTTCAGGCCGGCCAAGGGGGGAATGCCTGTGGGTTCAAGCCTCTACCAGCGCCTTAAGGACAAGCCCTGGGAGCCGCCGGTGGAACTGGAGGCGGAGCGCTCGTCCCGGAACCGGGACGGTGGCCGCGGCGACGGGCCGGCGGCGGACGATCCCCACCGGGCGTTGAAAAACCGAATCCAGTTGCGGCTCATCGACGAGGTGGACGCCCGGGCACTGGTTCGTCCGGAAGGTCCCAGCGAGGAACAGCGGGCGGCCATCCGCGCCAAGATCCTGGAGTACCTGGCGGAAGAAGAGTCCGTCTCGCCCCTGGAGCGGGAGAGCCTGGCCGAAACCCTCATGGCGGAGATCCTGGGGTTCGGACCGCTGGAAGCGCTGCTGCAGGACCCGGAGATCAGCGAGATCATGATCAACGCCCGGGACCAGGTCTACGTCGAGCGGCGGGGCCGGCTGGAACGGGCGCCGGTCCAGTTCGAGGACGACCGGCAGATCCTGCATCTCATTGAAAAGATCGTCGCCCCCCTGGGACGGCGCATCGACGAGGCGAGCCCCATGGTGGATGCCCGTTTGCCCGACGGGTCCCGGGTCAACGCCATCATCCCGCCCCTGGCCCTGCGCGGGCCGTGCCTCACCATCCGCAAGTTCAGCCGCGACCCGCTGCAGGTGGACGACCTGATCCGGTTTGGCACCCTCAGTCCCCGGATGGCCGTGTTCCTGGAGGCGGCGGTCCGCGGCCGGCTGAACATCATCGTCTCCGGCGGAACCGGCTCGGGCAAGACCACGACCCTCAACGTGCTCTCGTCCTTCATCCCGCCGGATGAGCGGATCATCACCATCGAGGACGCCGCCGAACTGCAGCTCCGCCAGGAGCACGTGGTGTCCCTGGAGACCCGCCCGCCCAACATCGAGGGCCGGGGTGAGGTGACCATCCGGCAACTGGTCCGCAACAGCCTGCGCATGCGCCCCGACCGGATCGTGGTGGGTGAGGTGCGGTCGGGCGAGGCGCTGGACATGCTGCAGGCCATGAACACCGGCCACGACGGCAGCCTGACCACGGCCCACGCCAACAGCCCGCGGGACCTGCTGTCGCGCCTTGAGACCATGGTGCTGATGGCCGGAATCGACCTGCCGGTGCGGGCCATCCGGGAGCAGATCGCGTCGGCCATCGACCTCATCGTCCACCAGAGCCGGTTCAAGGACGGCACGCGCAAGATCACCCACATCACCGAGGTCCAGGGCATGGAGGGAGACGTCATCGTCCTGCAGGACCTCTTCCTGTTCCAGGCGTACGGGGTGGACACCAACGGCCGGGTGATGGGCGAGTTCGTCGCCACGGGCATCCGGCCCCGATGCCAGGAGCGGCTGGAAGCGGCGGGAATCGTCCTGCCGCCGGGGCTTTTCGACTGAACCGGTGCGGGGACGGAGCCGCCGGACGGGCGGGGGCTTTCAGGAACGGCCCCGGCGGAAGGGAGAGGGTAACATGCGGGGCTTCTGGCAGGAGCTCGGCCCGATGCTAGGTGACCTGCAAGCCGTGGCCAGGCACGGCCTGGAGGCGGCCCGGCAGGTGCTGGTGGTGGCGGGGGACTGGGGCTTTTGGCTGCTGCTCGGGGTGTTTCTGGGGTCGACCTACCTGGTGTGGGGGCTTCTCCAGGCATGGGACGGCTGGCGGGGGGCCCGGGTGGCGCGGAGACTGGAAGCAGTGCACCGCCACAGCCGGCAGCGGGGCCTCCGCCTGGCACCCATGCTGGCCATGGAGGATGTCGCGCGGACGGCCCGGGAAGCCCGATCGTGGCGGCAGCAGCTGGTGGAGCGGGCCGAAGCCCGCCTGCGGGGCACCCGCTGGCTGGACGGCGTGCAGCGGAAGTTGAACCGTGCCCGGCTGCGCTGGCGGGCCGTCGAGTTCGTGGCCCTGCAGGCGGGTGCCGGCCTGGCCGGGGGGCTCCTGGGCCTGGCCATGGGAGGCCGGTGGCCGCTGGCCCTAGCGGCGACGGTCGCAGGCATCCTTCTGCCCGACGCCTACCTGGCCCGGCGTTACCAGCAGCGCCTGCGCGCCTTCGATGGCCAGTTGCCCGACGCCCTGACCTTGATGGCCAATGCCCTCAAGTCGGGTTACTCCTTTCTTCAAGCCGCCGACGTGGTGGCGCGGGAGATGCCGCCTCCCATCGCGGACGAGTTCGCCTGGCTGGTCAAGGAGACCCGGGTCAACATCCCCCTGGAGGACGCCCTGGCCAACCTGCTGGACCGGGTGCCCAGCGCCGACCTGGACCTGGTGGTCACGGCGGTCCTGATCCAGAAGCAGGTGGGCGGCAACCTGGCAGGGGTCCTGGAACGGACGGCCGAGACCATCCGGGAGCGGGTCCGCCTGCAGGGGCAGATCCGCACCCTGACGGCCCAGGGACGGCTGTCGGGCTGGATCGTTGGTGCCTTGCCGGTGGCCCTGCTGGTGCTGCTCAGTGCCATGAACCCGGCTTACTTGCAGCCGCTCCTGGCCACCCCGCTGGGCTGGACCTTGCTGGGGGCCGGGGTGGTGATGGAGGCCGCGGGCGTGCTGGTGATCCGGGCCCTGATTCGGGTCGACGTCTGACGCCCGTGGGCGGCGGAGGGGGGATCGCCGTGGCAGGCGGATGGAGCGGGCTGGCGGCCCATGGCTGGGTGGAGCCTGTGCTCCTCTGGCTTGTCTTCATGATCGTGGCCCTGACGACCCTGGCCCTGCTGGCTCCCTCGGAAGCGGAGCACATCGCCCGGAAGCGGCTCCGGGATCTGCGCCTGCGGGGTGTACCACCCGACCAGGCCGAGCAGGAGGAACTGGCCCGGCCCTTCAGCCAGCGAGTCCTCCGGCCGGCCTGGGAGCGGATGGTCGAAGCGGCGGAGCGGTGGACTCCGCAGGGGGTGGCCGCCCGCTGGGAACGCCTGCTGGCTGCGGCCGGCCGGCCCCTGGGGCTCGGGACCCTGGCCTTCCTCAAGGCGGCCGGGGCCGCGGCGGGACTGGTTCCAGGGTGGGTGGCCGGGGGATGGCTGGCCGCCGGGATGTCGGGGGCCGGCGCGGCCGGAGCGGCCTTCCAGCCGGTTGTGGCGGCGCTGGGAGCCGCCACGGGCTGGATCCTCCCGGACGCCGCCCTCAAGGCCCGGGCCACCCGCCGCAAGCGGCAGCTGGCCCGGGCCCTGCCCGACGTGATGGATCTTCTCAGCGTCGCCGTCGAGGCCGGTCTTGGCCTCGACGGCGCGGTACAGAAGGTGACGGAAAAGTTTCCCGCACCGGTGAGCACCGAGTTTCGCCAGTACCTCAAGGAACTGCGGCTCGGGGTGAGCCGGGAGGAGGCCCTGCGCTCGCTGGCCGACCGGGCAGAGCTGCCGGAGTTGCGCAGCTTTGCCGCCGCCGTCATCCAGGCGGACCGCCTGGGCGTAAGCCTGGCCCGCGTCCTGCGGGTCCAGGCGGAACAGCTCCGCTTCCAGCGCAAGCAACGGGCGGAAGAACAGGCGATGAAGACGCCTATTAAGATGCTACTGCCGCTGGTCCTGTTCATTTTTCCCACGCTGTTCATCGTGCTGTTGGGCCCGGCCCTGATCCAGATCCTGAGCGCCTTCGCACGTTAGGACCCCCGGGCGGTCACCGTCCCCGGGATGCGCTCCGGAGGCCCCGGGGCGGGAAGGCGGGCTGGCCGGGGGAAATCGCGCAGGCCGCCGGCCCCGGGTTGCGGCCCTCAGTGGGACAGATGGAAGACGGGCTCGCCGCGAGGGATGCCGCCGATCTCCAGGCGCAGGCTCGTCCGGGCCGTGGCGCTGCCGCGGCGGGCCTCAAGCCCCAGTCCCAGGATGCTCCCGGGCGGTACTCCCGCCGGTACGGTCCAGCGGAGGATCCAGCGCCCTGGGCCGTCCGGTGCGAGATCCATGGGGCGAACCTCCCCCGGCGCGTCTAGAAGGACCCGGGTGGCGCCGGCCGGTGTCTCGGCGCGCACGGTGACCGGGGAGCCCGGGGCCGCGGGGTTGGGTTCCGCCCAACCCTGGATCCAGAGGGTGGGCAAAACCTGGACGTAGAGGGTTTGCTCCCGGTGCACCGGCGGAAAGGCAGCCCGGACCACCAGGGGGTAGGTTCCAGGGGGCAGGGCCGCGGGGACCGTCCAGGCCGCCTCCCACCGGCCGGGCGCCACAGGGATCATGGGCCGGGCCCCGGTGCCCGGTGGCTCCAGGGCGACCTGCTGGACGGGACCTTCGGTGAGGGCCGTGACGTGAACGGGCTCGCCGGGTTCCACCACCACGGGAGAGGCCGTGGCGGCCAGGCGGTGGTAGACCAGTTGCACGGGCTCGACGGCAGATAGGAAGCGAGCTCCCTGGCGGGCGGTCAGAACGCCGCGCAGGAGGTAGAGTCCGGCGGGCAAGGGCCGCCCCTGCTCGTCGTGCCCGTCCCACGACCAGCGTGCCGGCAGGCGGGTGCCTGCCCAGCGATAGCGCACCGTCCCATGGATGTCCAGCAGCTCAACCTGCCAGGACACCTGGTTCCGGTTGAGGAGGGCCTGGGCCTCAAGGGTGGTCTGCTCATCCTGGCCGTCGCCGTCGGGCGAAAAGACGGGTGGCTCGGCTCCTACCCGCATCAGCGCGGACTTGTAGATGAGCGTTGCGCCCTCGGCCCGGGTCAAAGGGCGATCGGGGCGCAGGTAACCATCGCCGTAACCCACCATGATGGCCAGGTCGAGGGCGGCCGCTACGGCCCGCCGCAGTTCCGGCCGGATCCGCTGGGCGTCGGCGTACCTTCCCAGCAACCCCTGCAACCGGTCCTCCGTAAGGCTGTCGGCGTACCAGCCCAGGTCCAGGGCATGAACCAGCATGGCCGCCGCTTCATCCCGGCGGATCCCTTCGCCCGGGCGAAAGCGCCCGCCAGGTTCATTGGAGAAGATGCCGGCCCGGCCACCGGCCTGGATCCAGGGAAAGGCCTCAAGGCCACCGCCTGCCACGTACTCCGGCGGTACATCCCGGTAGACGGGCGGCCCCTGGGGATCGGGGGCCAGGCCCATGACCTTCGCCAGGAGTACGGCAAACTGGGCCCGCTCCATGAAGGCGTTGGGCAGGAAAAGCCACTGCCAGCGTCCGAGGGCATCTTCCCGCGGGTAGCCGTCGGTGACCCCTTCCTCCCACAGCACGCGGACCTCGTCCTCGGCCCAGTGCCCCTTGAGGTCCGCGTACCACGGATCGGCCGCCTCGGCCGGGAGGGCCAGCGACAACAGAAAAAGGAAGGGAACGAGGAGACGGTAGCACCGGGGCCGGCGGCGCGGGCTGCCAGGCGAACCACCCCCGGTGCACCGGCGGCCCGCGAGCGCTCCTCCTTCTTCCGGAAAATCGATCCTTGTCGCGACGGCGACCGCCGCCGAGCCAGGCCTGCCCGCCGTCACGCGCCGGCCCGCTCTCTCGCCCCCCAGGCGTCTCCCGCTGCCCCGATTGCCCGCTTCGTCCGGCCGCGGCATGCCCGCATCACCTCCTGACGAAAGGAGCCTACCACACTACGGTTGAATTGGAAAGTCTTTACTTCCCAGGTTGGCGTATGGTAGCATGGGCCCAGATACGCCAATTAGTGGAAGGGGGGTGAGGGCGTGCCGCGAATGTCGTGGCGGGCTGCAGCCAGCCTTGGGGTGGCCCTTCTGGCCGGAACCACCGCCTACCTGATCTACCTGGACGCCACCGCATCCTTGCCCGTGGTGGTGGCTACCCGCCCGCTCCGGGCACCCCTCAACGTGGAGGCGGACATGGTGTCCGTGGTGCCGTTGCCTGCCGCGGCGGTTCATCCCCGGGCCGTGGGGGATCCATCCCGCGTCATCGGCCACGTCCTGCGCCGGGACGTGGAGGCCGGCGAGCCGCTGCTGGAGGCCGACGTGGTGGCGGGCGAAGGGGCAGGTCTTTCCGCCTTTCTCGAAGAGCACCAGCAGGCCTTCTTCATCCCCACCCGGCTCGAACAGGGATTAGGCGGCGCCGTCGAACCCGGCGACCGGGTGGACGTGATCTTTGTCGGCGGGGAAGGTCCTGGCGCGGTGGCGCGCACGCTGCTGGAAAACCTCCCGGTGCTACAGGTGCGGGATGAGGAAGGCCGGCGTTATGAGGACGGCCGTCCCCTGGGCGTGCTGGTGGGTGTCACCCCGGCCGAGGCAGAACGGCTTGCGTACGCCCTGACCTACGGGCGGGTCTATCTTGCCCTGGCTCCTGCCGGCGGCGCGGCAGGGGGCGGATCGGGCGTCACCTGGGACAACCTGTTCCTCTTCCCCGATGACCTCAAAAGTACAGGGTCCGCTGCGACACCGGCCACCGGGCCGGCGGCGGGCTCCCCGCCGGCTCCTCCCGCCCGTCCGGTTCCGCCACCCCAGGGTGCCGTTCCCCCGCCGGGTGCCGGGCCTGCCGAAACCCCGCCGTTGGAGCCCGGCGAGGGCTCCGCCGAGGCCAGCGGCCCGGAACCTGCGATCCCCCTGGTGGACCCCCAGTGGATGGAGGAAGGAGCGGATGGGCCATGACGGGGAACAACGGCACCGTTTTCTGGTACGGCATCGGCCTCCGGCCCGGCCAAATCGAGCGGCTGGCCCGCCACCCGGGCTGGGAACCTGCTGGCTTGGCCCGAGCTGCCGACACGGTGGCCGCCCCGCGGGAGCCGGTGGATGTATGGCTGCTGCAGGCGCCGGACCTGGCGGAAGCGTTGCGCTGCGGCCGGCTGGTCCGCAGCCGCCACCGGGAAGGTTCCCTGTGGCTCCTGCCCCCGCCTGAGGCCCCGGCCGACGTCTGGCAGGCGGCAGCCGCCGCCCTGCTGGGCAGCGAGCCGTCGGTCCGGGTCGTCACCTCGCTGGACCAGGCGCTGGCCGAACCCAGCCTGCTCGCCGCCATGGCACCGGGCATCACCGGCCGGGGAGCGGTACACCACCCCCAGGCGGCGGGCCGTGACGGGCACCCCTCGGGTCCAGCGCCTTGCGGTCCCGAGGCCAACTACAGGGTGCCCGCCGAGACAAGCCGCCCGGAGATCGGGACAACCCGTTTGGACGGCCTGCCGGAGGGACGCACCGGAGAGGCGGCCACGCCCGGGAACCGCCGTTGGGTCGCAGGGCCGGCATCCGGACAGCGTCTCCCGGTGCCGGATTCCGGTCTGGCCGAACGGCCTGCCCGTCCGCCGGAGCCATCGGCATCCCCCCGGAACCTGCCACCGGCCGAGGGCCCTGGGCAGGCGGACCATGCCGCCAGGGGCGCTGCCGGCAGCGAATCGCCGGCAGCCCGCCGGCCGCCCGCAGCCCCCGCGTCCCCGGACCCGGGCGCCGTGCCTCCCGCCGCCGGCCTTAGCGGAACCGCTTCCGGGGTGCTGGTCGCGGTGGCCGGTGCCAAGGGTGGCGCCGGCCGGACGTGGCTCGCCTGCGAGCTGGCGGTGGCCGCCGCCGCCCGTGGGCTGCGGGCGGCCCTGATCGACGCCCACTGGGCGGCGGCCGATGCGGCGGTGGTACTGGACCTGCCGGCCGGCCCAACCGTGCTCGACCTGCAGCCCTTGCTGGACGGCCCGGAAGAGGCGTGGCTGGACCAGTGGCTGGTTCATCCTCGATCCGGCCTGCGGGTCCTGGCCGGACCTCCCCGGCCGGACCTGGCGGGGCTGGTGGAACCCCAGACCCTTGGGCGGGTGATCCGGCGGGCGCTGGGATGCTTCGACCTGGTGGTGGTCGACACGCCGGCCGCTCCAGCCTGGCTGGAGGACGCGGGCCTTCACGGCTGCCCGGCTTCGGGGATCCTGGTCACCACACCGGAGGCGGCGGCCCTGCGCCGGACCCGCCTCTGGCTGGAGGAAGCGGCCCTGGCCGGAAAGGCCGATTGGAGCTGGTGCGTGGTGGTCAACCGCTGGTCCGGTTCCCATGGATCCCGCCAGGCCACCGAAGGCTACCTGGGCGTACCCGTCACGGCCTGGATTCCGGACGACCCGGGAGGGGTTCAGCAGGCGGCGGCCGCAGGCCTGCCCCTCGTGCTGGCGGAGCCCGGCCACCCCGCGGCCCGGGCCGTGGGCACGCTCCTGGCCCAGCTGCTCGGGCAACCCCTTCCCGGACCCCGCCCCGGGAGGCTGGCCCGGCTGTGGCGGCGCTGGCGGGCAGGGGGCCGGCAGGCCGGGGCTGTCACCGGGGAGGGGGTGACGGCCCATGTCGGCTGAGCCGCAGTCGATCACCACCTGGGACGAAAGGCGGTTTCTCCAGCTGGTCGAAGCCGTGCGGGAGCGCCTGCTGCGGGAGCGCCCCCAGTTGCTGCGCGAACCGCCTGGGCCCGACCTGCGGCGGCGGCTTGAGGCGTTCATCACCCAGGTCCTGGCCCGACCCGGGGGCCTACCCGCATCCCTGGTGACGCCTGGCCTGGTGCGGGCAGTCGCGGCCGAAATGGTGGGGCTGGGGCCCATCGACCGGCTGCTGGATGACGACGCCGTCACGGAGATCATGGTCAACGGCCCGCATCGCATCTTCGTGGAGCGGGAGGGACGGATCGAACCTTTCGCCGGCCGCTTCCGTAACGCCGACCACCTGGTGGAGACCATCAACCGCATCGTGGCTCCCCTGGGGCGCCGGGTCGACCCCGCCCATCCTTTTGTTGACGCCCGCCTGCCATCGGGCGACCGCGTTCACGCCATCGTGCCGCCCCTGGCGGTCGACGGTCCGGTTCTCACCATTCGCCGTTTCCGGCGGGAGCGCCCCGCCCTTGAGGAACTGGTCCGGATAGGAACGCTGCCGGACGCAGCGGCGCGATACCTGGCCGGCGCCGTGCGCAGCCGCCGCAACGTCCTGATCGCGGGAGCCACCAGCTCCGGCAAGACCACCACCCTCATCGCCCTGCTCCGGGCTGCGACCCACCCGCTGGAACGCATCATCGTACTGGAGGAAGCGGCCGAAATCGACCTGGGCCCGGACCGACATGTGGTGCGCCTGGAGGCGCGGCCCCCGGGCCTGGATGGACACGGTGCCGTGCCCTTGCGCACCCTGCTGCGCAACGCGCTGCGCATGCGGCCGGACCGGCTGGTGGTGGGGGAGGTCCGCGGCGAGGAGGCCGCCGATCTCATGCAGGCCCTCAACACGGGTCATCTGGGTTCGGTTTCGACCATCCACGCCAACAGCAGCCTGGACGCCCTGCGCCGCCTTGAACAACTGGTGCTCATGGCGGGGGAGAACTGGCCGCCGGAACTGGTGCGGGAGCAAGTTTACCGGGCGATCCACCTGGTGGTCCATCAGGTGCGGCTGTCTTCGGGCCGGCGCGTGGTGGCCGAGATCGTCAGGGTTCGTCCTGAAGGAAGCGTCGAGCCCGTGCTGCCGGCCGCGCTCCCAGCCCGAGCCCGGGCGGTTCTGCCGCAATCAGGGGGTGTATCTGCCGAGGTTCGGCAGGGAGGAGGGACATCGGGTGAGTCCCGTTCCGGTTAGCATGGGCGCCCTGGCCTGTGCCCTGTCGGTGGGGCTTGCAGCCTGGCTTGCCGCCGGGGCATGGCCCGAACTGCAGGCGGCGGTCCGGCAACGGGGGAGCGGTGCCTTCCAGGCCTGGCGGGGCAGGCTGCACCGGCCCTGGCGGATCGTCCCCGGCCGGTTCACCATCCTGAACCCGGCGCGGGGCCGCCCGTCGGGGCGCGGAACCGAGCGGGCCGCCGAAGCGCTGGAGGGATTGCTGGTGACGGTCATCGCCCACCTGCAGGCCGGCCGCCCTCTACGCCAGGCGTGGATTGAGGCGGCCCGGGAGGTGGCGGCACCCGTGCTGGAACCGGCCAAGGGCGAATTCCTGGCGGCCCTGGGAGCAGGCCTGCCCCTGGAAGAGGCGCTGGGTCTATGGCACGGCCAGACCGGCCTGCGGGCCCTGCGCCGGTGCCAGGCCGTTGCCTCGGCGCACCGCCGTACCGGTGGCGACGTGACCGGTCCGACCCTGGCGGTCATCCAAAGCCTGCGCGAGCAGCGCCTGGCCTGGGCTGAGGTAGCGGCGCGGACGGCGGAAGCTCGCCTGTCCGCCCGCCTGCTGGCCCTGCTGCCGGTGGCGGTGGCGGCGTACGCGCTGGCCATGGACCCGGCCTTCCTGGGCCCGCTGTGGGAAGATCCGCTGGGCCGTGGGGGCCTGCTGTATGCCGTCGTGTCATGGCTGGCCGGTCTCTACCTGCTGCGCCGGCTCAGCGCTGCCCTGAACGGCGCGGGGGAGGAATGATCCCGTGACCGGTTATCTTCTGGCGATCTTGGCCGCCCTGGCAGGCGGAACGTCCTCCTGGTGGCTCTCAGGGTGGGGAGCGGACGCCCGGCAGCGGTGGCGCCGCGTCTTGAGGATGGGGCCCGGGAGGTGGCTGCCAGGCCCGGCCGCCCGGCCCAAGGTGGCGCTGTGGGCAGAGCGTTGGCCTTGGCCGTCGCGCCCGCCGGCCGGCGCGGACCTGGTGCTGTTGCTGCGTCGCGCCGGGTGGCACCGCTGGGCCGGGGACGACCCGCTGGCCTGGGCCTGCCGCGCCCTGGGGGCGGCCGCCTGGTCGGGTGCCCTGGCGGGAGGGCTGGTGGCCCTCGGTGTCCTGGCGAGCGGCGGGTTCGGCCCGGCGGCCTGGCTCTTGCCGGCCGCGGGTTATCTGGCCGGCCGCCGGTGCCTGCTCGTCCTGCTGGCTGCGGCCGGCCGGAGACGAGCTACCCGGGTTCGGGTGGGTTTGCCCGGGTGGCTAGAGGACATCGCTCTGGCCGCCCGCGGCGGCCTCAGCCTGCGCCAGTCCATCGAGGTGGCCAACGACGTGGGGGAGGGGCCGCTGGTCGACGACGCCCGGGATGCCTTCGCCCGCATTCGCGCCGGACAGCCCCTGCGCCAGCCCCTGCTGGAACTGGCCCAGCTCTACCCCCATCCCGAGGTCACCGTAGCCCTGCGCACCCTGGTGGAGGCCGAGGTCCGTGGCCTTCCCTTGCCCCAGACCTTGGACGAACACGTGCGCCTGATGCGGGCCCTCCTGGCCCGGCGCTGGCAGCGCCAGGCCGACAGCCTTCCGTTCTGGCTCACGGTGATCACCATGGGGCTGCTGTTGCCCCCGGTCCTGGTTGTGGTCCTGCTGCCCAACGTGATCCAGTTCCTGCGGCTCTACCACTAGCGTGAACCGTAGAGGCTGGTCACCTGGTCCTGAGGAGCGCGGCTGGACAAGCCAGGCCCCTGCCGGAGGGGGCAGCTCTTGGGTGTGACCACCGGTCACGACCATCGCCCGGCTGGGGACCGAAGGGTTCTTCAGGGCGGGAAAGGGGGTGATGCGGGCCCAGCCCTCAACCGAACCCCGGCCGCGGCCGGGTGGCCCCCGCGGCCGGGTGGTGGGCGGCCTAGACGGTGGCCACCGATCACCCTTGCACGGAGGAGGTAGGAACCGGTGGCATGGATGGCGATGCGAACGTTGCCGGCCTGGTTGGGCCGGATCCGGTGGCGGCGCAAGCCTGGGACCCGCGGGGGCGGCCAGGAGGGTGCCGCCTCGGCCGAGTACGCCCTTCTGCTGGCCCTGGTGGTCATCGTGCTCATCACGGCCCTCACGGACCTGGGAAGTGCAATTCAGGCCCGCCTGGAGGGGATTACCGATGCCCTGACCGGCGCAGGCGGCTGACAACCCGACCGGGCCGGGTGGTCCACGATCGCGGCATCGTGCGGCGCCGGGCGGAACGGGGGGCCGCCGCTGCAGAGTTTGCCCTGGTGGCCGGCCTGCTGGCGCTGCTGGTGTTCGGCCTCTTCGACCTGACGGTCCTTCTCAACCGGCAAATCGTGCTGGTTCAGGCGGCGCGGGAAGGTGTCCGCCGCGCCATGGTGGAGGGTGGCGACACGCCGGAAGTGCGCGAGGTCATTGCCCGGCAACTGCGGGCGGGTGGAATCGACCCCGCCGCCGTGGCGGTGGCCATCGAACCGCGGCGCCCGGCTTATGGTAGCCCCTTGACGGTCCGGCTGCAGCTGACGGTTCGTCCGGTCACGCCCGTCCTGCGCCGGTTCCTGCAGAGTGGTGTACCCCTGCAGGTCGAGATGAACGGGCGCAACGAGCGCATCCGGCCGCCGGGGACATGAACCCCCGGGTCGCCCACCCGGCCCGAGGGGGCCCGGGCGGGACAGGCCCGGGGCGGCCGTCAGACCTCAGGGGAGGACCGCGGCGGCAGAAGAGGAGCGCCCCCAGCCGGTACGACGTCCCGGCCGGTTCTTTGAACCGGCCGGGACCCACCGGCGGGCCGGAGACGTCTTGGGGCGACGGGTGCCAGATAGAGCGGCGCCTCGTGCCGGCTGCAGGCCCGTGCCGACGGCGGCCCGGCGACGAGGGCTGCGGGACGTGCCCCTTCGCCGCTGCCGGCCGGCCGCGAAGCGAGGGCTGAGGAGACCGGAAGAGGCCTCCCACGGGGGGATCGGCCATGGAACCACCTGGAGGGCGGTGCCGGACCACCGCCGGGCGGGACCCGCAGGGTGGGGCGGTGGGCGCGGCCTTCCTGCTCCTATTGCCGGTGATTCTGGCTGCCCTTGGTCTGGTGTTGGACGGGAGCCGGCTGGTACTGACCCGGGCCCACGCCCAGGCGGTGGCCGACTTCGCCAGCCTGGCCGGGGTGCAGGAGGTCGACGAAGAGGCCCTGGCCCGCGGCGAGCCGGCCTTGCGGGCGGGGGCAGCGGCGGCCACCGCGCGCCTTTGGGCGGAAAGCGGGTTGCGGCGGGCATTTGGAGAGGAAGTGGCTCGGCGGGCGGTGATCGAGGTGGTGGTTATCAACGGCTCGCCCTCCCAACCCCGCCGGCATCCCTGGTCGGGACGCAGGGTGGAGGAACCCACCGTGGGCGTGCGGCTGGTCGTTCCGGTGGCACTGGCCTGGCGTCCAGCGGCCGGTGCCGTGCGCCTCACGGTGGCGGCAGACGCCAGCGTGGCCCGGGCGCCTTGATCGTGAGGGCGGCGGCACGAGGTCTTTCAGTCCAGGCGGGAGGGCAGAGCCGGGCCGGGTGGGGCCGGGTAGAGCGGGGCGAAAGGCAGCGGCATCCACGGGGCGGCACTTCCCACCCCGCCGCCGGTGCGCTGCCGGTTCGCAGCGCCATCTTCCTTGGCCCCTGTGGCCAGGGCGGGCCCGTTCAATACCTTGCCATGACTGCCACGGCATGGTGACGATGGACTTGAATCGACCTCGACCGTCTAAGGCACAAATGGGAGGAACGAAACAGCCGAAACCGTCGAGACAGTAGCATTGGATTTCGGGTGATACGGGATCGGTTTGAGGGTCCTGCGCGACGGCATGTCGTACGATGGGACATATGAACCCAGGGGGCCATTGTAGGGGAAACATTTGCAGTATACACGGGAACGCCAGGACGACGGCCTCCCGACCCCTCGAGAAGCGCGGCCGGAAACCGTCACCACCGCGGGGACACGGTGGTAGCCTTACCCAAAGGCCCGCATCATGGGAGTCCGGTGACCCGATGCACATGGCAGCCACAAAACGTGCCCTGATCCCGCCATCAAATCCCATTTGACCGCCGCGCCCATTTCCTGACCAGCAAGACACCGCCCTTTCAGCCTGCGGGCGGGACGGCCCAGCGAAGGGCTCGTCCAGCCGTGTTCTGCCTTGCTGCGGCGGTCGTGCGGCAACCGGATGGGCAGGATTTGCACAGGACATGTATCCCGGCGTCGTGGGACATCGACGAAAACCCGCTTTCCGGCCGTGTTGTGCCCCAGGTTCCGAAGATCGGATCCTTGGAACCAACGTAGGGGGACAATCCGGGAGTGAAGTGAGCCCGCCAAGTTCCCAGACTTCGTCATGGCCTTTTGCATGGGTGATGCCATACCCCTTGTTAACCTTGAACGTCACGTATAATATACGCAGCGGGTCCAATATCCTTCGGGAGCGTGATGGTACGTGGCCATTGAATGGATCCGGAAGTCGGACGAGCGGGAAACCCGCAGTGCGGGTGCGCTGGCTG
The DNA here is from genome assembly GCF_000183545.2 of Thermaerobacter subterraneus DSM 13965. Lineage (NCBI taxonomy): Bacteria > Bacillati > Bacillota > Clostridia > Eubacteriales > Clostridiales Family XVII. Incertae Sedis > Thermaerobacter > Thermaerobacter subterraneus. Next base: position 55,988 of record NZ_JH976536.1, read on the forward strand.
TTCACATTCTTCCCAACGCGGTGAGCCTTTCGGCCAGCCTGCGGGAAGCACTCATGTCGACTAACGGAAAGAAGCCCGGCGTCTATGTGCTGTTCGGCGTCAAGGGCCAGAAGCTGGCCCTGGTGAAGGCCGAGCCCGACGATCGGGATGCGTGGTACTTCAACCCCAAGACAGGACGCACCCACAACAAGAAGTTGCTTGCCCTGCTGGCGGAGAAGGGCTTCGGCCAGGGCCGCTACATTATGGAATGGAACAAGCGGGCCAAGTGCTATCTCTCCGTGGAGGCCCAGGCCATCACGCCCCGCCGGCGCCGCACCGCCCGGGCGAGCGCGTAACCGCGGGGACCTGGCCGGGACTCCGGAACCCTGGCGTGCAGGGCCCGGCAGGGCCCCGGCCGGCCAGCAGTGGCGCTTAGACCCCGGAGTTCAATCACCCGTCCACGTTGAACGCGGAGGACCGCTGCGGTGATGCTTGATGCTCGCTACCCGCCTCGCCGCGCGGTCCTCCATGCTCTCAAAACCGCGGGCGGGTGCGCGTCGCCCCGTTTCACCGGGTGGGCGGCTGGCGAGGATGGCACCTGGTGAGGCCTAGCCCCATGCCGCATCGGGGCACCGCCGGCCTCCTCCGGCGGTGGTGGGGCGGCCCCTCCGTGGTGGTATGATATCCTGGATCTGGCGCGGGGCCGGGAAGCTGACACCCGGTGCGGGGTGTGGCACCTGGTTCAGGCAGGGCTGCTGGTGGCCCGTTGGGCCCGCGCCGCACCCTGGGCGCCGGGGGCCGGAAGCCGCTGCGCGCCCTGGTGCGGGGCCCGGTTCGGCCGCTGCCACGGGAAACGATGCCGGTCCACCCGGTGGTGCCGTCGGGTTGCACAAAACGCCGGCAGCGCCGGGGAAGCGCGGCAGGCCGGGGACCGCACCGCAGCCCGGCGGCGCACCCCCGGCCCCGCCGGGCACCGGCGGCAAGGAGGGCGGCAACCACCTTCATGCGAATCGGGATGTTCAGCGACAGCTACACGCCGTACATCAGCGGCGTGGTGCGCTCCATCCAGACCCTGCGACAGGGGATGGAAAGGGCGGGCCACGAGGTGTACGTGTTTGGCCCGCGCTATCCGGCGGCCCTGGGCGGTCCGGGCGACCCCCAGGAGGAATCGCGGGTGGTCCGCTTCCCCTCGGTAGCCGCACCCCTGTATCCCCAGTTTCGCATCCCTGTCCCGCGCCAGAGCCGGGTGCGGGAGGCGGTGGCACGCCTGGGCCTCGACATCCTGCATACTCACACGCCCTTCGTCATGGGGCGCATGGCCCTGGATGCGGCGCGCATGCTGAACCGGCCCCTCTGCTTCACCTTCCACACCCGCTATGACGTCTACCTGCGGCACTATGCACCCGGTGCGGGCTCCGTGCTGGCCCCGGCGCTGAACGCCTACGTGCGCCGCTTCTGCAATGCCTGCCAGCTGGTGATTGCGCCCACCCGGGCCATCGCCCGGGAGGTGGCCGCGCTGGGGGTGCAGGCGCCCATCGAGGTCGTCCCCACCGGCATCCCCGTGGGACGGTTCGCGGGGGTCGATCCCACCGAACGGATGCGGGTGCGTTGCCAGCTGGGGTTCGCCAGCCAGGACGTCGTCTTGCTGTACACGGGGCGGCTAAGCCGCGAGAAGAACCTGCCCCTGCTGCTGCAGGCTTTCCGGTTGCTGGCGGCCGAGCGGCCGGCGGCACGCCTGGTGCTGGTCGGCGACGGCCCCCTGCGGGAGAGCATGGAGCGGGCGGTGGCCGCCTGGGGCCTGTCGGGCCGGGTCCGGCTTCCAGGGGCCGTACCGCCTGAGCGGATCGCCGCGTTCTACCGCGCCGCCGATGTCTACGTGTTCCCGTCGGTGACCGAGACCCAGGGGCTTGTGGTGATCGAAGCCATGGCCGCGGGCTTGCCCGTGGTCGCGGTGGCCAGCGAGGTGTCCCACGAGGTGGTGGCGGCAGGGGAAGCGGGACTGGTGGTGGCAGACGAGGCGGCCGAGCTGGCCGCCGCTTGCCGGCGCCTGGTGGACGACCCCGCGCTGCGCGCCAGAATGGGCCGGGCCGCCCAGCAGGCGGCCCAGGCATACGATAGCGATGTGATCCTGGCGCGCATCCTGAAGCTGTACCAGGAGCTTCTGGCGGAGACCCGGCGGCGACCTGCCGCCGTGCCGTGAACGACGGGCCTTGGCCATGGCACCGCGGACCGGCCGGTACCGTGCCCCGGCCCGGGCCGACAGCCGGGTGCCGTAGACCTGCCCGCGCCGTGCCGTGGCGGGCGGCCCGGGCGCTGCGGTCCGCCGGCCGCCCGAGATCGGGTGGCCGCTACCCCGTCTCCGGGGGCGCTGCCGGCCCCGAGGCGGCCGGCCCGGCGCGCAGGGGGCCGTCGCGCAGGGGGCCGGCGCAGCGCGCCACGGTGCGGGGCGCCACGCCGCGGGCGTGAGTCGCAGGCGCTACCCCGGACCCGGTTGCTCCGCGCGGCGGCACCGCCGCACGGAGCGGCCGGGGCGAGCAGCCGCTGCGGGTCATTCGGTCTCGGGCAGGGTTTCCTTCAGCCGCTGAAGCTCCTGTCCGAGTTCTTCCACCTCGCGGCGGGCCAGGTCGAGGAAGAATTCCAGCTCCTCGCGGCGCTGCGGGTCACCCTGCTCCAGCTGGCGGCGGCACTCGTTGTAGATGTCAAGGGCACGGTCGACCCGCTCCCGCAGTTCCTCCAGCCGCTCCCGGGGACTGGAGGTGGCCGCCGGCTCGTGCGGGTCCAGGACCGCCTCCAGCCACGGGGGCCGCGGGCCGGTATCCAGGGCCAGGTAGATGTCGATGTCCCGCTCCGCCAGGACCGAGATCAGCAGCACCGGGTCGGCCACCTCGGTGGTGCCGACCCAGGCCCGGAACCAGCGCCCCGTCCAGATGCGGGCATGGGGGGTGGCCAGGACGATGCGCGCTGCGGCCGGGTCGGCCCCTTCGGCGGCGGCGACGAAGTGGAGGCGATCCAGGCGCGCGGCCAGAAAGCCCAGCAGCATCATGAGGCCGGGGTGCTGGGGGAGCATCCGCGAGAGGTTCATCAGGGCGATCATCTTCTCCCGTTGCCGCTCCATCTCCCTCGCCTCCTGAATCTAAGTGTACACCGCGAAGGGGAAAGGGGGACCCGGCATGGCAGGACCCGGAACGGCGGGCCCGGTTCCACCGGTGGAGGTTGAGTGCTGGACCCTTCATGGCCAGCGGCGCCGCTATCCCGCCGAGCAGGTGCGGTTTCGCCCGGCCGTCTACGGCGTGGCGGTGGATGGAGGCCGGGTGCTGCTGGGACGATCCGCCTTCACCGGCCGGCTGGACATTCCGGGCGGCGCCGTGGAACCTTGGGAGTCGCTGGAGCAGGCCCTGCGCCGCGAGTTCCGGGAGGAAACCGGGGTCGAACCCGAGCCCATCGAGCTCTTCCACTTCACCGAGAACTTCTTTGCCTTTTTCAACCACCCGTTCCACTCCCTGCGGTTCTACTACCTGGTCCGGGTTCCCGCGGGTGCCACCTTCACCCCGCAGCCCGGCGAGGTGACGGAGGTCTCCTGGGTGGATCTGGCCATGGCGCCGGCCGACGCCTTCGCCCCAGGGGATCGGGAGATCCTGGAGAAGGCCGTCCGCAGGGCCGCGGGCCGGCGGTGAGGGACACCGCCAGGACGCCGGGGTGGCGGGGCGGGACGCCTCCACCGGTCGGCCCGGCGGCGAGCTCCGGGAAGGGCCGGCGCCGGGCGCGAGTTCGTCCCGGGCTGCTGGAGAAGCGGCCCGCCGCGGGGGCGCACCGGTGGGGACCCGGAGGGACCGTCCCGGAGCCGGGCCCAGCCCGGGCCCTCCTGGCGAGGGTTGTGGCCCCGGGCAGGGAACCGCCCCGGGCTGTCGAATGGCAGTGCCGTTCCGGCCGGTCCGGAGCGGGCCCCACCGCCGCCCGCAGCCGCCGGAGGCCAGGAAGGAGGGCGTCCTTTGAGCGGGGATCGCACCGCGGCGGGCGGGTTGCGCCGCACCCCCCTGTACGACGAGCACCTGGCGCTGGGAGCGCGCATGGTCCCCTTTGCCGGCTGGGCCATGCCGCTGCAGTACACCGGCATCATGGAGGAACATCGCGCCGTCCGCCAGGCCGCGGGACTCTTCGACGTAAGCCACATGGGCGAGATCGAGATCTCGGGGCCTGGCGCCCGCCAGGCGCTCCAGCGCCTGGTGACCAACGACGTCGAGCGGCTGGCTCCCGGCCGCGCCCTGTACACGGTGATGTGCACCCCCGAGGGGGGCATCGTCGACGACCTGCTGGTCTACCAGGTGGCCGAGCAGCGCTACATGCTGGTGGTCAATGCGGCCAACACCGCCTCCGACCTGGACTGGGTGCGGGAGCACGTGGCCGGTCCTGAGGTGACCGTGGCCGACCGCAGCCTGGAGACGGCCCTGATCGCCCTGCAGGGGCCGCGGGCCCAGGCCATCCTGGCCCGGGTGACCGACGGCATCGACCTGGAGTCCCTCCGCCCCTTCCATTTCGTGGGCGGCTGGGAGGGCATGATCTCGCGCACCGGCTACACCGGGGAAGACGGTTTCGAGATCTTCCTCAGCTGGGAAGGCGCCCCCGCCATCTGGCGCGGAATCCTGGCGGCCGGCCAGGACGAGGGGCTGGTGCCGGCGGGCCTGGGCGCCCGGGACACCCTGCGCTTCGAGGCCTGCCTTCCCCTGTACGGCCAGGAGCTGGACCGGGACACCAGCCCGCTTGAGGCCGGGCTGGATTTTGTCGTGAAATGGGACAAGGGGCCGTTCATCGGCCGCGAGGCGCTGCTGCGCCAGCGGGAGCAGGGCCTGCGCAAGAAGCTGGTGGGTCTGCGGCTGCTGGAGCCGGGGGTGGCCCGCACCGGCTACCCGGTCCTGGACGACGAGGGGCGGGAGGTGGGCCGGGTGACCAGCGGCACGGTGGCGCCGACGCTGGGGGCCAGCCTGGCCCTGGCCTACGTGCCGCCGTCCCTGGCGGTGCCGGGCCGGCGCCTGGCGGTGGGCATCCGCGGCCGGGCCGTGGCGGCTCAGGTGGTCGAGACCCCCTTCTATCGCCGGCGGCGGGGAGGTTGATGAGGGTGGCCCACGAGGTGCCGGAAGGCCTGTACTACACCGAGGAGCACGAGTGGCTGCGGGTGGAGGGCGAGGAGGGCGTGGTCGGCATCACGGCCTACGCCCAGGACCAGCTGGGGGATGTGGTCTTCGTCGAACTGCCCCAGGTGGGCGCCGAGTACCGGGCCAAGGAGGCCTTCGGCGTCGTGGAGTCGGTGAAGACCGTCTCCGACGTGTACATGCCCGTTTCGGGGCGGGTGGTGGCCGTCAACGGAGCGCTGGCCGACCGGCCCGAACTGGTCAATCAGGATCCTTACGGCGAGGGCTGGCTCGTCCGCATCCAGATTCTCAACCGGGACGAACTGGCCGGGCTCCTGGATGCCGCGACCTACCGCCAGCGCACCAGCTAAGGCAGGGAAAGCCATCATGGCGATCAGCTACATACCCCACACCGGCGAGGACCGGCAGGCCATGCTGGCCGCCCTGGGCATCCGGTCGGTGGAAGAGCTGTTTGCGGACATTCCACCGGATCTCCGGCTGCAGCGGCCCCTGGCCCTGCCGCCCGCCCTCAGCGAACCCGAGCTGGTGGCCCACCTGGAAGGACTGGCCGCCGCCAACACCGGGGCGGCCAAGGTCTGCTTCCTGGGGGGCGGCGTCTACGATCACTTCATCCCGTCGGTGGTCCCCTACCTGGCCGGCCGGGGAGAGTTCGCCACCGCCTACACGCCCTACCAGCCCGAGGTCAGCCAGGGCACCCTGCGGGCCATCTTCGAGTTTCAGACCATGGTCGCCGAGCTGGCCGGGCTCGACGTGGCCAACGCGTCCATGTACGACGGAGCGACGGCACTGGCCGAGGCCGCCTTCATGGCCGTCAACATCGCCCGGCGGGAGCGGATCGTGGTGCTGGGCGGCGTGCATCCTGAGGCGCGCCAGGTGGTGGAGACCTACGCCGGCGGGCAGGACCTTCCCGTCACGGTGGTGCCCGTGGACCCCGGTCTCGGTACCACGGACCTCAAGGCCCTGGATGAGGTGCTGGCTGCGGGCGACAGCGCCTGCGTGCTCCTGCAGCAGCCCAACTTCTACGGGTGCCTGGAGCCCGCGCCCGAGATCGCGCGCCGGGCCAAGGCGGCAGGCGCCCTGGTGGTGGTCAGCGCCGATCCCGTCAGCCTGGGGCTTCTCGAGGCACCCGGCCGCTACGGTGCCGACATCGTGGTCGGCGACGGCCAGAGCCTGGGCTTGCCCATGGCCTACGGAGGACCCCACTTCGGGTATCTCGCCTGCCGGGGCGAGTACGTCCGGCGCCTGCCGGGGCGCATCGTCGGGCGGACCCTGGACCGCGACGGGCGGGAAGGGTACGTGCTCACCCTCCAGACCCGCGAGCAGCACATCCGGCGGGACCGCGCCACGTCGAACATCTGCACGAACCACAGCCTGATGGCGTTGACCGCCACGATCCACCTGGCGGCCCTGGGCCCGCGGGGCCTGCGGCGGCTGGCCGAGATCTGCCTGCACAAGGCCCACTACCTGGCGGAGCGGATCGAAGGACTCCCCGGGTTCCGCCGCGTGTTCCAGGCCCCCTTCTTCAAGGAGTTCGCCGTGGCTTGTGAGCGGCCCGACTTCGACCCCGCCGCCGCCGCCCTGGCGGCCGGCTACCTGGTGGGACCCGACCTGGGCCGCTGGGAGCCCGAGCGGCGGGGACAGCTGCTGGTGGCGGTCACGGAGCGCCGCACCCGCCAGGAGATGGACGGCCTCCTGGCGGCCTGGGGGGTGAGGGAATGATGGACCACGACCAGCCGCAGCGTCCTGGCGGACCCCAGGCGGCCGCCGGGGTGCCCGCGGGTGCCCAGGCGGCGGAGGGCGTGCCGGCCGGGCCCCAGAACCGGGGACCGGTGGCGGACCGGGGCTCGCCGGCGCCGGCCGCCATGGCGGCCGGAACGGCGCCCGGGCAGGCCGAACCCGCCCCCGTGGGGGCCGAGCCGGAGCCGCTGATCTTCAGCTACAGCCGGCCCGGCCGCGGGGGCATGGTCTGGCCCGAGCCCGACGTCCCGGTGCGGCCTGTGGAGGAACGGGTGCCGGCCGAACTGCTGCGCCAGGAGGCCCCCGCCCTGCCGGAGGTGGCCGAGGTCGACCTGGTCCGGCACTATACCCGCCTGAGCCAGATGAACCACGCCGTGGACACCGGGTTCTACCCGCTGGGCTCGTGCACCATGAAGTACAACCCCAAGGTGAACGAGCGGGTGGCGGCCTTGCCCGGCTTTGCCGGCCTGCACCCGTACGTGCCCGACGAGCTGGCTCAAGGGGCGCTTCGGCTCATGTGGGAGCTGGAACGGGCGCTCTGCGAGATGGGCGGCATGACCCGGGCCACCTTGCAGCCGGCGGCCGGCGCCCACGGGGAACTGACGGGCATCCTGCTGATCCGGGCGTATCACCGCGCCCGGGGCCAGGGCCACCGCCACAAGGTCATCGTGCCCGACTCCGCCCACGGGACCAACCCGGCCACGGCCGCCATGGCCGGCTACCGGGTGGTGGAGGTGCCCTCCGACGCCCGGGGCGGGGTCGACCTCGGCGCCCTGGAGGCCGCGCTGGACGACGACGTGGCCGCCCTCATGCTGACCAACCCCAACACCCTGGGGCTCTTCGACGAGAACATCCACCGCATCGCGGAGATGGTCCACGCCGCGGGCGGGCTTCTCTACTACGACGGCGCCAACGCCAACGCCATCCTGGGCATCTCGCGCCCGGGGGACATGGGCTTCGACGTGGTCCACTTCAACCTGCACAAGACCTTCTCCACGCCCCACGGCGGCGGCGGGCCCGGGTCGGGCCCGGTCGGCGTGAAGGAGGAGCTGGTGCCCTTCCTGCCGGCGCCCCTGGTGGAGCGGGACCCGGCCACGGGCCGGTTCTACCTGGACTACGAGCGGCCCCAGGCCATCGGGCGGATGCGTTCCTTCTACGGCAACTTTGCGATCCTGGTCCGGGCCTACACCTACATCCGGGCGCTGGGGGCCGAAGGGCTGCGCCGGGTCAGCGAGGACGCGGTGCTCAATGCCAACTACGTCATGCGGCAGCTGGCCGGCCTGTTCCGGCTGCCCTACGACCGCACCTGCATGCACGAGTTCGTCCTCTCGGCCGCCAACCTCAAGGAGCGCACGGGGGTACGGGCCCTGGACGTGGCCAAGCGGCTGCTGGACTTCGGGATCCACCCGCCGACCATCTACTTCCCGCTCATCGTGGAAGAGGCGCTGATGATCGAGCCCACGGAGACCGAGAGCAAGGAGACCCTCGACCGCTTCGTGGCCGTCATGCGCCGGATCGTACGGGAGGCCCAGGAGGAACCCGAGGTGGTCCGGCAGGCGCCCCACACCACGCCGGTCAGCCGCCTGGACGAGGCCCTGGCGGCGCGGCGGCCCGTGTTGCGCTGGCGGCCTGAAGGGGAGGACGCGCGATGAGCCGCGGGGAGGAACGGGTGCCGGGCGCCCATGACCGCGCCGGCGAGGCCGGTCAGGGAGTCCGGGAGGGAGAGGCCCGCCGCCCTGCGCCCGGACCCGAGCCCGGCTCGCGTCCGGGCGGCGGTGCGGTGGAGGCGTCGTTGCGGGCGCGGATCCGGCAAGTGCCCGGCTATCCGGTCCCGGGGGTGACCTTCCTTGACATCACCCCGCTCCTGGCCGACGGGGCGGCCCTGGGCCAGGCGGTGGAGGCCCTGGCCGCGGCCGTGGCGGGGATCGAATTCGACCGGGTGCTGGGTATCGAGGCCCGCGGGTTCATCCTGGGGGCACCGCTGGCGGTGCGCCTGGGCAAGGGCTTCATCCCCGCCCGCAAGCCGGGCAAGCTGCCCCTGGAGGTGGCCCGCCAGGAATACCAGCTGGAGTATGGCCAGGCGGCCATCGAAGTCCACCAGGACGCCATCCGGCCCGGCGACCGGATCCTGATCGTCGACGACGTCCTGGCCACCGGAGGAACCAGCGCCGCTGCCGCCGCCCTGGTGGAACAGCTGGGCGGCCGGGTGGCCGGATTCGCCTACCTCATCGAGATCGTTGCCCTGGGGGGCCGCCGGCGCCTGGGAGATCGCCCGGTGCGGGTCGTCCTGCCCTCCTGAGGAGCGGATCGGCCGGGCGGGCACGGGCCCGCGGCCCGGCCCCGGCCCGGGGGCCGGGCCATTCCATGCCCCCGGGCCAGGGGCCGGAGGATTCCATGCCAGGGGAGGCGAAGGATGATGGCCTTGACGGTGCCCGCCGATCGCGCAACCCAGACGGCCCAGCGCCTGGCACGGCTGCGGGAGCGGATGGCGGCAGAGGGACTGGAAGCGGTCTGGATCGGCAGCCCGGCCAACCGCCGTTACCTGAGCGGCTTTTCGGGCAGCTCGGGGTGGCTGCTCATCACCGCCACCGGCGCCCAGCTGTGGACGGACTTCCGCTACCTGGAGCAGGCGGCCCAGGAGGCCCCGGGCTATGAGGTGGTGCGCCACGAGGCGCAGGTGTACGCCCACCTGGCCCGGCACCTGCAGGAGGTGGGGGTCCGCCGGCTCGGCTTCGAGGCCGAGCACGTGCGCTACGGCGACTGGCAGCGCCTGCGGGCGGCCCTGCCGGAAGAGGTCGAGCTGGTGGGCATCAGCGGCTGGGTCGAGCAACTGCGCCGGGTGAAGGATGAGGTGGAACTGGCCCTCATTCGCGAGGCCGCGCGCCTGGCCGACGAGGCGCTCCTGGAGGTCCTGGCGGGGCTGCGGCCGGGGGTCACGGAGCGCCAGCTGGCGCTGGAGCTGGAGTTCGCCATGCGCCGGCGCGGGGCGACGGCGGCGGCCTTCGACCTGATCGTGGTCTCGGGCCCGCGCTCGGCCCTGCCCCACGGGCAGCCGGGGGATCATGCCATCGAAGCCGGCCAGTTCGTCACCCTGGATTATGGGGCCGTGGTGGGCGGGTACTGTTCCGACTGCACCCGTACGGTGGTGGCCGGACGGGCCACGCCCCGGCACAGGGAAATCTACCAGGTGGTGCTGGAGGCCCAGCGCCGCGCCGTGGCCGCCATCCGGCCCGGGGTCAGCGGGGCGGAGGTGGACCGGGCCGCCCGCCAGGTGATCGAAGAGGCCGGCTACGGCGACCGGTTCGGCCATGCCACGGGCCACGGCGTGGGCTTGGAGGTCCACGAGGGTCCCCGCCTCTCGGCCCTGGCCGAGGAGGACCGGCTGGAACCGGGCATGGTGGTGACGGTGGAGCCCGGCATCTACATTCCGGGGTGGGGCGGCGTGCGCATCGAGGACCTGGTGGTCGTCACCGCCGACGGCGGCGAGATCCTGACCCGGGTCAGCAAGGAGCTGCTGGAGGTGGGCGTGGCCTGAAGGCAGGCCGGGGCCTGCAGGCGTGCCCGGAAGGAGGCTGGAGGCATGATCCAGGCAGGGGATTTCAAGAACGGGATGACCGTGATCATCGACGGCCAGGTGCACCAGGTGCTGGAGTTCCAGCATGTCAAGCCCGGTCGCGGCCAGGCCTTCGTGCGGGCCAAGATCCGCAACCTGGAGACGGGGGCCACGGTGAACCGCACCTTCCGGCCGGACGAGCGCTTCCCGCCGGCGCCCGTCGAGAAGCGGGAGATGCAATACCTGTACGATGCCGACGGCCAGTACTTCTTCATGGACACGGAAACCTACGACCAGGTGGGCCTGAGCGCCGCCCAGCTGGGGGACGCGGTCAACTTCCTCAAGGAAGGCATGGTGGTGAAGGTCCTGCAGACGGGGGAGAAGACCCTGGGCGTGGAGCTGCCCACGGCCGTCGACCTCAAGGTGGTGGAGACGGAACCCGGGGTCCGGGGCGATACCGCCCAGGGCGGGTCCAAGCCGGCCCGGCTGGAGACCGGAGCCGTCGTGCAGGTCCCCCTCTTCGTCAACGCCGGTGACGTGATCCGGGTGGACACCCGGACGGGCGAGTACGTGGAACGGGTTTCCTGAGAGCCGCCCGCTTCCCCCTCGGCCAGACCCGGCAGGAGGCGCGACTATGGCGCCCGCCTGCCGGGCACATTTTTTATGAGAAGGGGGGCGACGCCATGGCCCGCTTGCGCCAGCGGGTAGCCTACCTGAACGGGCTGGCCGCGGGACTGAACCTGTCCACCCAGTCGGCCGAAGGCCGGGTGCTGGCCGGCATCATCGAGGTCCTGGATGCCATGGCCGAGGAAATGGAACGGCTCGACGGGCGGTTGGGCGAGCTGGCGGAATACCTGGGCGAGCTGGACCAGGACCTGTTCGACCTGGAAGAGGCTGTTAGCGGCGAAGGGACGGGCGACGGCGACCTGTGGGACGAAGAGGACCTTCCGGAGGCGGCGGACGGCGAGGCCGGCGACCAGGACGAAGAGGCGGCCCCGGGGGACTTTGAGGGGGCCCTGGTCTTTGACGCCGGCATCCCCACCCGCCACCGCGAGGACGGCACCGGGCCCGGACGAACGCAGCAGGAGGACGGGCAGCTGGTGGACGGGCTTTTGCTGGAATGTCCCCACTGCGGCACGCAGTATGCCGTCGCCATGGACGATCTGGAGTTCGACCGGGAGCCGGAAGAAGACGAGAACGAGTTCGAATGGGTCTGCCCCCACTGCGGGGAGGTGGTCCACGACTTTCTGCCCGACGCCGACCCCGACGACAGCGACGACCCGCTGGAGGCGGGAGCCCGCCAGACCGCAGCCATGGAGCGGCCTGCGGGCGACGGCGCCGCCGCCGGGGTCCCGCCCGGGCGCCGGGAATCCGGGACGAGCGCGGCCCCGGTGGCGCCAGCCGGTGCCGGCACGGCGGCCGCCCCCGCCGGTGGCGCCACGCCGGTGGCCCCCTTCTAGCCCGGCCATCCGCTTCCCCTCGATGCCGATCCCGTTCCCCTGGCCGCAGCCCGGAGGTGCTCCGGGCTGCGTTTTTCTGCTGCTCCCCGGCGGCCTGTGTTAAAGGGGTCAAGCCCCTCATATACCTGGGAACGAGGTTGGACAGGGAGGCAAGCCCATGGCCACGGACCGGCACGCCACGGCCTGGCGGCCAACCTTCGCCACCCGGAGCCGGCCGGGTGCGGAAGCAGCGAGCGCGGCGGTCGGGGCTCCTCGGGAAGGAAGGGGAGCGGGCGCCGCCGGCGGCCCCGGCGGGATTCCGGGCGGCCCCGGCGCCGCTTCGGGCGCAAGAGCCACCGCCGCTCCGGGCGGGAGAGCCGCCCCCGGTCCGGATGCCGCCTCCCCGGGGGCGGAAGCCACGTGGGCGTCGCTGCTCGAGTCCCTGGCGCCCGCCCTGGCGGAGCGGCTCCGGCGAGTGCCGCCCCAGGTCCACCGGCAGGTCGACGAGGTGCGGGTGGTGGCCGGGTCCCCCGTCTGGCTGCTGCTGGCCGGGGGCGAGGGTTTCGTGGACGCTGCCGGGCGGCTGGTCCCCGTCCCCGGCCAGGCCCCGGCGGTGACCCCGGCGGAGGTGGCGGAATGCCTGGAACGCATGACGGCCAGTTCCTGGTACGCGGTGCAGGAACAGGCCCGGCAGGGGTTTCTCACCCTTCCCGGCGGGCACCGGGTGGGGCTGGCCGGAGAGGTCCAGGTGGAAGGGGGCCGGGTGGAGCGGTTCCGCCGGGTGCGCGGCCTGGTCATTCGCCGGGCGCGCCCGGTCAGCGGGTGCGCGACCCCCCTGCTCCCCTACCTGGTCGAACCCGCCCGCCCGGGCCCGTGCCTGGCCAGCACCCTGCTGATCGGCGCGCCCGCCAGCGGCAAGACCACCCTGCTGCGGGATCTGGCCCGGCTGGCCAGCGCGGGCGTGCCCGGGACCCTGGCGGGCCGGCGGGTGGCGGTGGTGGACGAGCGGGGAGAGCTGGCCGCCGGCGGTGCCTTCGACCTGGGACCCCGGACGGCGGTCCTCGAGCACTGCCCCAAGGAGGCCGGCATCCCGCTGGCCCTGCGCGCCCTCTCCCCGGAGGTGCTGGTCACCGACGAGCTGGGGGGACCCCACGATGCCGCAGCCGTGGCGGAAGCGGTCCACGCCGGGGTCACGGTGGTGGCCACGGCCCACGCGGGCAGTGTGGCCGACCTGGAGGCCCGGCGGCAGCTGCGGGCCCTGGAAGCAACCGGCGCCTTCCGCCGTCTGGTCCAGCTGACCCGCCACCCCCGGCCCGGGACGGTGGAAGCCGTCTACGCCCGGGGTCCGGGCGGACGCTGGATCGCCCTGACATCCGGCGGGAGGGGGTGACGGGCATGGGGTGGCTGGGTTTTGCCCTGGTGCTGCTGGCCTGTTCGGCCTGGGGGTGGCAGCGGGCAGCCGAGCTGGCCCGGCGACCCGGGGAGCTGAGGATCCTGCGCAGCGCCCTGCAGGCCCTTGAAAGCGAGATTGCCTTCGGGGTGACGCCGCTGCCCGAGGCCTTCGGGCGCATCGCCCGGCTCTACCCCGAACCGGCCGCGACCTTGTTCCGGCAGGCGGCCGCCCTGCTGGCGCCGCCCCGGTCCCAGACCGCGGCGGCTGTCTGGGAGGAGGCGGTGGACGCCCTGGCCCGCACGAGCGCCCTGACCCGCGAGGATGGTGGCATCCTCCGGGCCCTGGCCCCCTACCTGGGGGCCACGGGCCGGGACGACCAGGTCCGTCACCTGCGGCTGGCCATGGCCCGGCTGGAGGCAGCCGAGACCCTGGCCCGGGACCTGGACCAGCGGTGGGGGCGGCTGTACCGCTACGGCGGCGTGCTGGCGGGGGCCTTCATCGGGCTGCTTCTGCTGTAGCGGCGCGAGGGGAGGAGGCGCGGCGGTGATCGACCCCAACCTGATCCTGCGGCTGGCCGGCATCGGCATCATCGTCACCGTGGTCTACACCTTGCTGAAGACCGCGGGACGGGAGGAGTACGCCTTCACCGTCCTGCTGGCGGGACTGGCGGTGGTGCTCTGGATGACGGTCCAGGTCATCGTCGAGCTGTTCGAGACCATCCAGAACCTCTTCGATCTGGGCTGAGAGCCATGACCGTCGCCCAGGTGGTCGGCATCGCCCTGGTGGCCAGCGTTCTGCTGGTGCTGCTGCGGCAGGCGCGGCCGGAGTGGGCGCTGCTGCTGAGCATCGTCACCGCCGTGGCCGTGTTCCTCCTGCTGGTGGACGACATCGCAGCGGTGATCCGCGTCCTCCAGCAGGTGGCGGACCGGGCCGATCTGGACGCCCGCTACACCGCCACCCTGCTGAAGATCGTCGGCGTGGCCTACCTGGCCGAGTTCGGCGCCCAGCTTTGCCGGGACGCCGGCGAATCGGCCCTGGCCGCCAAGGTCGAACTGGCGGGCAAGGTCGTGATCCTGCTGCTGGCCGTGCCCATTCTCATGGCGGTGCTGGAGCTCCTGGTCGGCCTTCTGCCGGCCTGACGCGGGCCAGAGGGGAGGTGGCGGACCGTGGCAGCAGTGGCGCGGGGGCAAGGGCTGCAGGTGAAGGCCGGGAGGCCGGCGGTGCACCGGCGCCGGGGCTTGCGGCCTCCATCCCGGGGATGGCCGGCCGCATCCCGGACCGGCAGCGGACCCGCCGCCGGCCCGGTCCTGGGCCTCTGGGCCCGCGGTGCCCTAGCCCTCCTCGTGCTGCTGGTGCTGCCCTTCCTACCCGGGACGGCCCTGCTGGCCGGGGCCGCCGCCCCGGCCCCGGGTGCCGGCCCGAGCCCGGCCGATGAGGGCGCGCCGGCGGGGGCGGGACAGGGAGCGGGGCGACCCCTCCCCTGGACCGCCGGCCTGGCGGCCGGTGCCGTGCCGGTCCAAAGCCCCCGGGCCGGTACCCTGCCGGCCGCACCGGCGGGGAGTGGAGGCCCGGGGTCCGGGGGGATCGCGGCCAGCCCTTCCGGAGGGACCGCGGCCATCCCCGGACCGGCGGCGGCCGCCCCGCCCGCTTTCGTTGACGTGGAGCAGCTGGCCCGGGAGCAGTGGGAGGAGACCGAAGGCGCCACCGGTTTCCTGGAGGCCCTGGACCGGGTGCGCCAGCAGGTGGGGGAGGCCATCCCCGGCCTGGACTGGGAGCACACCCTGGACGCCCTGCGGCGCGGCGAGCTGCCCTGGAGCGCCGGCGACCTGCTGGGGGCCCTGCTCCGGGCTCTGGCCGGCGAGGTGCTGACCAACGGGGGCCTGCTGCTGCGCCTGCTGGTGCTGGCGGTGCTCCTGGCGGTCCTGCAGGCCATCGAGAACGCCTTCGACAACGAGGCGGTGGCCCGGGCCGCGTATGCGGTGACCTATCTGGCGCTCATCGCCCTGGCCCTGGTCAGCTTTCGCGATGCCCTCACCATCAGCCAGCAGGCCATCCGCGGCCTGGTGGACTTCCTCCTGGCCAGCCTGCCGGTGCTGCTGACCCTCATGGCGAGCACCGGTGCCCTGGCCACGGCCGGGATCCTCCACCCGCTGGTGGTGGCCACCGCCCACACGGTGAGCGTCATCGTGGGCCAGTGGGTCCTGCCCCTGATCTTCCTGGCGGCGGTGGTGGACATCGCAGGGCACTTCCCGGTAGGAAACTCCCTCTCCGGCCTGTCCCGGCTGCTGCGCCAGGCGGCGCTGGTGATCCTCGGCCTGGCCGGCACGGTGTTCCTGACGGTGGTGGCCATCCAGGGCGCTGCCGGCAGCGTGGCCGACGGCATCGCCCTCCGGACGGCCAAGTACCTGGTGGGGACGTTCATCCCGGTGGTGGGCGGCATGCTGTCGGACTCGGTGGAACTGGTGGTGACGTCCTCCCTGCTGCTGAAGAACGCCGTCAACCTGCTGGGCATGCTGGCGGTCTTCGCCCTGGTGGCCTGGCCCCTGCTCAAGCTGGTGGCCCTGGTCTTCGTCTACCGCCTGGTGGCGGCGGCGATCCAGCCCGTGGGGCCGGGGCACGTCGCCGGGGCCCTGCAGTCCATGGGCGACCACCTGGTGCTGGTGGGGGCGGCCACGGCCGTGGTGGGGCTGATGTTCTTCATCGTCATGGCGGTCATGCTGGCGGCGGGCAACGCCGCCGTGATGATGCGCTAGGAGGGCCGGCATGGGGGCGCTCAGCGACTGGGTTCGCCAGGTGGTCATGGTCCTCGTCCTCACCGGGGTGGTGGAGCTGGCGCTGCCCACCGGGGCCCTGCGCCGGTACGTCCAGGTGGTGCTGG
This sequence comes from Thermaerobacter subterraneus DSM 13965, assembly GCF_000183545.2. Classification (NCBI taxonomy): domain Bacteria; kingdom Bacillati; phylum Bacillota; class Clostridia; order Eubacteriales; family Clostridiales Family XVII. Incertae Sedis; genus Thermaerobacter; species Thermaerobacter subterraneus. The sequence continues at coordinate 72,114 of NZ_JH976536.1, forward strand.
GGCTGCTGGTGCTGCTGGCCATCGTGCGTCCGGTGCTGGCCTGGCTGGGCAGCGAGCCGGCGACCCTGGTGCCGGCGTGGCAACAGGTCTTAGAGGGCATGAGCGCCGGGCCGGGCCGGGCAGGCGGCCCGGCGGGGACCGTGGGTCCCCAAGACCTCCAGGCGGCCCGGGACCGGACCCGCAGCCTGGCCCTGGACCTGCACCGGCAGCGGCTGGTGGCGCTGATCCGGGATGAGGTCCGGGCGGTGGTGGGCACGGAGCCCCTGGCCATCGACCTGGACCTGGTCACCGACCCCGGTTCGCCCCGCTGGGGAGCGGTGACCGGCCTGACCGTCCACCTGCCCGCCCGCCGGCCGGCGCCCGCGCCGGGGGGCTTCCCGCCCGGTGCTTCCCCGGACCCGTCCAGCGGCCCGGCCGCCCCCGGCGATTCCGCACCGGACCAGGGTCCTCCCGGGCCGGGTAGCGCCGTCCGCCCGGTGGAACCCGTCCGCATCCCGCCGGTGGTTCCGTCAGGGAGCAGCGGGCCGCCTGCCCCGGGCGGCGCGCCGCAGGGTCGGGGAGGGCTGCCGGCGGGTCCTGACCTCGCGTCCGGCGGCGGGCCGCTCCCCGCAGCGGAGCGCCGGGCGCTGGCCCAGCGCCTCCAGCAGGCCCTGGCCTCACGCCTCGGCCTGGATCCGGCGGCCGTGGGGGTGGTGTGGGTGGAAGCCGTGGAGGGAGGTGATGGCGGTGGCCCAGGGTGACGGCCGGCGCCCCGCCCTGGCGCTGGCCCTGGACTGGCGGGATCCCCGCCGGCGACAGCAACTGCTGCTCGCCGCCGCCCTGATGGTGGGCGTGGGCCTTCTGGTGGCAGGCCAGTGGCGCCAGGGGGGTGCGGGCCCGGCGCCGGCGGTGGCACCGGCTGGGACCGGGACCGCTTCCGCCCCCGCTGCGACGACGGACCCGCTTCAGCCCATGGCCGCGGATCTGGCGGCGCGGCTGGAGGCGATCCTCTCCGGCGTCCAGGGGGCGGGCCGGGTCCAGGTGGAGGTGCACCTGGCCCGGGGACCTCGCTACGAATATGCGGCCAACCAGGTGGCCACCGAACGCCGGATCGAGGAACAGGATTCCGGCGGGGGCCGCCGGACGACCACCGAGCAGCGCGACGAGCGCCAGCTCTTGAGAGGAGGGGGGGACGAAAGGGCACTGATCAGCGAGGTGGACGCGGTGGAGATCGCAGGGGTCCTGGTGGTCGCCGAAGGCGCCGCCGACCCCGATGTCCGCGCCGCCCTGACCCAGGCGGTGGCGACGTATCTGCACCTGCCCCTGCACCGGGTGATGGTGCTGGCAGGGCAACCCAGCCTATGAGGAGGGAACGGGCATGACCAAGGCTCAGGCGGCATCGCCGGCACGGTTTCTCGTCTTCCTGGTGGTGGTGGCAGTGGTCTTTGCCTACATCGCCGCCAAGTGGGACGACTTCAACCACCAGAGCGCCCTGTACGACGGCAGCTCGGGTGTGGCCAGCTGGGATCAGCAGGGTACGGGGACCGCGGATCTGAGCGGCGGCCCCTCCGGTGAACCCGGTTCCACCGGGTTGCCGGGCGGCGAGGCGGGTGCGGGGGCCACCGGGAGCCAGGCCGGTGCCGTGCCCGACGTGGAGGCGGGCAGCTTCGCTGAGCTGCGGGTCCAGCGCACGGCGATCTATGACCGGCAGATCGAGCAGCTGCAGGCCATCGCCGGCGACCCCAACGCCAGCGCCAGCGCCCGCGAGCAGGCCCAGCAGGCCCTGGTGCAGCTCACCCAGCGCCAGGGGGTCGAGCAGCAGATCGAGCAGCTGATCAAGAGCAAGGGCTATGAGGACGCGGTGGTATTCGTCTACGACCAGGCCGCCATCGTGGTGGTCAAGGCCGACCGGTTCGCCCAGGCGGACGCCGCCCGCATCGCCGACATCGTCCGCCAGGTCACGGGCATCGGGTATGAGGGCATCCGCATCGTCACGCGGAACAGCTGAGAAGGGCCGGCATGCTGCCGCGCGGGCCGCCCTTCCGGGCCGGACCCGGCGCTGGCGGGGCGGCGCCCCGCCCCGGGGCCGCCGCCCCGGGCGTGCGCGGCCGCGGCAACCGCGGCTGGCCGCGGTTGCCGCGGCCGCTGTATAATGACAGCGCTGCGGCGGTTCCGGGAGCCGGCCCCCGGGGCGCGGGAGGTGGCGCGGATGGAGGAGCAGGGCGAATTTCTTCCCCTTCCGGGCGAGGATGAGGGAGGCCACGTTCGCATCGCCAGCGAGGTGGTCAGCGTCATCGCCGGGATCGCCGCCATGGAGATCGACGGCGTCGCGGGGATGGCCAGCGGCGGCCTGGTGGGCGGCCTGTCGGAGATGCTGGGTTGGAAGAACCTCGGCAAGGGCGTCAAGGTCGAGGTGGGCGAGCGGGAGTGCACCATCGACCTGTTCATGATCGTCCACTACGGGGTGCGCATCCCGCAGGTGGCCGAGCGGGTGCAGGATAACGTCAAGCGGGCCGTCGAAACCATGACCGGGCTGCGGGTGCGCGGCGTCAACATTCATATTCAGGGTGTGGCCTTTCCGGAGGCCCAGCGGGAGCAGGAGGCCCGGGCCAGGTAGGGCCTGCCAGGCCGGGGGCCTGCGGCTGCGGCCCCCGGCCGGCGCCGGCAGGGGCAGGATCCCGGACCGGCCCCCAAGCCCCTGGGGCTGGGATGAACCCCGTGACCTCCCGGTTCCGGGTCTTCCCCGCCGCGGCAGCGGTGGACAGGCCCTGCGGCCCGTTCGGCCGTGCCCTGCCGGGACGGCGGGGTCCCACACCCGGAGGGGGGCAGCCGATGGCCCCGTGGAACGCAGCACTGGCGGTAGTGAACTCCCTGCTCCTGGCAGGCGTGGGCGGGGTCTTGCTGGCGGCTGGCCTGGCGGGCTGGCTGCCTCCGGGCACCCTGCCGCCCGCCTGGTTGCCCGGACCGCCCGCACCCGGCGGGTGGCTGGTCGCTATCGTGGGCTTGGCGTTCGTCCTCAGCGGGCTGCATGTGACCTACCACGCCTTGCGGCCCCGCCGCCGGGACGCGGTGTCGGCGGCTACGGAGCTGGGGGAGATCCGCACCGCCCTGGCGGCGGTGGAGGAGCTGGCCCGCCGCACCGGGCTGCAGGTCCCCGGGGTGCGGGACATCCGACCGCGGGTCCAGGCCGGACGGGATGGCATCCGGCTCCGGGTCCGGGCGGAGGTCCTGCCGGATCATCCCATTCCCGATGTGGCACCGCAGCTTCAGGCGCGGCTGCGGGAGGCGGTGGAGACCATCGTGGGTGCCCGGGTCGCGGAGGTCCGCGTGGTGGTCGAGCGGATCGCTGCAGAACGGCGCCGCCGGGCCGAGTGAAGCCGGCGCTCCGGGTGGCGCCTTGCCGGCGTTGAGGGGACCCGGCGGGCCGGAAGGCGGTGGGGATGTGGAGGACGACCGGGGGTTCTGGCAGCGCCATGCCGGCAAGATGGCCGGGGCGGCAGCGGGCTTCCTCGTCGCCCTGCTGGTCAAGTGGATCGGCCTCGGATGGACCCTGCTCGGCTTGGCCCTGGCCTGGCTGGGCCTCCAGGTGGGCAGCCGCATCGACGAGGGCGACTGGGAATGGCCCGAGGCCTGGGAGCGGCTCTGGAACCGGTGGAGCAAGCGGGCTTGAAAGGCGGTTCCTCCGGTCCCGGAATGGGCCGGGGCGGGGGGCCGCCGGGAGGTGAGGGCATCTTTGGCGGCGGGAAGCGGTGGACCGGCCGGCGGGCCCCGGCGGAGAGGGCGTGAAATCGCCCTGCAGGTGCTGTTCCAGTGGGAGGCGGCGGGCCACCCCCTGGAGGCCGGCCTGCAATGGGCGGCCGGCGAGTACAACCCGGGGGAGGAGGTCCTGGCCTTTGCCGCGGACCTGGCCGGCGGTGTCACCCGCCACCGGCTGGATATCGACGGGCTCATCGCCCGCTACGCCCGCGACTGGGACCTGGAGCGCCTGGCCCGGGTCGATCGGAACATCCTGCGTCTGGGGATCTACGAGCTGCTCTATGCCGGCCGTCCCGACGTCCCGCCGCCGGTCGCCATCAACGAAGCGGTGGAACTGGCGAAGCGGTACAGCAGCGAGGACGCCGCCCGCTTCATCAACGGGATCCTGGGCCAGCTGGCCCGGGACCGGGGACTGGCGGGTGAGGGCCGGCCCGCAGCGCCGGCCGCCGCGGGACAGGGTGAGTCGGCAGGCGGGGCGCCCGCCGGTGAGGGCGGGAGCGGGGCGGCACCTTCTGCCCCGATGACCGCCGGCGCACGCCCCGCCCCGGCCCCAGGTACCGTGCCGGGCTCGGGCCAGCTGGGCGGTTTAATCCGGCAACCGGGGGAGGGAACCGGGGGTTGACGGCGGGACATCTTTGGGACGGCCGGCCTGTCGCGGCGAGGGTGCGGGCGGAGGTGGCCGCCCGCGCCGCTGCTTTCCGCAGGCAGGCCGGCCGCCCGCCGGGGCTGGCCGCCATCCTGGTGGGGGATGACCCGGCCTCCCGGCTGTATGTGGCCAACAAGGCCCGGGCCTGCCGGGAGGCGGGACTTTACTCCGAGGTTCACCACCTGCCCGCGGGAACGCCGCAAGCCCAGCTGGTGGACCTGGTCCGGTGGCTCAACGGGCGCCCGGACATCGACGGCATCCTGGTTCAGTGGCCCGTGCCCGCCGGGATCGATTACGAGGCCGTGCTGGCGGAGATCGATCCCGGCCGGGACGTGGACGGGTTCCACCCGGTGAACACCGGCGCCCTCTGGCGGGGCCGGCCCCGGCTGGTGCCCTGTACCCCCCTGGGCATCCTGCTGCTCCTCCGCGCCTACGGGATCTCTCCCCGCGGCCGGCGGGCGGTCATCGCCGGCCGCAGCCCCATCGTGGGCCGCCCCCTGGCGGGCCTGCTTTTGATGGAAGACGCCACGGTCACCATCTGCCACTCGCGCACGCCCCAGCTGGAAGAGGCCACGCGGGCGGCGGACATCCTGGTGGTGGCGGTGGGCCGGCCCGGACTGATCGGGGCCGGGCACGTGCGGCCGGGGGCGGCGGTGATCGATGTGGGGATCAACCGGGTCGACGGCCGGGTGACCGGCGACGTGCGCACCGCGGAGGTGGCCCGGGTGGCGGCGGGCGTCACCCCGGTACCCGGCGGCGTCGGGCCCATGACGGTGGCCATGTTGCTGGCGAACACGGTGGAGGCTGCCCGGGCGCGGGCGGAAGGGCGCCCGCCCGACAGCCTGGCCGCTTGGGGCCGGCTGGGGGAGGCCTGGTCATGAGGAGCCCTGAACCCCGGCCCCTGGCCTGGCGCCGCCCGGCTCCGGGGAGCGAACCGGCTGCCGCAGCCCGGCCCCTGGCCTCCGGGGGAGCGGGCTGGCCGGTGTGGGAGCCGGATGCCGGTGTCCCGGGGGGCGTCCGGCCTGCAGACCCGCCGGCGCCCTGGCCGGGAGGCGCCCTGGTTTCAGGCGGGGTACCGGCCGGGGTCCTGACGGTATCGGAGCTCACGGCCCGCATCCGCCTGCGGTTGGAGTCCGACGCCCGGCTGCGGCAGGTCTGGGTGCGGGGCGAGCTAAGCAGCTGCAAGCGCCACTCCTCGGGGCACCTGTACTTCTCCCTGCAGGATGAAGGGGCCACCCTGCGCTGTGTCATGTTCCGCAGTGCCGCCCGGCACCTGGGCTTCACGCCCGAGGACGGGATGGAGGTGCTGGCCCTGGGCCGGGTGGGGGTGTACGAGCCCGCCGGCACCTACCAGCTCTACGTGGAGACGCTGGAACCGGCCGGTCTGGGCGCCCTGTACCTGGCCCTGGAGCAGCGCCGGCAGCGGCTGGCCCGGGAGGGGCTGTTCGACCCCGCCCGCAAGCGGCCCCTGCCGGCCTGGCCGCGGTGCATCGGCGTCATCACCTCGGCCGACGGCGCCGCCCTGCGGGACATCCTGAAGGTGGCCCTCCGGCGGAATCCCCGCCTCCAGGTGGTGGTGGCTCCCGTGCCCGTACAGGGGGAAGGCGCGGCCCAGGCCATCGCCGAGGCGATCCGGCGCTTCAACCGCTGGGGCCGGGCCGACGTGCTGATCGTCGGGCGGGGAGGCGGCGCCCGGGAAGACCTGTGGGCCTTCAACGAGGAAGAGGTGGTCCGGGCCGTTGCCGCCAGCCGGATTCCCGTCGTTTCCGCCGTGGGCCACGAGGTCGACGTCACCCTGTGCGATCTGGCGGCGGACGTGCGGGCGCCCACGCCCTCGGCGGCCGCGGAGGTGGTGGCGCCCGAGCTGGCGCCCATGGAGCGGCGGCTGGCCGAGCTCTCGGGCCGCCTGGAGGGCGGCGTCCGGCGCCGGCTGGAGCGGGCTCGCCGGCGCCTGGAGGAACTGGCCGGCCGTCCCGGCCTGCGCCACCCGGCCCAGCAGGTGGCCGCGTGGCGCCAGCGCCTGGAGCGGCTCCGGCAGGATCTGGCCCGGGCCGCCGGCTGGCGGGTGGCCGGGGGGCGCCAGCGCCTGGCGAGCGCCACGGGCCGGCTGGAAGCGCTGAGCCCGCTGTCGGTCCTGGGCCGGGGCTACAGCATCACCCGGACCCGGGACGGGCGCGTGGTCACCCGGGCGGGGCAGGTACGGCCCGGCGACCGGGTGGAAGTGCTCCTGGCCCGGGGCCGGCTGGATGCCCAGGTGCTGGCCAGCTGGCCCGGTGAAGGGACCCCTTTGCCCGGCGGTGATGGGGGCGAGGAGGAACGGTGATGCCTCGTCGGAGGAACATCAACGAAAGCCGGGATCGCGGCTCGCAGCAGGCCGGGCCGGCGTCCGGCCCGGAACCGGTGATTCTGGCGGGCGACGCGGTGTCCCCGGGTTCGACGGAGGCGCCGGCCGGTGCGCCCGCAGGGGACCCGCCGGCGGTGGGGAACCCGCCGGCTGCGGGGGCCGGCGGGCCCTCGGCGGCGGCACGGGCCGGAACCCGGACGGTCGAGCCCGCCGGCAGGCCCGGGGACCAGGGAGCCGGGGCCTCCGCGGCCCCGGACGGCGGGGCCTCCCCTGGTGAAGCCTCGTTTGAAGAAATGCTGGCCGAGCTCGAGGCGATCGTGACGCGGCTCGAGTCCGGCGACGAGCCCCTGGACCGGGCGCTGGCGCTGTTCCAGCGGGGCATCGGCCTGGTTCGCCGGTGCAACCAGCTCCTCGATGCCATGGAACGCAAGATCCAGTGGCTGCTGGAAGACGCGGCGGGGACCGTCGTGACCCGCGAGGCCCCGGAGCTGGAGCCGGCAGCCGCAGAAGGCGAGGGCCACTGATGGCGGAAGGACATGAAGAACGCCGCGCAGCTCTACCGCCCGTGCAGAGCGCCGCCCGGGAGCCGGCTGGCGCGCTGCCGGGCGCGGCGTCCTGGCGCCGGGAAGTGGACCAGCTGGTGCTGCGCGCGCGCCGTGCCCTGGACCAGGTGCTCCCCCCGGTCACCGCGCCGCCGTCGCGCATCCACGAGGCCATGCGCTACAGCACGCTGGCGGGCGGCAAGGCCCTGCGCCCCGTCCTGCTGATGGCCGCCGCGCGCTGCGTGGGCGGTCCCCAGGTCGTCACCCCGGCGGTGGAACGGGCGGCGGCCGCCGTGGAGCTGGTCCACACCTACTCGCTGATCCACGATGACCTGCCGGCCATGGACGATGACGACATGCGCCGGGGCCAGCCGGCCAACCATGTGGTCTTCGGCGAGGCCATGGCCATCCTGGCGGGGGACGCCCTGCTGACCCTGGCCTTCGAGGTGCTGGCCGGCTTGCCCCGCTGGGGCGCCGATCCGGCGGTCGCCCTGGCGGTGGTGGAGGAACTGGCCGTGGCGGCAGGGACGGCCGGGCTGATCGGCGGCCAGGTGGACGACCTGGCCGCTACCACGGCGGCGGGCCTGGATCTCGCGGGACTGCAGTCCATCCACCGCCGGAAGACGGGCGCCCTGTTCCGTGCCTGCGTGCGCATGGGCGCCCGCCTGGCCGGCGCAACGGCTACGGAACTGGAGGCCCTGACCGCGTTCGCCACCGCCTTCGGCGAAGCCTTCCAGATCGTGGACGACATCCTGGACGTCACCGGCGACGAGGCGGAGCTGGGCAAGCCCGTGGGAAGCGACGCGCGCCAGGGCAAGGTCACGGTGCCCGGCCTGGTGGGTCTGGAGGCGGCCCGGCGGCTGGCGGCGGCGGCGACGGAGCGCGCCGTGGCCAGCCTCGAGCCCCTGGGCGACCGCGCCGGCCTGCTGGCCTGGCTGGCCCGGGACCTGCTGGAGCGCCGGCGCTGACGGCAGGCGCCGGCGTGGACACTGCGAGGTCCCCGGTGCGGCGCGGCCGCCGCACCGGGGAAGCACGGACCGCCGCACCTGGAAGGGAATGGTGTCGCCGGCGGCGAAAGGTCCTTGCGGCGGCGGCGCGGCCATGATATCGTAAGCGACCTGCGGCGCGGCGCGGCGTGATCGGGCGCGGCGCGGGGCATCGCCCCCGGACGGGACCGGTGGCCGTCGGCGGTGATTGCGATACAATAGGCTTTGAACAGGCCTTGCACTGCAAAACAGGCCGGCACGACCAGGTTTTGCAGGATTCATCTTTGACAACTTTTGTCTGCGGGTGGCGCAGTATCCTAGTCGGCACCCGTGCTTCTGAAGGCGGGCCTAAAAATCCGCCATACGGGCACATCGATGAAGTTCCTGGTGGCGGCTGCCGACGCCCAGTCGGGGGTCGCTGCTGGGAGTTAAGGGGCCGGGGCGATCTGCAATGGCATGCAGGCGTTGACCCTGACCCCGCGGAGGCCCATGGCCGTGGCCGGTTCGACTTGCACGCGCCGCTACGGCATGGGGTATGAACCTGCATGCGGGATGACCGTGTGCAGCGTAGCCCGCCCTGCGTGGGCCGGGTGGAGGAAGCAGGACGGCCTCCGGTTCCGGAGGGCCCCCGGGCCGGGAGGCTTGCTCTGAAACCCGGCCTGCTAAACGGGCTAGGAAGCACCGGGGAGCCGCCGGGGAAAACCCCTAGGCTGTTTCCCGCACGGGAAGGCACGCTGGGGATTACAGTGCGCGCTAAGTGGCAATCTAGCCCTGCCGGCGGCGACGCGGCAGGCTGGCCGCGCAAAGGGAAACCGCCGGGCCGGCGACGGCCCGGTCGGCCAGTGGGAAAACCTGCTAGACCTCAAGCCGCAACGTTTACTCAGCGTGCTGCCACCCGCAGTGCTTTTGGCCTCGTGGCCAGCGCAGCCTTTCTGGCCCAGTGGATGCGATCCGCCTGGGCCGTTTGTTTCTATGTGCTCCTCTATGTGCTCCATGGGAGCGTCGCTTCGCGCCGCTTCCGGCGCTTCCGGTGCGGGCCGGACGGGAACGGGTTGATGGAGGGATGGCCGGTTGGCGCGCGGTCAGGCCTCACGCTACACCCCGGGATGGAAGCGGGGCGTGGGGCTCGGTCTGCTCACCTTTGTGATCGCCCTCGTGACCTCACCCTTGTCGGAGTCGGCGGTTCGGGCCCTCAACCTGCCGCTGGCCGTCCTCATCGTGGTGGTGATTGTCGCCCTGGGCGTGGTGTTCGATATCATCGGCGTGGCGGCCACCGCCGCAGGCGAGGCCCCCTTCCACGCCATGGCGGCCAAGCGCAGGCCGGGTGCCCGGGCGGCGCTGGGTCTGGTGCGGCACGCCGACCGGGTCGCGGCCTTTGCCAACGACGTGGTGGGCGACGTGGCGGGGACCCTGTCGGGTGCCGCCGGTGCCGCGGTGGCGCTGCGGCTGGGCCAGTGGCTGGACGGCCTGGGGACGCACCTGGTGGTGGGGCCGCTGGTGCTGGCTCTGGTGGCAGGGATCATGGTGGGAAGCAAGGCGGCCGGCAAGGGCTTTGCCCTGCGCGAGCACCAGCGGATCCTGCTGACCCTGGGAACCCTGCTGGAGGGCATCGAGCGGCTGGCCGGGATCCGGTTGTATCCGGCCCCCCGCCGCACGCGCCGGCGGGCGCGGGAAGCGGCCGGGCCGCGGAGGAAGCGAAAGGGTGGCCGGTCGCTGGCCACCGCGCAGGAGAAGGGGTGAGCCACGCTGGCCGAGATCCTCCCGCGGCTGCAAGGGCCGCAGGACCTCAAGGCGATGGATGAGGCCCAGCTCACGCAACTGGCGGCGGAGATCCGGCGGGTCATCATCGACACCGTGGCCCGGCAGGGCGGCCATCTGGGGGCCAGCCTGGGCGTGGTGGAGCTCACCCTGGCCCTGCACCGGGTCTTCGACAGCCCGAAGGACCGGATCATCTGGGACACCGGCCACCAGGCCTATCCCCACAAGCTGGTGACCGGCCGGTTCCACCGGTTTGCCACCCTGCGCCAGACCGGCGGTCTCAGCGGCTTCCTGAAACGGGACGAGAGCCCCCACGACATCGTCGAGGCAGGCCATGCGGGCACCTCCATCTCCCACGCCGTGGGCCTGGCCCGGGCCCGGGACCTGCGCGGGGAGAAGCATCACGTGGTGGCGGTCATCGGCGACGGCGCGCTGACCGCCGGCATGGCCTTCGAGGCGCTGAACCATGCCGGGCACCTGGGCACCGACCTGCTCATCGTCCTCAACGACAACTCCATGTCCATCGCCCCCAACGTGGGAGGCCTGGCCCGCTACCTCACCCAGATTCGCACCGATCCCGCCTACGAGCGCATGCGCGCGGAACTGGAACGGGTGCTGGAGCAACTGCCCCGGGTCGGCAGCCAGGCGGTGCGCTGGCTCCAGCGCTTCAAGGACAGCCTCAAGTACCTGGTGGTACCCGGCATGCTCTTCGAGGCGCTGGGCTTCCGCTACATCGGCCCGGTGGACGGCTACCGGCTGCGGGATCTCATCCGGGTCCTGGAAAGCACGCGGTCCATGCGGGGGCCCGTCCTGGTCCACGTCATCACCCAGAAGGGCAAGGGCTACGCGCCGGCGGAGGGCGATCCGTGGACGTGGCACGGGCCGAGGCCCTTCAACCCCGCCACCGGCAAGATGGAGCCGGCCCGGCCGGGCGAGCCGCCCTCGTACACCAGCGTCTTCGCCCGGACCCTGGTGGAACTGGCCCGGAACGAGCCGCGCCTGGTGGCCATCACCGCCGCCATGCCCGACGGGACGGGGGTCGCCACCTTTGCCCGGGCCTTTCCGGAACGTGCCTTTGACGTGGGCATCGCCGAGCAGCACGCGGTGACCTTTGCGGCCGGGCTTGCCCTGGGCGGGCTCCGGCCGGTGGTGGCCATCTACTCCACCTTCTTGCAGCGGGCCTTCGACCAGGTGGTCCATGACGTGGGGCTGCAGCGCCTGCCGGTGATCTTCGCCATCGACCGGGCGGGCATCGTGGGCGCCGACGGCGAGACCCACCAGGGGCTTTACGACATCGCCTACCTGCGCCCGCTGCCCGGGTTCGTGCTCATGGCGCCCCGGGACGAGAACGAGCTGCAGCACATGCTCAAGACCGCCGTGGCCTACGAGGCCGGTCCGGTGGCGATCCGCTGGCCACGGGGCAGCGGGGTGGGCGTCCCGCTGGAGGAGCCGCGGGTTCTTCCCATCGGTCGGGCGGAACTGCTGCGCTCCGGCCGGGACGTGGCCCTCATCGCCTATGGACCCCTGGCCCATGCCGCCCTGAAGGCCGCCGGCCAGCTGGCCCAGGAGGGAATCCAGGCAGCGGTGGTCAACGCGCGGTTTGCCAAGCCCCTGGACGAGGCGTTGCTCTGCGACCTGCTGGCCACGACCCGCTGCGCCGTCACCATCGAGGAGCACGTGCTGGCCGGCGGGTTCGGCAGCGCCGTCCTGGAGATGGCGGCCCGGCACGGCCTGGATGCACGCATCCGGTGCCTGGGCGTGCCGGACCGGGTGGTCGAACACGGCGACCCGGCGCACTTCCGCACCCTCTTCGGCCTTACGCCAGAGGGCATTGCCAGGGCCGCCCGGGAGCTGGTGGGCGCCGCCGCCCCCAGGCGGCGCCGGGCCGGCGGATGACCGCGGGCCGGGACCACCGCGCCAGGGGAGGCCGGCCGGGGTGAGCCCGCGAGGGATACGGCTCGATCAGCTCCTGGTGGAACGCGGTTACTTTCCGACCCGGAACCGGGCTCGGGCCGCCATCCTGGCCGGGCGCGTGCGGGTCGAGGGCCAGGTGGTGGACAAGGCGGGGGCGGCGGTGTCGCCCGATGCCCGGATCGAGGTGGCGGGCGATCCCATCCCCTACGTCAGCCGGGGCGGGCTCAAGCTGGAGCATGCCCTGCGCGCCTTCGACCTGGAGGCGGCGGTGGCAGGGGTGGTGGCCGCCGACATCGGCGCCTCGACCGGGGGGTTCACCGATTGCTTGCTCCAGCATGGCGCCCGCCGGGTCTACGCCATCGACGTGGGGTACGGCCAGCTGGCCTGGCGGTTGCGCCAGGATCCCCGCGTGGTGGTGATGGAGCGGGTCAATGCCCGCTACCTGTCGCCCGGCGCCCTGCCGGAGCTCGTGGACCTGGTCACCGCGGACGTGTCCTTCATCTCCTTGCGCCTGATCCTGCCCGCCGTCCGGGGCATTCTGGTGCCGGGGGGCGGGGTGATCGCCCTCGTCAAGCCCCAGTTCGAGGCAGGCCCCGGCGACGTGGGCAAGGGCGGGATCGTCCGGGACCCGGCGGTCCACCGGCGGGTCCTGGCGGAGGTTGCCGCGGCGGCCGACCAGCTCGGGTTCACCCTGCTGGGTCTTGCCGCCTCGCCCATCCTGGGAGCAGACGGCAACCGCGAGTTTTTGGCCCTGTGGCGGGCCCCCGCGGGCAGTGATGCGGCGCCGCAAGCCGTCGTGCCCCCGGACGGCCCGGCCGCCGCTGCGGGGGTGAGGGTCGCCGGCCCGGTCCCCCGGGAGCCCGGCTCGGCGCTGGTCAGGGCGCTGGCCGGACGTGCCGAGCTGGCCGGGGAAGCCCGCCGCCGGCGCATCGGCGAGCTGGCCCCGTGAGCCCGCCCGGCGAACCGGCGGGCCGACAGGGACGGGCGGACCCGGCGGACCGACAGGGACGGGAGGACTCGACAGGGAAGACATATGCGCGACGGCGCGGCCTGGCGCCCGCACGCCCGGCCGCCGGGGCCGCCGGGCCACGGCCTCCGGGGATGGCGCCGGGGCTCGGTCCCCGGCCGCCGCGAGGCAGCGGGCCGCCGGAGCCGCCCCAAGCGCCAGGGGCAGGAGGTGGGGAGGGTGGCGCTGGAGCTTGACGGCATCTGGGCTCCGCTGGTGACCCCCTTCGCGGAGGATGAGGCGCTGGACCTGGAGGCGCTGGCGTTCAACGTGCAGCTCTACGGCCAGACGCCCCTGCGGGGCTACGTGGCCCTGGGTACCACGGGCGAGTTCGTCCACCTGAGCGACGAGGAGCGGGGCCAGGTGATCGAGACGGTGGTGCGGGCCGCGCGGGCCGATGGCCGGCCGGTGATCGCGGGGGTGGGCGGCCACGCCACCCGGGTGGCCATCGAGCAGGCGCGACGGGCAGCCGACGCCGGGGCCGCAGCCCTGCTGGTCTGGCCGCCGTTCTACTACAAGGCCCGGATGCAGGCCGAGGCCTTGATCGACTACTTCGCCGCCGTGGCCGACGCCTCGCCGGTGCCGGTCATCCTCTACCACATCCCGCAGAACACCGGGGTCAACCTGTCGCCGGCGGTGGTCGGCGAGCTGGCGGCCCATCCCAACATCGCGGGCATCAAGGACAGCAGTGGCCAGCCCGCCCAGACCATCGCCTTCCTGCGCGAGGGCGGGCCCCGCTTCCGGGTGTTCGTGGGGTCGACCACGGCCCTCCTGGCCGGCCTGGCCGCCGGGGCTGCCGGCGGCATCCTGGCGGCCGCCAACCTGGCTCCCTATGAATGCTGTGAGGTGTACGACCACGCCCGGGCGGGTCGCTGGGCCGAAGCGGCGGAGATCTACCGCCGGGTGGCGGCCGTGGACGAGATGGTGGCCGGCATGGGATTGGGTGCCCTGAAGGCGGTGCTGGACATGCTGGGTTATCGGGGCGGCCATCCCCGCCGCCCGCTGGTGCGTCCCGATGAGCCCCAGCTGGACCCGCTGCGCCTGCTCTTGCGGGAGCAGCGGCTTCTGGGATGCTGAGGCCGGGGGGCAGCGCGACGGAACGCTGGCCGCCGGCAAGGAAAGCGTGGAGGCAGGCAAGGTGAACGGAGAACCAGCGGGTGGAGCAAGGGGCTCCGGGCAAGGGCCTGGTGCCGGGTACGGGCAGGGCGGCAGCGGGCGCACGTCCGGCGGGCCGGCGCCGCGGGCCGGGGGCGGTGCGGCGTCTGTCCCCGGGCCGGCGGCCGGTCCGGGCCGGTACAAGCCCGGGGCCGGCGCCGCCGGGCCGGCTCCGGCCGTGGCCCGGCTGGCAGCCCGCCTGGCTCGCCTCACCGAGGAGGCGCGCCCGGCCATGGAGGAGCTGCTGGCGGACCTGGTGAACCACGACTCCCCCAGTGACCATAAGCCCCTGCTGGACCGGCTGGCCGGCCGGCTCCAGGAGGAACTGACCCGCAGGGGAGCCCGGGTGCGGCGGATCCGCCAGGAACAGGCCGGCGACCACCTGGTGGCCCGGCTCTTCCCGGACGCCGGGACCCGCGGAGCCGCCGGGCCAGGAGGGGAGGCGGCCATGGCGGCCGGTTCGCCCGGCCCGGGGAGCCACCGCCGGAGGGGCGTCCTGCTCCTGGCCCACTACGATACCGTATGGCCCCCGGGGGAAGCGGCGCGGCGGCCCTTCCGCCGGGAGGGCGGGCGGGGCTACGGGCCCGGTGTCTTCGACATGAAGGCCGGGATCGTCATCGGCCTGGCCGCCCTGGAGGCGCTGGCGGCGCTCTGCGGGGCAGCAGGTGCGGATGGGGCCTTGGAGCCCCCGCCCGTGACCTTCCTCCTCACTTCCGACGAGGAGACGGGGAGCCGCACCTCCCGGACACTGATCGAGGAACTGGCCCGGCAGCACCAGGCGGTGCTGGTGCTGGAGCCGGCCGCGGCGGGGCGGCTGAAGACGGCCCGCAAGGGAGTGGGCGATTTCCGGCTGGTGGTGGAGGGCCGGGAAGCTCACGCAGGCAACGATCCGGACCGAGGCGTCAGCGCCGTGGAGGAACTGGCCCGGCAGATCCTGCGCCTGCACGCCTTGACCGATCCGGGCCGGGGCACCACGGTCAACGTGGGCGTGGTGCGCGGCGGCCTGCGCCCCAACGTGGTGGCCGGCTGCGCCGAAGCGGCCGTCGACGTGCGGGTTGCCACCCTGGACGAAGCCCGGCGCATTGAGGATCTCTTCCGCCGGTGGGAGGCGGTTCTCCCGGGAGCGCGGGTGCAGTTGCTAGGCGCTTTCGAGCGGCCGCCCATGGAGTTCACGCCGGGCAACCAGGCCCTGTTCCGGCGGGCCCAAGCGGTGGGGCACCGGCTGGGGATGGACGTGGAAGGCACCGCCGTGGGCGGCGCCAGCGACGGCAACTTCACTTCCGCCCTGGGCGTACCCACTCTGGACGGGCTCGGTGCCACGGGCGACGGCGCCCACTCCCCGGATGAGCACGTGGATCTGGACGCGATGCCGCGGCGCGCGGCGCTGGTGGCGGGCCTGATCCTGGACCTGGGGGAGCGCCCCTTGGACGCCGGCGCCGGTTCAGGGCAGGACGGGACCCGATGACGATGGAATATACTGGATCTCGCGGGCCACTGCGCTGGGTGGGACTGTTCGCGACGAAACCGGCCGGTCAGGAAATGGCTGCCCGGCTCGCCCCCTGGCTTGACCGCCGCGGCGTGGCGGTGGTGCATCTGCCGGCGGCGGGGGTCGACGGGCCGCGGGAAACCCGGGGGTGGCCGGCAGAGGCGGGCGTGGTCGTCTCGTTGGGAGGCGACGGCACCTTGTTGCGGGCGGCGCGGGTGGTGCCGGCGGCGGTGCCGCTGCTGGGCGTCAACCTGGGCCGGGTGGGCTTTCTGGCCGAGGTGTCGCCCGCCGAGGTCTGGGACATGCTGCCCGCGGTGCTGGAGGGCCGGTTCGTCCTGGACGAGCGCCGCCTCCTGGAGGGGACGGCGGGCGGCCAGGACCTCTGGGCGGTGAACGACCTGGTGGTGCGCAGCGGGGCCACCGCGCGCCTCCTGCGCCTGCGCCTGACGGTGGACGGCCAGCTGGCGGCGGAGATGGCCGGTGACGGCGTGGTGCTGGCGACCGCCACCGGGTCGACGGCCTACGGGCTGGCGGCGGGCGGCCCGGCGGTGCCGCCGGACCTGGAATGCCTGGTGGTGGTGCCCCTCAATTCCTTCAGCCTGGGGGTGCGGCCGTTTCTGGTGGCCCCGCAACGGGCGGTGACGGTGGAACTGGTGGAAGGCGATGCGCTGGTGACGGCCGACGGCCAGGAGAGCCGCCCGCTGGCCGCCGGGCAGCAGCTCGTGGCCCGGCTGGGCCGCCGCACCCTGCGACTGGTACGGCGGAGCCCGTGGCCTTTCTATGAGGTCCTGCGGGCCAAGCTCTTTACCACGCCCGAAGGAGGGGGGCGCCGGTGAAGTCCAGGCGCCAGCGCCTGATCCTGGAGATCATCCAGACCATGCCCATCGAAACCCAGGAAGAACTGGTCCGGGAACTGGAACGGCGGGGATTCCCGGCTACCCAGGCCACCGTCTCCCGCGACATCAAGGAGCTGGGGCTGGTCAAGTCGCCCACGGGCGACGGCCGCTACTGTTACGCTTTGCCGGAGGCGGCACCCGGCGGGCGCGAGCGCCTGCGGCGGCTCTTCCGCGAGTCGCTGCTGGACATCGACGTCAGCGAGAACCTGGTGGTGGTGAAGACCCTTCGCGGCACCGCCGCCGCGGCGGGCGAGGCCATTGACCAGCTGGGCTGGACCGAGATCGTGGGCACGGTGGCCGGAGACAATACGGTGCTGGTGGTGGTCCGCTCGCGGGAACTGGCGCCGGCGGTGGCCGAGCGGTTCCGGGAGCTGGCCCGGTAGGGCGGAGCCGCCGAGAGCCGCCGGGCGTCGACGGGAGGGAGCCGGGTGCTGGCGGAGCTGGTGATCGAGAACATCGCGTTGATCGATACCGCCCACGTGGAATTCGGTCCCGGCCTCAACCTCTTGACCGGCGAGACGGGGGCGGGCAAGTCCATCCTGATCGACGCCCTGGGCCTCGCCCTGGGGGACCGGGCCAGCCCCGACCGGGTCCGCGAGGGTGCGGAATCCGGCCGGGTGGACGCCGTCTTTCACATCGGACGGGCCCCGGGCCCCCGGCTGGCGGCGGTCCTGGAGGAGGCGGGACTGCAGCCCGACGAGGACGGCCGGCTGATCCTGACGCGGGAGGTCAGCCGGGCCGGGCGCAGCACGGCGCGCATCAACGGCCGGCCGGTCACCACAGCCCTGCTGCGCCAGGTGGGAGCGCTGCTGGTGGAGGTTCACGGCCAGGGCGACAACCAGGCCCTGCTGGATCCCGACCAGCAGCTGGAGTGGCTGGATGCCCTGGCGGGCGGCGAAGTGGCGGCCCTGCGCGCGCAGCTGGCCGACAGGGTCGCGCGGCTGCGGGAACTGGCCGCCCGCCTGCGGCACCTGGCCGCGGACCCGCGGGAGCGGGAGCGCGAGCTCGACCTGCTGCGCTTTCAGCGCGACGAGATCGACGCCGCCCAGCTGGTGCCCGGCGAGGAGGACGAGCTGGCGGCCCGCCGGCGGCTGCTGGCTGGGGCGGAGCGGCTGGCCCGCCACCTGGGCGAGGCCTACGAGGCCCTGTACGCCGCCGGCTCCTCCGCCGCCGACCGGCTGGGCGAAGCAGCCCGGGCCCTGGAGGAAGCCAGCGCCATCGATCCCGCCCTGGCCGGCCTGGCCCAGCGGGTGCGGGGTCTGGAGTACGAGGTGGAAGAGGCGGCCCGGGACGTCCGGTCAAGGGCGGCGGCCGTCGAGTATGATCCCGACGCTCTGGCCCAGGTGGAGGAACGCCTGGCCCGCCTTCAGGACCTCAAGCGCAAGTACGGCGATTCCATCGAGGAGATCCTGGCCTACCGGCGCCAGGTGGCGGAGCGCATCGCCGAGCTGGAGGGCGCGGCCGAGCGGGTGGCCATGCTGGAAGCGGAACGGCAGCGGATCCTGGCCGAGGCGGCCGGCCTGGCGCGCCAGCTCCACCAGGCGCGCCGGGAGGCGGCCGGCCGGCTGAGCCGCCAGCTGCGGCCCATCCTGGCCGCCCTGGGCATGCCGGGAGCCGGCTTGTCGGTCGCCTTCCAGACGGTCCCCGACCCGGCTGGTGTCCCCTGGGAGGGCGGCACGGTCCGCCTGACCGAAAGGGGCGTCGACCGGGTGGAGTTTTTGCTGGCGCCCAACCCGGGCGAGCCGCCCAGGCCCCTGGCGCGCGCCGCTTCCGGCGGCGAGCGGTCGCGGGTGATGCTGGCCTTGCGCAGCCTGCACGTGACAGCCGGAGAGGTGCCTACGGTGATCTTCGACGAGGTCGACACCGGCGTGGGCGGCGAGACGGCGTGGGCCGTGGGCCAGCGCCTGGCGGCCCTGGCGCGGGCTCGCCAGGTCCTCTGCGTCACCCACCTGGCACCCATCACCGCCCTTGCCGACCGGCACCTGGCGGTCCGCAAGGAGACCCGCGGCGGGCGGACCCGCACCACGATCCGCACCCTTGCAGGAGAAGAGCGGCTGCAAGAGCTGGCCCGCATGCTGGGCACGGGTTCGGGTCAGGAGGGAACCGGGGCGGCGCGCCTGCTGCTGGAGCGCGCCCGGAAGCTTCGCCAGGCTGGATGAGCCGCCGGCCGGGGTCCGGCGCGGCGCGACCCTGCGCGGCGGGAACGGTCCCGCGCGGCGCGGACCCGCGCCCTCAACGCCGCGCCCGGGCCTGCCCCAGGGGTGCCCGACAAGGCGCCCGGCCCGGACGGCCCGGCCACCCGGCTTCCGGCTCCCCCGCCACGGCCCCCGCCGCGCCCGCCCCTTCACGCCGGCGCAAGCCCTTTGATCCCCAAGCGGGCCGCCCAGAGCGCCCGCGCGCGAAACGAAGGCGCGCCCGCGCGTCCAACGAAGGCCTGCGCGCAGGGTGCCGGGCACGTTCTGCCCTGTGCACCGGCCGGGACGTCGAGGCCAGGGCTTCCCGGGCGTCGTGCCGCGAGCCGTGCCGCCCCCGTGCCGCCCCGCCCCACGCCGGCCCTCGCCCAGATCCGGCCGCGGTGGCGGCCCGGCCTGGGGGTGGTAGCCCGGGGCGCCGGCTTCCACCCCTTGCAACCTTTCCGTAACATCCGCCCGTGCCCTTCGCCCGACACTACCCCTGGGCGGCGTCCTGCTCCTTGGGGAGCGCTGCAGCCGCCGGCCGTTCCTTGACAAGCGGAACAACCGGCCGTTTCCTGCGTCGCCCGCTCTTTCCCCCGGGCGTAGCAGGATGCAGCGAAGGTCCCGGCAGGAGGCCACGGGGCACGACCCGGCCGCGCGCGGGGACGGGGTCCCTCCAGAAAAGGAGGGGATGCCCTTGCGCCCAGCGCGAGTCCGGAGGGCCGGGGTGTGGGGCGCGGCGGCGGCCGCGTTCCTCCTGGTACTGCTGGCCCGCTGGCAGGTGGCGATTCCCGGTCACGTCCGGCTCACGCCGGATTCGGTGCAGAAGCTCGGGCCTGGCCTTCCCATCCCCATCTCGGTGCGGGCCGAACCGCCAGGTGTGCTGGACGTGGGCGGGGGAACCGGCGGCACCACCCGCCTTCCCCTGTCGCTGGCGGCCCAGCGGCCCGGCGTGGCCCGCCTGGAGATGAGCCTCTTCGGGTGGATGCCCCTGCGGCCCGTCACCGTGGAGGTGGTACCCCGGGTCGAGGTGGTTCCGGGGGGCCAGGCGGTGGGCGTGATGGTGCAGGCCCGTGGCGTGCTGGTGGTGGACTACGCGCCGGTGCCCCTGGACGGTGGCGGCACGGCGGAGCCGGCGCGGCAGGCCGGGCTGAAACCGGGGGATCTGATCACCCGCATCAACGGCGAACCGGTGGACAGCGATGCCGAAGCCGTCCGGCTGATCGACCGGGCGGGCCGGCAGGGCGAACCGGTGGAGGTGGAGGTGCGGCGCGGGGACCAGGTGCTTACCCGCCGCATCGAGCCGCTTTACAACCGGGACCAGCAACGCTTTGCCATCGGCATCTGGGTGCGCGACCGGGTGGCCGGGGTGGGGACCCTGACTTTCTACCATCCGGGCACCGGTCGTTACGCCGCCCTGGGTCACGTGGTGGCGGACCCGGAAACCCAGGTTCCCCTGCCCGTGGGTGACGGCCAGATCCTGCCCGCCCGGATCACGGCCATCGAGCCGTCACGGCGGGGCGATCCAGGGGAGAAGATCGGCGTGGTGCCGCCCGGGGCCACGGCCCTGGGAACCATCGACCGCAACACGCCCGTCGGCATCGCCGGCCGGCTGCTGGCCGAACCGCGCCCGGGACCCGTCCGCCACCCGGTCCCGGTGGCCACGGCCGGCGAGGTCCATCCCGGGCCCGCCCAGATCTTGACCGTCCTGGACGGGGAGGAGCCGCGGGCCTTCCAGGTGGAGATCCAGCGGGTCACCGGCGCCGGGGACGGCCGCGACCTGGTGATCCGGGTGACCGATCCCGAACTGCTGGCCCGGACGGGGGGCATCGTCCAGGGCATGAGCGGCAGCCCCATTCTCCAGGATGGCCGCCTGGTGGGGGCGGTGACCCATGTCTTCGTCAACGATGCCACCCGCGGCTACGGGGTGCTGGCGGAGCGAATGCTGGAGCCGGCCGGCCTGGCAGGGCCGGCTGCAGCCCCCACCGCCCAGGGCGGCCTGCCGGCACCGGACGGCGCGCAGGCGGTATCCGCGGGGGCGCGCTGGGGACCGGCAGCGGGCGAGGTGCCCGCGGCCATGGCGGTGGAGGAACCGGCACGGAACGGCCTGGTGATCACGCCGGGGCCGGGGTCCCTAAGGGGTCCCGGCTTCCCGGCTTTTCACCCCACCCGGCGTCCGGGCCGGGGCCGCCGGCTTGGGGGGAAGCAGGCCCTGGCCCCACAAACTCCCGGGACCCGGCGAAGGTTATCCGTAACGCATGCTTTAAGTCGAACCGGCGCGGCGTCATGTCGGATTTCGTCGACAAGTTTTGTTGTCATTCCGGCAGGAGTTGCCAGGGCGGCTGACAAACACGATGAAGGACCCCGGGGATCCTGAAGGAGGCAGACGGAGGCATGGTGCAGGCCGCAACCGCTATGGCACAGCCGGCGCCCGCCCTGCCGGCGGAGCCGATTCGCGTCCTGATCGCCGATGACAACCGGGAATTTTGCGAGCTCCTGGCCACCTACCTGGAACAGCAGCCGGACATGGAACTGGTGGGCATCGCCCACGATGGCCAGGACGTGGTGGAGCGGATCCAGTCCTCCGCACCCGATGTGGTCCTGCTGGACGTCATCATGCCCCACCTGGACGGCATCGGGGTTCTGGAGACCCTGGCGGCCATGGAGCTGCCACGCCGTCCCCAGGTCGTGATGCTGACGGCCTTCGGGCAGGAGTCCGTCAGCCGGCGGGTGGCGGAGCTGGGTGCCAGCTACTTTGTTTTGAAGCCCTTCGACCTGGACGTCCTGGCGGACCGCATCCGCCAGGTCGCGGGAGCCGGGCGGCAGCCTGCACGCCGGGCGCCTGCGCCGGCCCGGGACCGCAACCTGGAAGTCGAAGTGACGAACCTGCTCCACCAGATCGGGATCCCGGCCCACATCAAGGGGTATCTTTACCTCCGGGAGGCCATCCTGCGCGTGGTCCACCGGGTCGAGCTGCTTGGTGCCGTGACCAAGGAGCTCTATCCCTCCATTGCCGTCAAGTACGACACCACGCCCAGCCGGGTCGAGCGGGCGATCCGGCATGCCATCGAAGTGGCGTGGAACCGCGGCAACATGGACGTGGTGAACCGGCTCTTCGGCCATACGGTGCACGCCGACCGGGGCAAGCCGACCAATTCGGAGTTCATCGCCATGGTGGCGGACCGCCTGCGGATGAACATGAAGTAGCCCGCCAGAGCACAGCGCCAGAGCACAGCGCCAGAGCACGGCCGGCCAAGGAAAGGCAGGGCACCCCCGCCCGGCGGGGGCCCTGCCCTTTTATTTCCCTCCTCGTACCCGGCACCCCCAGGCCTGCGATAACCGCCGGTGGATTTGGAAATATTCAGTGGCGGAACCGGTACGGGGAGGGCATCCCATGCGGGTGACCGGTCCGGCGCGGGTCGACCGGCGGACCAAGCGGCTGGTGCGGCGCCTCCGCCCGGGCGACATCGCCGTAGTGGCCCACCGGGACATGGACGAGGTGGCCGCCCGCTCGCTGGTGGACGCCGGTGTCCGTGCCGTCCTCAACGCCGAAGAAACCCTGACGGGCCGGTACCCCGCCACCGGGGCCGCCGTCCTGCTGGCGGCCGGCATTCCGGTCCTGGACGGCCTGGGGGAGGCCCTTTTGAACAGCATCCGCGACGGCGACCCCCTGCGGGTGGAGGAGGCCACCGTCTGGTGCGGCGACCGGTACCTGGGCCGCGGCACACCTCTGACGCGCCGGTACGTGGAGGAACGCATGGCCCGGGCCCGGGCCAACCTGGACCTGGAGCTGGCGCGGTTCCTGGAAAACACCCTGGAGCGGGCGCGCCGCGAGCGGGACCTGGTGCTGGAGCGCTGGGAACTGCCGCCGCTGCGCACCCGGCTCGAGGGGCGGCAGGTGCTGCTGGTGGCGCGGGGGCCAGCCTACCGGGAAGACCTGGCCGCCATCCGGCCCTACATCGAAGAGGTGCGGCCGGTGCTGATCGGCATCGACGGCGGCGCCGACGCCCTGCTGGCGGAAGGCTACCGCCCGGACCTGATCATCGGCGACATGGACAGCGTCTCCGACCGGGCCCTCTGCTGCGGGGCGGAGCTGGTGGTCCACGCCTACCCCGACGGGCGGGCCCCGGGAGCGGAGCGGCTTCGTTCCCTGGGGCTCCCTGCCGTGCGCTTCGCCGCGCCCGGAACCAGCGAGGACGCGGCCATGCTGCTGGCCTACCAGGCGGGGGCCGACCTGATGGTGGCGGTGGGCACCCACACCAACCTGGTGGACTTCCTGGACAAGGGGCGGGAGGGAATGGCCAGCACCCTGCTCGTGCGGCTGAAGGTGGGGACCCACCTGGTGGATGCCAAGGGCGTCAGCCGGATCTACCGCTCGCGGCTGACCGGCCGGCACCTGGCCCACCTGGTGGTGGCGGCCCTGGTTCCCGTCGCGGCCATGGTGGCCGTCTCCCCCTGGCTGCGCACCTGGCTGGAACTGGTCTGGCTGCAGGCGCGGGTGGCCCTGGGGTGGTGAGGGGCCACAAGCCCCCAAGGGACGGGGCCCCGGCCCGCATCTGGCGCCGGCATGGCGCGTCGACCGCCGCGTTGACCAAGGGAGGAAGCGTCGTGGGACGACCGGGTCCCCTGGGACTGCGATATCACCTGCTCACGTTGATGGCCGTGTTCCTCGCCCTGGGCGTGGGAATCTTCATCGGCGCGGGGATGCTGGACGACCGGACCCTGCTGGAGCGCCAGCAGGCCCTCATCCGTTCCCTGGAAGAGGACTTCGCCGCCCTGCGCCGGGACACCGCCCTCCTGCGCAGCGAGAACCGGCGCCTGAGCAGCGAGCTGGCCCGCTACGGCCAGGCCGAGCAGGCCCTGGCCTCCCTGGCGGTGGAGGGCCGGCTCACGGGCCGGAGGATCGCCCTGGTGGTGCTGGGCGAGGCCGAGGCGCCCCTGGCCCAGGAGGCGGCCCAACTGCTCCAGGCTGCAGCGGCCCGCCCGGGTGCCCGGCTGGTGGTCGACCCCGGCCTGGCGCAGCTGGTCGGCCGCTGGCCCGAGGTGGCGGCGGCCGCCCTGGGTACCCCGGGGGCGGGCCGGCAGCACCTGGTCCAGGGCGTCGCCGGGGCCCTGGCGGAAGCCCTGGTCCAGGGTCCGAAGGCCGAGCCTCCTGCAGGGGTGGCCGGGCTGGCGGCCGTGGGCGGCCTGACCTGGCAACCGGCCCCCGGCGACGGACCGGCCCGGCCGGACGGGGTGGTCATCGTGCACGCGGCGGGCCACGAACCGGAAGCCATCCTGGGGCCCTTGCTGGAAGCCCTGCAAGGGGAAGGGCTCACCGTGGCCGGCCTGGCGGCCCCCGGCGGCCAGCGGGCCGCCGTGTACGCTGGTGCCGGGGTCCCGCTGGTGGAAGCCGGCTCGGCCGCAGCCCGGGTCACGCTGATCCTCACCCTGGCCGGCCAGCAGGACCGGCTGGAGGGTCTGGGGGTGGGCCGGTGAGTACGGCCCGCCCGGAGCTGGCGCGCCAGGAGCCGGCGGTGGAAGCGGTGGTGCCCGCCTACAACGAAGAAACCACGGTGGCGGAGACGGTTCAGGCCCTGGCCCGCTGTCCTGCCGTGGGTACCGTCTGGGTGGTGGACGACGGCTCCACCGACTCCACGGTCGCCCGGGCCGCGGCGGCGGGCGCCCGGGTCCTCCGGCTCGGGCGCCGCCGGGGCAAGGCCCAGGCCCTGCTGGCCGGAGCCGCCCGCACCCGGGCGCCGTGGCTGCTGTTTGCCGACGCCGACCTGGGCCCCTCGGCTGCTCGCCTGGCCGTGCTGGTGGAACGGGCCCTGGCGGGCCAGGCCGACATGCTCATCGCCGCCCCGCCGCGGCGGCCCGGACGCCACGGCCTGGGGGCTGCCGTAGGCCTGGCCCGCTGGGGGCTGGCCCGTCTGGGCGGCCGGGTGCTGGAGGCCCCCCTGTCGGGCCAGCGCATCCTGCGCCGCACCCTCCTCGAGCTGGTCCAGCCCCTCCCTCGGGGCTGGGGCATCGAGGTGGCCCTCACCCTGGCGGCGCTGCGGGCCGGCCTCTCGGTGGTCGAGGTGCCCGTCCCCATCGCCCACCGGGTCACCCGCATGGACCTGGCCGGCTTCCTGCACCGTGGCCACCAGCTGGTGCACATCGCCTGGACCCTGGCGGCTTGCGCCTGGCAGCACCCGGCAGCCCGGCGCCGGGGAGGGGTGGCGGCCCCGTGATGACCCCCGCCGAGCTGGGCTGGATCCTGGCCGTACCGGCGGCTGCGGCGGGGACCGCGGTGCTGGCCCTGGCCCTCCTGGAGCGCCTGGCCCGGGCCGGGCTGGTTCGTCCCAACTATCGTGGCCGGCCGGTGGTAACGGGGCTGGGGGTAGCCCTGGTGGCTGGTCCCCTGGCTGCGCTGGCCGTGGCCGCGGCCGTCACCGCGTGGGCGGCGACGCCCGGTTCCCGGCCCGGCCCGGACCTGCCCGCCTCCGCATCCCTGCCGGCCGCCTCGGTAGGAGTTCCTGCGCCCGGCGGCATCCCCTCGTCCCCTGGTCCCGCTGGCCCGGAACGGCGGGGCGAGGCCGCCGCCGGCGGCAGTGCGCCCGCCGCCGCCCCCGGGGAGATGGCGGCGGATCCCGCCGGCCCCCTGGCCCTCCTCCTGGCATCGGGTCCCTCCCTGCTGGGCCTGGTCGCCGCCACCGCCCTGGTCGGCCTGGTGGACGACCTGCTGGATGAGCCGGTGCGCGGCTGGCGAGGACACCTGGGCGCCGGCAAAGCCCTGACGGGAGGGCGCCTCAAACTGCTGATCCTCCCCCTGCTGGCCTGGACCCTGCTGCCCCCGGCCCCGGACCTGCCCGGGCGCGCGCTGGCGGCGGCCCTGGTGGCGGCCAGCGCCAACGGGATGAACCTGCTGGACCGGCGCCCGGGGCGGGCCCTCAAGGCCTTCTTTGCAGCCTGGCTGGCCCTGGCCGCTTCCCTGCCTGCCGCCGCCCTCGTCCTGTTGCCCGTGGCCGTGGCGGCCCTGGTTCTCCTTCCCCTGGACCTGGGCGAGCGGGCCATGCTGGGCGACGCCGGCAGCAACGCCCTGGGGGCTGCCCTGGGCTGGGCGCTGGCCGCCCTCGCGCCGGCCGGCACCCAGGCCGGGATGCTGGTGGGGCTGGCGGCTCTGCATCTGGCCGGTGAATTCCATTCCCTCAGCCGCCTGATCGACGCCCTGCCGCCCCTGCGCTGGGCCGACCGGCTGGGCACCCAGTCCCTTTCCTCCCCAACCCCACAAGGATCTTCCTGGCCGAAAGAGTAATCTTGCTGGGGATACGGTACGCGCCGCTTGACGAAAGGGGTCGGAGGCCTGGAGGCCGTCCCGAACCGCGAGCCCGGCGCCGCTGGACGGCGGCGGGTACCCGTCCCGGGACGGCCCTTCCTTGTGCCCGCCGTGCCCGCCGCCTGCCGCGGCGGCAGCCCGGGACCGCGGGTCACCGGCCCAGGATGCCGGCCCATATGCTGGGAGGGAACCACTCAGGGGGATGACGTCACGGGGGGATGCGCGTGTCCGTCTTCGAGGCCATGGCGGCCGGCGGCCACCGGCAACTGGTCTTCTGTTATGACCCGGCGGCCGGGTTGCGGGCGATCATGGCCGTCCACGATACCACGCTGGGCCCCGGCCTCGGCGGCTGCCGCATGTGGCCCTATGCCGGCGAGGAGGAGGCGATGGAGGACGCCCTGCGCCTGAGCCAGGGGATGACCGCCAAATCCGCCCTGGCCGGGGTGAACTACGGCGGCGCCAAGGTGGTCATCTGGGGCGACCCGGGACGGGACAAGAGCGAGGCCCTGTTCCGGGCGCTGGGCCGGTTCGTCCAGACCCTGGGCGGGCTGGTGATCACCGGCACCGACGCCGGCACGAACCCCGAAGACTTCGTCGCCGCTCGCTGGGAAACCCCGTACCTGGTCGGCCTGCCGCCTGCCTACGGAGGAAGCGGGGACAGCTCGGAGACCACCGCCTACGGGGTGTTCGTGGGCATCCGGGCCTGCCTGGAAGAGGTATACGGTGACGGCGATCTGAGGGGGCGTCGTGTCGCGGTCCAGGGCTGCGGCAAGGTCGGCGGCAAGCTGGTGCGCCGGCTGGCCGAGGCGGGGGCGGAGGTCACCGTCACCGACGTCGACGGGGAGCGGGCCCGGGCGGTGGCGCGGCGGCATGGTGCCCGGGTGGTGGAACCCGGCGCCATCTACGACGTGCCTTGCGACGTCTTCGCACCTTGCGCCCTGGGCGGGGTGATCAACGACCAGACCATCCCCCGCCTTCGCTGCCGGGTGGTGGCGGGGGCGGCCAACAACCAGCTGGCCGAGCCGCGCCATGCGGCGGCCCTGCAGGACCGGCAGATCCTCTACGCGCCGGATTACGTGATCAACGCGGGCGGCCTGATCCAGGTGGCCGACGAGCTGGACGGTTACGACCGGGACCGGGTCATGCGCAAGACCGCTGCCATCGGCCCCATGCTGCGGGCCATCTTCCGGATCGCCCGGGAACGCTCCATCACCACCCTGGAGGCCGCGGAATGGATGGTCCGGCGGCGGCTGGCGGGGGCCGCTGCCCTGCGCACGTTCTACCGGCCGGGGGACGGCCCGGAGCCCGGCGGCCCGCCGCCGGCGGGCGGCGAGGCGCCCCGCTGAGTCCGGCCGGAAAGGAGCGAGAGCCTTGGTGTTCGACAAGCTGGAAACCATGGGCCACGAGCAGGTGGTGTTCTGCTACGACCGGGCCACGGGGCTCAAGGCGATCATCGCCATCCACGACACCACCTTGGGTCCCGCCCTGGGCGGCTGCCGCATGTGGCCCTACGCCAGCGAGGAGGAGGCCATCGTCGACGCCCTGCGCCTGGCCCGCGGCATGACCTACAAGAACGCGGCCATGGGGCTCAACTTCGGCGGCGGCAAGAGCGTCGTCATCGGCGATCCCCGGCGGGACAAGTCGGAGATGCTGTTCCGCGCCTTCGGCCAGTTCGTCGAGTCCCTGGGCGGCCGGTACATCACCGCGGAAGACGTGGGCACGGGCACCGAGGACATGGCCTACGTGGCCATGGAGACGCGGCACGTGGTGGGCCTGCCCGGCCGTTCGGGCGACCCCTCGCCGGCCACCGCCTACGGGGTCTTCCGGGGCATGAAGGCCTGCCTGGGAGAGGCCTTCGGCGACGAATCCTTCCAGGGCCGGGTGGTGGCGATCCAGGGAATGGGCCACGTGGGCTACCACCTGGCCCGGCTTCTCCATGAGGCCGGCGCCCGGCTCGTGGTCACGGACATCGATCCCCAGCGCGCCCAGCAGGCCGCCCGCGAATTCGGCGCCGAGGTGGTGGAACCCGACGCCATCTACGGCGTGGAGTGCGACGTCTTCGCCCCCTGCGCCCTGGGCGCCATCCTCAACGACCAGACCATCCCCCGCTTGCGCTGCCGGATCGTGGCCGGGTCCGCCAACAACCAGCTGGCGGAACCCCGTCACGGGGAAGAGCTGGCCCGGCGAGGCATCCTCTACGCGCCCGATTACGTGATCAACGGCGGCGGCGTGATCCACGTGGCCGACGAGTACACCCCCGGCGGCTACGACCGGGACCGGGCCTACGCCCGGGTGGCGACCATCTACGACAAGGTGAAGGCGATCCTCACCATGGCCCGGGAACAGGGCATCACCACGGCGGAAGCCGCCGACCGGCTGGCGGAGCAGCGCATCCACGCCATCGCCCGGCTGCGCCGGCTGCACATGCCCGGTCGCGGGCCGCGCTGAGCCGGGCTCCGGCCGCCTTGACGGGGCCGGCTGCCGGGAAGGCACCGGGCAGGCCCCGGCCTGCGACTCCGGAGGGGCTGGCTCCGGCGGGAGGAACGCGGCACCGCCCCGGCGAAAGCGACGGGGACCCAGGGAGGAGACGTGGGGATGGCAGCAGAGCCACCATCGCGCGGCGGAACCCGGGCGGCCGGCGGCCGGCCCGGGCCGGCCGGCCGGGTCGGGCGGGGGCCGGCGATCCGCCCGGCGGTCCGCCGCTCCGACATTGAAGACCTGCTCTCGCGCCTGCCGGGCGTCCTGGCGGTCCGCCTCTCGGTGAACGATTGGGGCGCCATCCAGACCGTCCACGTGCTGGCCACGGTGGACCGGGGCGCCAAGCAGATCGTTCGCGACATCGAAAGCGCCTTGCAGGCCCGGTTCGGCCTGCGGCTCGACCACAAGAAGGTCAGCGTGGCCCAGGTGCGTGGCCTGGGGCCGCTGCGGGAGCCCGTGCGGCCCGAGCTGGCCGGGTTCGTCACCCAGTCCGATGCGGTGACGGGCAAGACCCGCATCGAGGTCACCTTCCGCGATCCCCGGGATGAAACGGCCCGCTGGGACGGCGCCGCCACGGGCGGGTCGCGGCGCAAGCAACAGGCGCACACCGCCTTGCTGGCGGTGCTGGACGCCTTGCGCCCGCTGCTGCTGGCCGCCGAGCGGGATCTGGAACTGGTCGACTGCGAGCTGGTGACCCTGGCTGGCCAGGAACTGCTGGTGGGCCTGTATGCCCTGCCCAATGCCCGGACGGGCGAGGCGACCCACCTGGCGGGGGCGGCCCCCCTGGCGGGCGGCGTGGTGGAGGCCGCGGCGCGGGTCTTCCTTGAGGTGTACGAGCAGTTGCTGGAGATGCGGGACCGGCGGGTACGCCAGTCGCCGGTCTACCGCCTGCTGGAGCTGGGGCGCCAGATGCGGGCCCAGATGGCCGCAGAACGGGCAGCGGCCCGGGGGACCGCAGCTGGGGAGCCCGGCGGCGAGGGAGAAGCGCCCGCCGGGTATGCGGCGGACCAGGGGACCCCGGGGCAGGCCGCTCCCCCGTTCCCGGCGGCCGGGGAAGGGGACGATGAACCCCTGAACCTGGAGGCCACCGCCGAGGCGGCGGTCACAGCGGACGCGGACGACGGCGACCCCGAGCTGCATCTGGAACAGGGCGGGGAGGAAGAGCAAGGGGAGGACCGCTAGCCGGATGGCGGCTCCGGCTGGCCGGCCCCGGGCCGGGGCCGGGAGGCGCCCCGCCGTGGTGGCACCTGGCCTGGGGCGCCACGGGCGGCCGGCACGAGGCGCGACCTGGAGTCAAGAGCCCCTCCCGGCCTTCCGGTGCCCGCCACGGTCCGGCCCCTGCACCAGGCGCGGGCCGGAGCCCGCCACCTCGCCGGTCTCTCGCACCCGGCTCCGGGACCCCTCCCGGGGCCGTGTCTTTGGGCGGGACGGGGAGGAAGGGAGCGGCGCCCTTGCTGCACACCCTCTGGGGTACGGTGGAACGGGTACTGGCCTCCACGCCCAGGCGCCAGGAGCTCCTGGTGCGGGCCGGCGAGGAATGGCGGCGGGCCATCGCCTTCCCCGACCTGGTCGGCAAGGCCGAGCCCGGCGACCGGGTCTGGCTCAACACCACCGCGGTGGACCTGGGACTGGGCACGGGCGGCTACGACCTGGTCATCGCCATTCCCGGGCGGCGCCCTCCGCCCGGCACGGGCGAGGCCATGAAACTGCGATACACCCCCCTGCAGGTGCGGGTGGAGGCCGCGGAAGAGCGGCTGGGCCCCCTTCCCGGCGGCCTGGGTGGCTTGCCCGTGGTGGCCGCGGAGTTGCACAGCCAGCTGCCGGCCGTGCTGGCGGGATGGCGGTGGGCGGGAGGACAGGGCGGCGCGGTCTACGTCATGACCGACGGCGGTGCCCTGCCGGCGGCTTTCAGCCGGCTGCTGGAGGATTTGCGGGAGCGGCGGTGGCTGGCGCGGGTGGTCACCGCCGGACAGGCCTTCGGCGGGGACGACGAGGCCGTGCACCTGGCCTCCGCCCTGCTGGTGGCCCGGGCACGGGGAGCCGCCCTGGTGGTGGCGGGGATGGGGCCGGGCATCCTGGGGACGGGGGAGACCCTGGGCCATTCGGGGCTGGACCAGGCCTGGATCCTGGGTCTGGCCGCCGCCCTGGGCGGCCAACCGGTTCTGGTCCCGCGGCTCAGCCAGGCCGACCGCCGGCCGCGGCACCGGGGCCTCAGCCACCACACGGCGGGCGTTTTGGGGGTCCTGGCGGCTCCGGCCTGGCTTGCCCTCCCGCGGCCTCTGCCACGGGAGGCCGCCCGCCGGCTGGGGCAGCTGGCGGCCGGGGCCGCCGTGACACCGGTCGAGGTCTTCACCGCGCCGGCCGCCGCCTGGTGGCGGGCTCAGGGCGCCAGCGTCACCAGCATGGGCCGGGGTCCCGGCCAGGACCCCGCCTTCTTCCACGCCGGGCTGGCGGCCGGGATCCTGGCCGCCTGGCTGGCACGGCAGCGAGAGGGCGGCGGTCCGGCCCGGCCCGCCCACCACCCAGGAGAGGAGGCGGCCTGTGGAGACACCCCTGGAGACGGAAACCGTCTGGAACGGCAGGATCTTTGAGGTGCGGCGCAGCCGGGTCCGCCTGGAAGGCGGCCAGGAGGCCCTTCGGGACTGGATCGACCATCCGGGCAGCGTGGTGGTGGCAGCCGTGACGGCGCGCCGGGAGGTCCTCCTGGTGCGGCAGTACCGCCTGCCCGCCGGGCAGGAACTCTGGGAGCTGCCGGCCGGCCGCCGGGAACCCGGGGAAGACCCCCTGGCGGGAGCCCGGCGGGAGCTGGAAGAGGAGACGGGCCTCCGCGCCCGGACCTGGCGCCTGCTGGCCCGGTTCTACGCCTCGCCGGGGTACAGCAGCGAGTACAAGTGGCTGTTTCTGGCCCAGGACCTGGAGCCGGGCCACCGCCACCCCGATCCCGACGAGGAGATTGCGGTCCGGGCGGTGCCTCTGGCCGAGGCCCTCGCCATGGCAGAGCGCGGGGAGATCGCCGATGCCAAGACCTTGATCGGCCTGCTGCTCCTGGAGCGGGGCGGCCTTCTGGCCGAATCCGCCCCGGAGCAGCCGTGAGGGCCGAAATGGGCGGGAGCGGCCGTTCCGGCGCGGGACGGCCCGGCGTGGCCGGCCAGGTCCCGGGGGCCGTCGAGGCTACGGGCCGGTCCGGCCCCCCGCCCCCCGCCAGCCGGGCCCTCCCGCCTGCCAGACCGGGTCACATGGACAGGACGCCCGGCGCATAGGGTGATAGGGACCGGCCGGGGACGTCCGGCTGTGGGAGGGCGGCATCCCATGCTGCAGTACCTGCCCCGAGCTCTGGCCCTCACCCTGCGGCAGCACCAGGCGGCACTGGTCCTGGCGGCGCTGATCCTGGTGGTGGGCATCGTCACCGGTGCCCTGCACGTGGCCCAGCTGGACGCGGGGCAGCAGGCCCAGGTAGGCCAGTACCTGGACTACCTGCTGGCGACGGCGGCCGCAGGCCCCGCGGACGGAGGGTCGGGGGCCGGCGCCGCCCCCGGCCCTGCCGGGCCGGGAGGGGGCAGCCCGACCGCCAGGGCCTGGCCGGGTTCCTCCCTGCCGTGGCAGGCGGCGGGCAGCAACCTGCGCCAGGTGGTCCTGGCCTGGGGGGCGGGCTGCCTGGTGCTCGGCCTGCCCGTGACCCTGGGCATGCTCTTCCTGCACGGGTACAGCCTGGGCTTTGCCGTCGGGGCCCTGGCCGCCCACTGGCAATGGCGGGGCCTGGTCATCGCCCTGGCCGGCATCTTCCCACCCAACCTGTTGCAGGTCCCTGCTCTCCTGGTGGTGGCCGCCGCCGCCACCCGCCTGGCGGTGCAGGTGGCCGCCAGCCGCTGGCGCCGGGCCCTGCCGGCCCTGGATTCCCCCTGGTCGCCCTATGTGGCCCTTGGCCTGGTGGCGGTCGTCCTGGCCACCGGCTCCGGGCTCGTGGAAGCTTACCTGGCCCCCCGCCTGCTGGCCTTGGCCCAGCGCCTGGCCTTCTGACCCCGTCGTCCGGCCTCGCGACCCGCCCAAGCGGCCCGCAGGCCGGCCTCCCGGCCCTGCCGCGCCCCCTGGCCACCCGCGGAGAGGGGCCCCTGCCCGGCGGGCGGGTCAGGGGAAGACGCCGGCTGCACCCTGGCCCGGTCCGGCCGGGCAAGCGGCCACCCCTTCACCGCCCGGTATCGCCCGGGTGGACCTCACCCCGCCGCAGGCGGGCCGGGTCCGCCTGCCGGCCTTTACCTTGCCGGCAGCACCTGGCTGTGCTACCATCGCGTCGCAGTCAGGCCGTGGACGGGCCTGACCGCCCGGCCGCGGGATCACCGGCGCTGGGGGCAGGGTCCCGGGGCAGGGTCCTGGCCGGGTCCGGCGGCTTCCCTGCCGGGTGGGCCGGGTTCGTCCGCAGGTCAAAGGCGGGTTCCTGCCGCCGCCCGGACAGGGGCGCGGCGGGCCGGAAACCCGGTCCAGCGGGAGGCGCAGCAGCATGCCCGTCGTGATTGGCGTACCGCGGGAAATCAAGAGCAACGAGAACCGGGTGGCCCTGACGCCGGCCGGCGTCCACGCCCTGGTCCGGGAGGGCCACACGGTCTGGGTGGAACGGGGTGCGGGCGAGGGCAGCGGCTTCTCCGACGACGACTACGCCCGCGCCGGAGCCCGGCTGGCCCCCGAGCCCGAAGCGGTTTGGGAGAATGCAAGCCTGATCCTCAAGGTCAAGGAGCCCCTGCCCGAGGAATACCGGTTCTTCCGGCCCGGACTGACCCTCTTCACCTACCTGCACCTGGCGGCGGACGAGCCCCTGACCCGGGCCCTGCTGGACCGCGGCGTGACGGCCATCGCGTACGAGACGGTGCAGCGGCCCGACGGCTCGCTGCCGCTTTTGACCCCCATGAGCGAGGTGGCCGGCCGCATGGCACCGCAGGTGGGGGCCCACTTCCTCGAGAAGGTGCACGGCGGCCGGGGCGTGTTGCTGGGCGGGGTGCCCGGCGTGCCGCCGGCCGACGTGGTGATCATCGGCGGCGGCACCGTGGGGCGCAACGCCGCCCGCATCGCCCTGGGGCTGGGAGCCCGGGTCACCGTGCTGGACGTCCGGGCGGAGGTGCTGCGCTGGTTTGACGACATCTACGGCGGCCGCATCACCACCCTGATGTCCAACGAGTACAACGTGGCCCAGGCCGTGCGGCGGGCCGACCTGCTGATCGGGGCCGTGCTGATCCCGGGGGCCCGGGCACCGCGCCTGGTTTCGGAGGAAATGGTCCGGTCCATGAAGCCGGGGTCGGTGATCATCGACGTGGCCGTCGACCAGGGCGGTTCCATCGCCACCATCGACCGGGTCACCACCCACGACCACCCCACGTACGAAAAGTTCGGGGTCGTCCACTACGCCGTGGCCAACATGCCCGGGGCGGTGCCCCGGACGTCTACCCTGGCGCTGACCAACGTCACCCTGCCTTACGTCCTGGACCTGGCCCGGCTGGGGGTGGAGGAGGCCGTACGCCGGGATCCTGCCCTGGCCCGCGGGGTGAACACCTACCGGGGGCACCTCACCTACCGGGCGGTGGCGGAGGCCCACCAGCTGCCCTACACCCCCCTGGCCGAAGCCGGCCTGGAACCTGCAGCAGGCGCCGCGGGCACGCGGTGAGCCGGCGCCCGGTGCCTCGGGGTGGCGCCGCCCGCACCGGGACCTGGGGGGAGGCCACTGGCATGCCGGCACAGGAGGACAGCGCCGCGACCCGGGCCTGGCAGGAAGCGACGGCCGACTACCTGGAGATCCTGCGGGTCGAACGCGGCCTGGCCGCCCACACCCTGGCAGCATACCGCCGGGACCTGGCCGACTTCGCCGCCTTCGCCGCCGCCCGGCAGGTGGAGCCTGCGGGCGTCACCCGCCCGCTGATCCTGGCCTACCTGCACCAGCTCGAGCGGGCCGGGCGGTCCCGGGCCACGGCGGCCCGCCGGCTGGCGGCCCTGCGCGGCTTCTTCCGCTACCTGGCCAGCGAGGGGAAGGTGGAGCACGATCCCGCCGAGGGCATGGCCACGCCCCGCGGCGGCCGCCCCCTGCCCCGGGTCCTGGCGGTGGACGAGGTGGAACGGGTGCTGGAGCTGCCGCAACCGGCTTCTCCGGCGGGCCTGCGGGACCGGGCGGTGCTCGAGCTGCTCTATGCCACCGGCCTGCGGGTCTCGGAACTGGTCGGCCTCGATCTGGACGACCTGCTTCTGGATCACGGCCTCCTGCGCTGCCGGGGGAAGGGGGGCAAGGAGCGGGTGGTTCCCGTGGCCGCGCCGGCGGTGGAAGCCACCCGCCAGTACCTGGCACGGGGGCGGCCCGCCCTGGCCCGCCGGCCGGGCCAGCGGGCGCTGTTCCTCAACCAGCGGGGCGGGCGCCTCAGCCGGCAGTGGGTCTGGCACCTCTTGCGCCGGGCGGCCCGGCGGGCGGGTGTGCCCCGGGCCGTGAGCCCCCACACCCTGCGCCACTCCTTCGCGACCCATCTGCTGGCGGGCGGTGCCGACCTGCGGGCCGTGCAGGAACTGCTGGGCCACGCGGACATCTCCACCACCCAGATCTACACCCATCTGACACGGCACCACCTGCTGGAAGCCTATCTCCGGGCCCACCCCCGGATGGCGCCGGGCGGCGGCCGTCCCGGGTCCGGAGCAGGGGGAAGGACGTGATGGAATCCGGACGGTCCGGTCCGGCGGAGGGCCTGCGCGGCCTCCCGGCGGTGCACCGCCTGCTGGGGCACCCGGCCGTGCGGGCGGCCGCCGCGGGTCCTGCCGCAGGCTGGGCGACGGCCGTCGTCCGGGAGGTGCTCGAGGACGAGCGCCGGCGCCGCTGGCAGGGAGAGGAACCCCGCACGGCGGACGAGCTGGCGGCCCTTGCCGCCCGGCAGCTGCAAGCCTTGACGCGCCCCTCGCTGCGGCCCGTCATCAACGCCACCGGAGTGGTCCTGCACACCAACCTGGGCCGGGCCCCCCTGGCCCGGGAGGCGGTGGAGGCCGCGGCCGCCGTGGCCGCCGGCTACTCCACCCTGGAATACGATACCGGGTCGGGAGGCCGCGGCTCGCGGCTCGAGCACGTGCGCCACCTGCTGCGGCGGCTGACCGGCGCAGAAGACGCCCTGGTGGTCAACAACAACGCCGCGGCCGTGTTCCTGGTGCTGGCGGCCCTCGCCTCCGGCCGGGAGGTGGTGGTGTCCCGCGGCCAGCTGGTGGAGATCGGCGGTTCCTTCCGCATCCCCGAGATTTTGGCCGCCAGCGGTGCCCGGCTGGTGGAGGTGGGGACCACCAACAAGACCCGCCTGTCGGACTACGAGGCCGCCATCGGTCCCGACACGGCGCTGCTCCTGCGGGTCCACACCAGCAACTACCGCATCATCGGCTTCACCGCCAGCGTCCCCCTGTCCGACCTGGTGGCCCTGGGCCGGCGGCACGCCCTGCCGGTGGTGGACGATTTGGGCAGCGGCCTTTTGCTCCCGCCCGCCGGGCCGGAGGCAGCAGGGCTGGCCAGCGAGCCGGCCGTTCGGGACAGCGTGGCCCAAGGAGCCGATCTGGTGACCTTCAGCGGCGACAAGCTGCTGGGAGGCCCCCAGGCGGGCATCATCGCCGGCCGGGCCGACCTGATCGCCCGCCTGCGCCGGCACCCGCTGATGCGGGCCCTGCGGTGCGACAAGCTGGTGCTGGCCGCCCTCGAAGCCACCCTGCGCCTTTACCTCGATCCCGAAGCGGCCCGCCGCCAGGTGCCGGTGCTGGCCATGCTGTCCCGGTCGCCGGAGGAACTGGCCCGAGCGGCCCGGCGGCTGGCGACCCGCCTGCGCCGTGCCCTGGGCCCCCGGGCCCGCATCCGGCTGGCCGCCGGCGAGTCCCAGGCCGGTGGGGGGAGCCTGCCCGAGGTCCCCTGGCCCACCACCCTGGTAGGCATCGAAGCGCCCGGTCTTCCCGCGGCCGCCCTGGCGGCGGCGCTGCGCCAGGGGGAGCCGCCGGTGGTTGCGCGGGTCCAGGACCAGGTCCTGTGGTTCGACCCGCGCACCCTGCTCCCCGGGGACGAGCGGGTGCTCGTCGACACCGTAGTCGCTGCCCTGGATCGCCTGGGGCCGGGCGCATAGGGGGCCTGCCCCGGGAAAACCTACCTCCGAGCGAAGGCGTGATCCGCGAGGAGGGATGTGGGGTGCCCGAGCCGCGTCGGCGGCCCGGCGGGGGCCGGTCCGGGGGGCAGCGACGGCCGGAGCGACGGCCAGAAGGGCTTGCAGGGTGGAAGCGCGGCATCGCCGCCCTGGCGGTGACGGCGGTGGTGATCGGCAGCGTGTTGGCCATCGCCCCGGCCGCCCCGGTGGCGGCGGCCCCGGCCCCCGGGCCGGGCGAGCGGCCACCGGCGGGGAATGCCGGGGAGGCAGGAGGTCCCGGCTTCCCGGCCCGGTCCGCCGCCCTGCTGGTCATGGACCCCGCCAGCGGCCAGATCCTCTGGGAGAAGAACGGCGACGAGCCCCGCCATCCGGCCAGCATCAGCAAGCTCATGACCCTCCTGCTCACCCTGGAGGCCATCGATGCCGGCCAGATCCGCCTGCAGGACCAGGTGACGGTGAGCCCCCGCGCCCAGGGCACGCCGGGGAGCACGGCCTTTCTGGAGGCCGGCGAGCGGATCACCGTCGAAGACCTGATCAAGGCCGTGGCCGTCGCTTCCGCCAACGACGCCTGCGTGGCGCTGGCGGAGTACATCAGCGGCGACGTGGACCGGTTCGTCCAGCGGATGAACCAGCGGGCGGCCGAACTGGGCCTGACCCGCACCCGCTTCGTGGACCCCCACGGCCTGACCGACCAGCCGGGCAACCGCATGAGCGCCCGGGACGTGGCCCTCCTGAGCCGCTACCTGATCAACCATCACCCGGAGATCCTGCACTACACCTCCATCTGGGAGGACTGGCTGCGCAAGGGGACCGACCGGGAGTTCTGGCTGACCAACACCAACAAGCTGGTGGCCTGGTACGAGGGCGTCGACGGCCTGAAGACCGGCCTGACCGACGAGTCGGGGCCGTCGGTGGTGGTCACGGCCCGCAAGGGCGACGACCGCTTCATCGTGGTGGTGCTGGGCGCGCCGGACAGCAACACCCGCTGGCGCGAAGCCAGCCGCCTTCTGGACTGGGCCTTTGCCTCCTTCGATTCGGTGCCCGTCGCCCGGCCCGGCCAGCCCCTGCGGGCGGTACGGGTGGCCGAAGGCCGCCGGTTGCAGGTGCCCGTGACGGTGGAAGAGGTCTTTGGTGTGACGGTCCCCCGGGGTGAGGGGGGCCGGGTCCGCTGGGACCTGGAGGTGACGGAGCCCGTCCCGGCCCCGGTGGCACCGGGGCAGCGCGTCGGGCGCATCGTCGCCCGGGACGGCCAGCGGGAGCTGGCCTCGGCCCCCGTGGTGGCCGCCCAGGCGGTGGAACGGGCCGGCCCGCCCACCTTGCTGGCCCGCCTCTTCGGCTGGATCTGGCCTATGCGCTAGGACCGCCGCCTGCCATCCGTCGTCCCCGGCAAGCCGCCGTCGGCAGGGATCCCCGGGCCGGCGGCGAACTGCTGTCCGGGGAGATCGGGGAGAGAGGGCGATAGGAGGCGTTGGCGTTGCAGGTCCAGCTGGACTGGACGGGACGCACCCTCGTCGCCCGGCTGGCGGGAGACTTCGACGAGCATGGGGCCGAGGTCTTCCGCCTGGAGATCGAGCGCGCCGTCCGCCGGCGCGCCTACGACCATCTGGTGGTGAACCTCCAGAAGGTCCACTTCATCGACAGCTCCGGCCTGGGCGCCCTGCTGGGCCGGTACCGGCGGGCCCGGGAAGACGGCGCCCGGGTGAGCATGGTCAGCGCACCGCCCCACGTGCGGGCGGTGCTGCAGATGGCGGGGATCCTGCAGTGGATTCCCCTTTACGACGACGAGCCCACCGCGCTGGGTGCGGGCCGGGGGGTGGTTCAGGGATGAGCCGCCGTGCCGAGCCCGTGCATGCCTTGCCTCGTGCCGCCGCACCCCAGCCTGGGAAGGAGGGCCGGGCCATGTCCCGCCGCGCCACCGCACCTCGCTGGCTGGAGCTGCGCCTGTCCAGCCAGGCGGAAAACGTGGGGGTGGCGCGGGTGGCCGTGGCCGCCTTCGCCGCCCAGCTGCCCTTCACCTTGAGCGAGCTCGAAGAGATCAAGGTGGCCGTCTCCGAAGCGGTGACCAATGCCGTCGTCCACGGTTACGGCCACGACCATGGCGTGGTGACCGTCCGCGCCGGGCACGACGGCCGCCGCCTCTGGGTCGAGGTGGCCGACAGCGGCCGCGGCATTGCGGACATCGAGCAGGCGCGCCAGCCCGCCTTCTCCACCGACCCCGAGCGCATGGGCATGGGCTTCGCGTTCATGGAGGCCTTCATGGACCAGGTGGACGTGGAGTCGGTGCCCGGCGCCGGAACCACGGTCCGCATGTACAAGCGGCCCCGGCCCCAGGAGGGCAGCGGGACGCCCGGAGAGCCGGCCCGCCCGGCCGTCGCCGGGCCCCACCCCGCAGCCCTGCCATCCACCGGAGCGCCGCCGTCCCAGGCGGAAGCGGCCGCAGGCCGGGTGGAGGAACCCGGACCTGCAGGCCCCGCTGGCGGCCGCTAGGGGGCGGGGGCCGTGGAGGATCGGTTATGGGAGCGGGCGCGCCAGGGCGACGGGGAGGCCCGGGAGCGGCTGGTGGCCCTGCACATGCCCCTGGTACGCCATGTGGCCCGCCGTTTCGCCAGCTTCGGCCACGACCTGGACGACCTGATCCAGGCCGGGACCATCGGCCTGCTGCAGGCCATCGACGGCTTTGACCCGTCCCGCGGTTACCAGTTCTCCACCTACGCAGTGCCCGTGATCCTGGGGGAGATCCGCCGCTGGCTGCGGGCCAGCGACCCGGCGGGGTTGAGCCGCGCCATGCGCGCGCGGGTCGCCGAGATCCGCAGGGTGGCGGACGCCATGGAGCAGGAGCTGGGACGGCGGCCGCCGGCGGCCGCCGTCG
Source organism: Thermaerobacter subterraneus DSM 13965 (assembly GCF_000183545.2). NCBI lineage: Bacteria > Bacillati > Bacillota > Clostridia > Eubacteriales > Clostridiales Family XVII. Incertae Sedis > Thermaerobacter > Thermaerobacter subterraneus. Next base: position 111,529 of record NZ_JH976536.1, read on the forward strand.
CCCAGCGGCTGGCTTGCGACGTGGCCGACGTGACCTTCGCCCTGGAAGCGGCCCAGAGCCCCGTGTCCCTGGACGAGCCCCTGTCCGCCGAACCCGACGCCGCCTGCCGCGGCGACCGGCTGCCGGCCCCGGGAGATCCGGACTGGAGCGACACCGTGGCCGTACGAGCCGCCCTGGCCCAGTTGCCTCCGCGACTGCGCACCATCATCGCGCTGCGCTTCTTCCGCGACCTGACCCAGGCCGAGGTCGCTGCGGCGGTGGGCCTTTCCCAGCCCCAGGTGTCGCGGCTGGAGAAGATGGCCCTGGCCCGGTTGCGCAGCCTGCTGGCGGGTGAGGGGGTGGCCGCCGCCGCCACGGGTGACGCCGTGCGGGGCGGGCCTTGCTGACGCCCGGGCCCGCAGGTCCTGGGGGAGCGTGGCGCCAATCCGCAGGTCCTCCGGGGAAAGCGAAGGACCGGGCCGCCGCCGGGGCGGGCGCCGGACCGCGCCCAGCATGCCGCAGGCGGGGCGCCGGACCCCGCTAGGCATGCCGCAGGCGGGGCGCCGGACCCCACCAGGGGCGTGACGGTGCACCGCGCCACCGGTGCAGCGTGCTGGGGCTACGGGCCTTGATCGTGGGGCCTTTGTCGATCTTTCGGTCTTGCTGGATGTGTGCAGGCAGGGGGCCTCCCTTGAGGCCCCCTGTCGTTTGGGCGCCGGGTGCTGCGAGGCGGTGTACCCTGGGGCGCCGGGCGGGCGCAGCATAGGGCTCCGGGGGGCCGGGAAGGCTAGCAGCGGAACGCTCCAAGGCCTATACCGGCCGGGCCGCGCCCGGCGGCCGGGTTCGTCCGGCTCGCGGCGCTTCCCGGCGACCCACGTGGAGGAGGGTGCGCCGTGCCTGACGTGGTGAAGGTCATCGAGCTGGTCGGCGAGTCCACCAAGGACTGGACCGATGCCGTTAGCAACGCGGTGGCGGAAGCCTGCAAGACCATCGACAACGTCTCCGGCGTGGAGGTCGCCAACCTGACGGCGAACGTGGACAACGGCCGGATTGTCGAGTGGAAGGCCAACGTCAAGGTGGCCTTCAAGGTCGACAACAGCCGGCGCGGCGTCTGAGGGCGCCGCGCCGGTCGTCGCGGGGAACGTCCATGGCAAGGGCAAGCAAGGAGCAGACCCAGGCGTACCAGAAGGCGGTCCAGCGCATCCTGCCCCCCAAGCCCATCGCCCGCAACGCGTTGATGGCCTTTCTTGTCGGCGGCAGCATCTGCACGGCCGGGCAGGTGGTCCTCAACCTGCTGAAGAACGCCGGCCTGCCGGCCACCGACGCCGCTTCCTGGACCGCGGCGGCCTTCATCCTGATCGGGCTTTTCCTGACGGGGCTGGGGGTGTACGACGACCTGGGCCGGGTGGGTGGCATGGGGGCCTTCCTGCCCATCACGGGCTTTGCGAACTCCATCGGCTCGGCGGCCATGGAGTTCAAGCGCGAGGGCTGGGTGCTGGGGCTGGGGGCCCGCATGTTCCAGATCGCCGGCCCGGTCATCGTCTACGGCGTCGCCGCCGCCACGGTGATGGCGGGCTTGCTGACCCTGCTGGGCGGCACCCGGGCCGCCCTGGGCGGGCCCTGACGCGGCGAGGCGGCGTCCGGTACCTTGCGCGTCCGTTACCTGGCGCCCGGCACCCGGTGGGGGCGACGGCAGCCCCGCACCCGGTGGGGGCGACGGCAGCCCCGCGGTGATCGGGCAGCCTCCAGGCACCAAGGCGACAGGATCGAGGATCGAGGTGGGGTCAGGGGGGGGATGGGGGTGGCTTCGCTGACGGCTATTGCGAGCTTGCTGGAAAAGGGGCGGAGCGCGCACCTGGGCCCGGCCCGGCGGCAGGGCCAGGGCCGCCGGGCCGGCCAGCAGACCCTGGTGTTCCACAACCGCCCGCGCATCGCCGCCGCTGCTGCCGTGGCCGGGCCCAAGGAAGCGGAAGGTCCCCTGGGCGCCTACTGGGACCGCACCTACCCCGACCGGCTGCTGGGGCAGCGGTCCTGGGAGCGGGCGGAGCGGCGGATGTCCCTCGACGCGGCGGTGCTGGCCCTGGAAAAGGCCGGGCTGGAGCCGGCGGACATCGATCTCCACCTGGCCGGGGATCTGATGAACCAGCTGACGTGTGCCAGCTTCACGGCAGCCGAGCTGGATATCCCCTATCTGGGCCTGTTTGCCGCCTGCGCCACCTGGGCCGCCGCCCTGGGCCTGGGGGCCCTGCTGACCGACGCGGGGTATGCCTCCCGGGTCCTCTGCACCACCTCCAGTCACCACGACACTGCGGAACGCCAGTACCGGTTCCCCACGGAGCTGGGCAACCAGCGGCCGGCCACGGCCCAATGGACGGCCACGGGGGCGGCAGCGGCCGTGCTGGTGGGGGAGGCCCGCCCCCTGCCGGAGGGATGGACCGCCGGGGAGAATCCCTCGGAGGCACGAGGCACGTCACCCCCTGACGCCGGCCGCGCCACCGGCGGTGCCGGGGAACCCGGCCCACGGAACCGGGTCGGGGCGGGTGCGGGGGCGGACCGGCCGGCCGGAGGCGCGGCGGCAAGGGGCGCGGGCCACGGCCGGCCCGGCGGCGGCCTGCCCGTGGTGATCACCCACGCCACCTTTGGCCGGGTCATCGACATGGGGCTTACGGACCCCTTCGACATGGGCTCGGCCATGGCGCCGGCGGCGGCCGACACCATCCGCCAGCACCTGCAGGACACGGGGCGGCGTCCTGGTGATTACGACCTGATCGTGACGGGCGATCTGGCGCGCTACGGCCACCGGCTGCTGGTGGAACTGCTGCGCGAGCAGGGGTATGACGCCGAAGGGGTGCTGGCCGACTGCGGCCTGATGCTGTACGACGCCTCCCAGGGAGTCTACGCCGGCGGCAGCGGCACCGCCTGTTCGGGCATGGTCAGCGCCGGCTACCTTTTGCGGCGCATGGAGCAGGGCGATCTTGACCGGATCCTCCTGGTGTGCACCGGCTGCCTGCACAGCACCACCACCTACAAGCAGGGCGACAGCCTGCCCACGGTGGCCCACGCCGTGGCCCTGGAGGTGGACCGCGTCCCGCCGGGCACCAGCCCGCAGGACGGTCCCCGCGGCGGGACCGGCGGGGGCACAGGCGGCGGGAGGGACGGGCGATGAGCTACTTCTGGGCCTTCGTGGTGGGCGGGGCCCTTTGCACCCTGGCCCAGCTGGTCCTGGACCTGACCCCGCCCCGCTTCACCCAGGGGCATGTGATGGTCCTCTTCGTGGTGCTGGGCGCCATCGCCGGCGGTTTGGGCCTGTACCGGCCCCTGGTCGAGCTGGCGGGAGCCGGCGCCACCATCCCTCTGCCGGGTTTCGGCTTCGCCCTGGTGGAAGGTGCCCTCAAGGGCGCGGGGCAGGGTCTGGCCGGGATCCTGGCCGGCGGCCTGGCGGCGACGGCCCTGGGCCTGACGGTGGCGGTGCTGGGCGGCCTGCTCACGGCCCTGCTGTTCAATCCCAAGGGTTGATCGACCAAGGGGGTGTGCGCCCGGTGGCAGGGGCTTGGCGCCTGCCGGAAGGCGAGGTCCGGCGCCCGGCGGCGAGCGCCCTTCAGGGCGCCCTTTGAGACCATCGCGCCGCCGGGATCGAGAGGCCCCAGGCCGCCGGGACACCCGCGCCAGGTCGCCGCACGGGGGCGGCATCACCACCGGCCGGCGCGGAAGGGAGGGCGGTGCCATGACGCAGCGGGCGGGTTCGCCCGGACGGGGTGCCGGCCAGACGGCGGCATCCATCACCCGGGCCGTCCACCACCAGGAGCAGAAGCACCGCATCCGGCGAGAGCTGGAAGCCAACCTGGAGTACATCCGCCGGACCCTGGGAGCGGGCGAGACCTTTGACGTCTTGATCAAGCCCTCCCGTTTCGCAGGGCGCGACGCCGTGCTGGTGGGCATCGACGGCCTGGTCAAGACCGACGTGCTGCTGCGCATCATGCAGGCCCTGGCCGTCTTCGAGCCCGACGAACCGGCCCAGGAGGACGAGCGCCTCTGGTTCACCCAGGTCTTCGTGGAAGGCATCGGCTTCATCGAGGTCGACCCGGCGGAAACCCTGGACGACGTGATCGACAAGGTGCTGATGGGGCCCGTGGCCCTGCTGGTGGACGGCCTGGACCACGCCTTCATCATCGACGTCCGGACCTACCCCGGGCGGGGGATCGCCGAGCCGGCCCTGGAGAAAGTGCTGCGCGGGCCCCATGACGGGTTCACCGAGACCCTGGTCCACAACACGGCCCTGATCCGCCGGCGCCTGCGGGACCCCCAGTTCCGGGCGGAGGTCCTGCGCATCGGGCGGCGCTCCAAGACCGACGTGGCCATGGTCTACCTGAAGGACGTGGCCAATCCGGAGCTGGTGAAGCTGGTTCGGGAGCGCCTTAAGGCCATCGAGACGGACGCCATCCCCATGGCCGAGTCGGCGGTGGTGGAGCACCTGGCGGGACCGCGCCGGTGGTGGAACCCCTTCCCCCTGGTGCGGTTCACCGAGCGGCCTGACGTGGCCGCGGTCCACCTGATCGAGGGCCACGTTCTCATCCTGGTGGACACGAGCCCCTCGGCCATCATCCTGCCGACCACCCTGTTCCACCACCTGCAGCATGCCGAGGAGTTCCACGAGAACGCCACCGCCGGCACATGGGCCCGGCTGATCCGGTACGCGGGGGTGCTCCTCTCGTGGCTGGGGCCGCCCCTCTGGGTGGCCCTGGTGCTGGACAAGGGCCAGTTGCAGGGCCTGCCCGACCAGCTGGTCTCCATCCTGGGCCCCCGCAAACCGGCCGGTATCGGGCTGGAGTGGCAATTCATCCTGGGCGAGGTGGGCATCGAGCTGATCCGGCTGGCGCTGATCCATACCCCGGAGGCCCTGTCCACGTCCCTGGGCATCATCGGCGCCGTCCTCATCGGCCAGCTGGCGGTGGAGGTGGGCATGTTCACCAACGAGGCCATCCTGTACATCGCCCTGGCGGCCCTGGGGACCTTCGCGACGCCCAGCGTGGAGCTGGCCCAGGCCTTCCGGCTGCTGCGGGTCGGCCTGCTGGTCCTGGCCGGCGCCCTGGGCATCCCGGGCTTCCTGATCGGCCTGCTGCTGTCCCTGGTGCTGCTGCTCGGCACGCGTTCCTTCGGGGTGCCCTACCTGTGGCCGCTGGTCCCCTTCGACGGCCGGGTCCTGGCCCGCATGCTGCTGAGACAGCCCATGACGGTCCGGGTGGCCCGGGACCGAACCTTCCCCCGGCCCGCCGGGGAGGCGGAAGAAGCCGGCGGGCCGCAGCCGGCCTGAACGGGTGGGCCGCCGGTGCGGTGAAGATGCCGCCGCCCGGTCCGGCCGCCCCAGCACCCCGCGCCGCCGCGGCCCCCTCCTGGCCGGCCGCCCCCGCTGGGCGCCGGCCTCTTGTGCCAGTTCAATAACAGGACCCGCCGGTCCACCTAGAACCAAGCCCCTGCGCCCTAAAACCAGCCCCTGCGCCGCCTCCACGCCAGCCCGGCAACCTGGGGCGGCGGCCCCGCCCCTCAGGCCGTTCCTCGCCGGTGCCGGAGCAGCCGCCGCAGGTTGTCCCGGCCGGGGCGGCCGCCGGTTCGGGTCCCGCGCCGCAGGCGGCGCGCCGTGAGGGGGAGCCGCCTGCGGGTGGGCCGGCCGATCCGGACACCGTGTCGCAACACCGCGACTAGCAACGCTTCCAGGACCACCGATGCAATCCGGCACCAGCAGTCGCCGCCGGTTCCGGTCTGGGCCTGGAGCACCGGTCCACCTCCCCTGCCGCCTGGATGGGACCGCCGCCCAAAGGCGTTCCCTTCCGGCCCGGTGGGACGCGTCGGTCCCCGGCCTCCCCCTGCCGTGCCGCCAGGGGAGGGGTCCCGGCATGTCCATGGTGAGCCCCAGGAGGCGGAACACGCCGTGCCCGCCACGCACCGGCGTGAGCTCGGACCGGACGGTACGGGCCGGCCGGCAGGGGGCAGGGGAAGCGGGGCCCGGGGACAGGGCGGCCAAACGCGTCGCCGTGTACTGCCCATCGGGGGGCCGCGCCTCCAACCAGCTCCGACCCGGCCCGCCATGCCACGGGACCGGCCGGCGCTGACGGCCTTCCTGCGGGCCGGCTGCCGCGGCGGCGCCGGTTCCACCCCCCCCGTCCTTGACCCGGCGGGCGCCCCTTGGCTAGACTCGAGCCAGATTGCCGGGCTGGCATGCCGGATCTGGCAGATTCCGGCGGACACCCGACCAGCCGGGGAGGGCGGTAGCGGGCGTCCCGGGGCCTTGCCCCGCCGGGCAGCGGGCGCCGCCGCGAACCGCCGGCGCCGGCCCGCTGCAAGGAGCGTTGCCCGTGCCGGGGCTCTTCGACCCGATCGGAATGCTGGTGGCGGCGCCGGGGCTTTTGCTGGCGCTGGTCCTGCACGAATACGCCCATGCCCGGGTGGCCCACCAGCTGGGCGATCCCACGCCGCGGGCCATGGGCCGCCTGACCCTGGATCCTCTGGCCCACCTGGACCCGGTGGGCACCCTGTTGCTGGTGGTCTTCGGCTTCGGGTGGGCGCGACCCGTCCCCGTCAACCCGTGGCACTTCCGCAACCCGCTGGCCGGCATGGCCCTGGTGGCGGCCGCGGGCCCGCTGACCAACCTGGTCCTGGCCTACCTCACCCTGGTGGCCTGGTATCTCTGGCAGCCTGCGGGACTGGTGGGGGAAGCCGTGACCCACATCGCCGTGATCAACGTCTACCTGGCGGTGTTCAACCTCATCCCCATCCCGCCGCTGGACGGGTCCCGGGTCCTGCGGGCCGTGCTCGGCCGCGGCGGGCACTGGCTGGACGCCCTGGAGTCCTACGGGTGGCTGCTGGTGATCCTGCTGGTGGCCACCGGCGTGCTGGGCGCCGTGCTCCATCCGGCCGCCACCGTAGTGCTGGCGGGGCTATCCCAGGCCGCCGGCACCATCACAGGGGCCCGTTGAGATGCCCGGAGCCGGCCGCCCCCCAGGTCCGGCCCCGGACCGGCAGGGACCGGGCCGGGCGCGGTCCGCGGGCAGGACGTCCCGCGGGTGAGCGGAACCGCGGGCGGGTGGTAGATTCCCTTGCCCGGCCGCTGGACGATCCCGCGGCCGGGCGCCTCTTCCAGGCGGTGCCGCCTGGCGGCCTGTTCGTCCCGGGAGGATCCATCCATGGCTTATACGGTGCGGCTTGACCAGTTCGAGGGGCCGCTGGACCTGTTGCTTCAGCTCATCGAAAAACAGGAGATCGACATCCACGACATCCCCATCGCCCGGATCACAGAGCAGTACCTGGCCCACCTGGACGCCATGCGCCAGCTGGACCTGGAGGTCACCAGCGAGTTCGTGGTGCTGGCCGCCCAGCTCATCGACATCAAGGCGCGCATGCTGCTGCCGCCGGAGCCGCGGGACGGGGACGGCGAGGAGGCCGTCGAGGAAGACCCCCGGGAAGAACTGGTCCGGCGCTTGCTGGAGTACCGCCGGTACAAGGAAGCGGCCCAATACCTGAGCCAGCTGGCCGAAAGCTACGGGGGCCGCTACCCGCGCCTGGCGGAGGCCGTGGCTCCCCTGGCGGGGGACCTGCAGGGTCTGGAAGGGGTGACCCTGGACGACCTGGTCCAGGCCTTCGCCCGCATCCTGGCGTCCATCCGCGAATCGCCCGAGGTGCTGGTGGAGCGGGAGGAGGTCACGGTGGCCCAGCAGATGGAGGCGATCATGGAACTGGTCGCAGCCACCGCGGGTCCCGTGACCTTCCGGGCCTGCTTTTCCGGCCGCGCCCGCCGCATCGAGGTGGTGGTCACCTTCCTGGCCCTGCTGGAGCTCATTCGCCTCGGCCGGGTCCGGGTCCGCCAGGACCGGGCCTTCGGCGAGATCGTCCTGTACCCCGGGCCGGCCGCCGGCCAGCCCCTTGATCCGGAACGGGAGCCTGCGGCGCCGGGCACCAACCCGGCCCATGGCGCCGCGCCGGGGGGGACGCCGGTATGAGCACCGGTCCGGTCCGGGGAGCGGTGGAGGCCCTGCTCTTCGTGGCGGGGGAACCGCTCCCTGCCAGCCGCATGGCCCGCATCCTGGGCGTCAGCGAAGCCGTGGTACGGGAGGCCCTGGAAGAACTGGCCCAGGCCTGCCGCGCGCCCGGGCGGGGCATCGAGCTGGTGGAGGTGGCGGGCGGCTGGCAGCTGGTGACCCGGCCCGAGTACAGCCGCGCCGTGGAGGAGCTGCTGCAGCCGCGGCGCCAAGCCCTTTCCCGGGCCGCCCTGGAGACCCTGGCCATCATCGCCTACCGCCAGCCCGTCACCCGGGCGGAAATCGAGGCCATTCGCGGTGTCCAGTCCGATGCCGGCCTGCGCGCCCTGCTGGAACGGGGGCTGGTGCGTGAGGTGGGGCGCAAGGAGGCCCCCGGCCGGCCCATCCTCTACGGCACCACGCCGCTGTTCCTCCAGCAGTTTGGCCTGCGCGACCTGAGCGAGCTGCCGCCGCCCGGCACCTTCGCAGCGGGCGCCAGCCCGGAGCCGGAGCAGCCCGCCGGCGGCGGGCACGTGGCCACGCTTTCCGGCTCCCCACCGGATGCCGAGCCCCAGCCGGATACGCCACCGGCTCCCCGGGCGGCTTCCTAGGCGGCCCGCGCCTTCCCCGGAAACAGCCGCCTCCTGGCGGGGCCGGCGAGGCCGCGGCCGCCACCGCCAGCGGCGGCCGCGGCCGGCGCCTGGCGGTGCCCGCCCTGCCGGCACCGGGGCGGCAAGGCCGCCGGTGTCCGGTGGCGGGGCCGCGGGCCGCCCGGTGGCGCGGCCCGTGGTCGCCACGGCGGGCGGGTTGCCAGGTGCAGCGCCCGCGGCCCCGGCCTGTGGCCGGCCCGCGGGTTCCGGCCGGACACCGCCCGTTGCCGGACCCTGGTTGCCCATCCGGGATCCGGGCACCCTAGGGGCGGAGGTGCGTCCCGTGCCCCCGCTGGGCAGCTGCCCGCCGTGCCCACCGGCGCCTGGATCCGGCACACCGTATCCGGGGCGGTCCCTGCCGCCCCCTGCCAGCCCTTTCGCCCCCGCTCCCCGGCCCGCCCCGCGGCGGAGGAACCCGGCTGCCCCCGTGCTTCTGCTGGCGCACGCAGCCGGCGGCGCGGCGGCGGCCGGGACCGGCTGGCTGCCCGGGCCTGCCCGCGCGCCCGCCGTTCCGGACGGGCTCCACGGGCGACTGCTGGTGACCCTGGCCGGGCTGGCGCTGGCGGCCAGCCTTCTGGTCATGCTGTTGCGCCGCCCGGTCCTGCCCGTCCGCCTGCGGGGGCGCTGGCATGGTGGCCGCCTCACCCTGACCCTCCAGGTGGGCTGGTCATGGCTTGCCTTCCGCTATCACCTGGCCTGGAGGCCACCCGGCCCCCTTCAGCTCCGCCGGTCCCTGCGCCTGCCGCCGGTGCTGCCCCGCCGCCGGGTGGTGCTGTACCGGCGCCGCCTCATGCCCCGGCCCGCGTGGCCCTGGCCTTTGCCGGAGGCGACGCCGGCCCGCCAGTTCGTGCGGCTCGTCACGGCGGGCCGGTGGCAGCTGCGGCGCCTGATGGTCAAGGCCCGGGCCGGCCTGGCCGATGCGGCCCAAACGGCCTGGCTGGCCGGAACCCTGTGGGTCCTGGCAGCGGCCGCCTCCGCCGCGGCGGCAGGGGTGGCCCCCCGGCGCGCGCCCTCCGCTCCCGACATCCGGGTGGAACCCGCCTTCGGCAGGCCCGAGTGGGCTGTGGATCTGGACTGCATAGCCCTGGTCGCCCCATGGGAGGCTATGAGCGCCGCCCGCGCCCTCCTGGGGGCGCGGCGCCGGGCCCGCACCGCGGGACCGGGCGCCGGAGCGGCCGGACCGGGCGGCGCTGGTGCGGCCCGGTGCGCTGAGGGCCCGGGACCTGGGACGCCACCGGTCCCGCCGCGCCCTGGGGGCGCGGCGGGACCGGCCCAGGCCGGATCATCCGCAGCCCGGGGCGCTCGGGCCATCCTGCCGGGGCCCCTGGGGCGATGAGGGAGGAACGGCGGAGTGAGCCAGCATCCCATCCAGGGCTTGATGCAGACGGCCATGGAAAGCCTCAAGCAGATGGTCGACGTCAACACCGTGGTGGGCGATGCCGTGGAGGCCAAGGACGGCACGGTGATCGTGCCCGTGTCCCGGGTCTCGGTCGGGTTCGTGGCGGGCGGCGGCGAGTACGGCCGCGAACCCCGGCGCACCGAGGCCGGCGGCGCCGCCTGGCCCTTCGCGGGCGGCAGCGGGGCGGGCGTGAGCGTCCAGCCCGTGGGCTTCCTGGTGGTGGGGCAGGGCCGGGTGCGACTGCTGCCCGTGGCCGAGGGGGCCTTCCTGGACCGCATCATCGACGCGGCGCCCGAGGTGCTGGAGCGGGTGCGCCGGTTCTGGGCGGCCCGGGACGGCATGGCCGGCGGGGCGGTGGGGCAGGCCGGTGCCGCCGGGCGGCCCCGGACCGCTGCTGGCGGCGTTGGCACCTGGGGGAACGGCGGGGCCGCGGGGCAGCCGGGGGTGACGGGAACGGCGGGAGCCGCCGGCACGGGAGGGCCCGGCACCGCCACAGGTGGGACCGGAGCCGCCAGCCGGTCCCCGTGGTCCGCCGATGCCATCGGCGACGAGACCGGGGTGCTGGACTAGCCCGCCGCCCGGCGCCGCCAGCGCCCACCAGGAAGGGAGGGACGGCCGGTGCGCAGCCTCTGGCGGGGCGTGATCAGCTTCGGCCTGGTCAACATCCCCGTGCGCATGTACCTGGCGGTGGAGGAACGGGCCGTCCACTTCCGCCAGCTGCACCGCCGCTGCGGGACCCCCATCCGCTACCGCCGCTGGTGCCCGCGCTGCGACGTGGAGGTGCAGCCGGAGGAGCTGGCCAGGGGCTACGAGTACGCCCCCGACCGGTTCGTCCTGATCACCGACGAGGACCTGGCGGGCCTGCCCTTGCCGACGGCGCGGGCCGTGGAGATCCTGGATTTCGTCCACGGCGAGGACATCGACCCCATCTACTTCCAGCGGACGTACTACCTGGAGCCTGCGGAGGGCGGCGAGAAGGCCTACCGCCTTCTCCGGCGGGCCATGGACCTGCGCCGCTGCGTGGCGGTGGCGCGGGTCGCCCTGCGCAACAAGGAAACCCTGGCCTGCCTGCGCACCTACCGCCACCAGGCTCTGGCCCTGGTGGCCATGGCCTACCCCGACGAGATCCGGCCTCTGGAGGCGCTGCCGGCCTTCGCGGCCCTGGGCGCTCCGGAGCCGCTGGCCGCGGGGGGCGATGGCCAGTGGGCGGGGACGGGCCGCCCGGTGACCGGCGGCGGGCCGGTTCACGGCCGTGCGGGCAACAGCCTGCCTCGGGCGTACGGGGACGGCGCCGCCCTGGCCCTGCCCGGTTCCCCGGACGGAGCCGCCGGTGCCGGAACCCCGGGTGACGGCACCCGGCCGGCGGGAGAGCCGGTGGCGGACCGGGAGCTGGAGCTGGCCCTCCACCTGATCGACCGCTTGACGGCCCCCTTCGACCCGGGGCGATACCGCGACCGCTACCGCGAGGCCCTCCTGGCCGTGGTCGAGCGCAAGCTGGCCGGCCGGGAAGAGGTGGTGGCACCGCCCGAACCGGCGCCCGTCCTCGATCTGATGGAAGCCCTGCGGGCCAGCCTGGCGCAGGTGGAAGCCCGGGGTGGCGGAAACGGCCGGGAGGACCGGCCTGACCCGCTCCGGGGCGCTCCCGCTGGTGAACCGGCCTTGCCGGGCGGCGACGGCAGCCCCGGCGGCCCCGGTGCCGTGGCCGCCGCCGGCCGCTCCCGCGGCCCGGTACCGTGGCCCGGCTACGGGCCGGGGGATGCCGGGGCGAAAGATGCCGGGTCCGGCCGTTGATCGCCGCGGAGGAGGGAGTGCGGGTGGCGGCGGGACCGCCCATTCCCCGCAGCTGGGACGAGCTGTGGCAGCCCGGCCGCATCGCGCCCATGCTGGCCCGCCGGGCACCCGGACCCTTCTCCTCGCCCGCCTTCCGGTTCGAGATCAAGTGGGATGGCTACCGGTGCCTGGTGTTTGCCGATCCGCGGTCCGGCACCACCTTCCTGCAGTCCCGTCACGGCTACGACCTGACGCCCTTCTTTCCCGAGCTGGCCGGGCTGCACCGGCTGCTGGCCGCCCCTGCCGTGCTGGACGGCGAGATCGTGGCCCTGGCCGGCGGCCTGCCGTCCTTCGCCGCGCTGCAACGGCGCCTGGGCCGCCCGGCCGGCAGCCGGCGGCCGCCGGGTCCCCTGCCCGCCCTGCTGGTGGCCTTCGACCTCTTGGGGGACGGCGGCCAGGTCCGGCTGCGGGAGCCCCTGGCCGAGCGGCTCCTGCGGCTGGCCCGGCTCGTTCCCGGCGGTGCCGCCCCGGGCCTGGTGCTCTCCCAGGGCGTGGACGAGGCGGGCGAGGCATTCTTCGCCCGGGTGCGGGCCCAGGGCCTGGAGGGGGTGGTGGCCAAGCGGCTGGACAGCCCGTATTTGCCGGGATGGCGCACCGCCTACTGGCAGAAGATCAAGGCCGAGCGGGAGCTGGAGGCGGTGGTGGGGGGCGTGGTCCCCGGCGGCCGCGCCGCCGGGGTCGGCACGCTGCTGCTGGGCCTGTTCGGCCCCGGCGACGCGCTGCATTACGTGGGCCATGTCAGCACGGGTCTCGGCAGCGGGGAGGCCCGATGGCTTCTGGCCCGCCTGCGACCCCGGGCGACCTGCCCCTTCGCCCGCATCCCCGAGCGGACCCGGGGCCAGCCGGTGGTCTGGGTCGAACCGGCCCTGGTCTGCCAGGTGGGCTACCTGGAGTGGACCCCCCAGGGCCACCTGCGGCACCCCGTCTTCCGGCGCTGGCGGGACGACGTGCCCGCCTCCCGGTGCCGCCTCCCCGGCACCCACCCCGCCCGGATGGCCGCCGGGCCCGAGCACGTGCCGGCGGCCGCCGCAGGCCCCGGCCCTGCCGGCGGGGGCGGTCAGGGCGAAGCCGGCGGCCCCGGAGTGGGGGAGGGCGGCGCTCCCCCGGTGCCGGGCTCCCGGCCACGGGATGGGAACCGGCCCCGGCACGGGAACCGGTCACGGGCTGGAGACTGGCCAGGCCAGGGCGCGGATCGCCAAACGGCCGGGCCATGCGCCACAGCCGGTGCGGCCGGCGCCCCCGGCGGGGACGAGGGGCCCCGGCCGGGTTGAGCGGAGGAGGGATGGGGTTGCCCGGCGAGCGCCCGCGGGCTGAGGAGCGGCTCCGGGTCCGGGTGGCGGGCCGGGAGCTGGAACTGTCCCATCTGGACCGGCTGCTCTGGCCCGAGGACGGGCTGACCAAGGCGGACCTGATTGCCTACCTGGTGCAGGTGGCACCGCACCTGCTGCCCCACCTGCGGGACCGCCCGCTGGTCTGCACCCGCTACCCGGACGGCGCGGCGGGGGCGGGGTTCTATCAGAAGGACGCCCCGCCCGGTACACCGTCCTGGGTGCGCACCTGGCCCTACCGGACGCGGGAAGGCCGGGTCATCCGGTTCCTCCTGGTGGACGAACCGGCGACCCTGGCCTGGCTCGGCCAGCAGGCGGCCATCGAGATCCACCCCTGGCTGTCCACCATCCGCCATCCCGACCGCCCCGACTGGGTGGTGTTCGACCTGGATCCCGGGCCCCAAGCCTCCTTCGACCTGGCGGTGGAGGTGGCCTTCTGGGTGCGCCGGGTGCTGGAGGCGCTCGACCTGGAGGGCTTTCCCAAAACCTCGGGTGCCACCGGGCTGCACGTGTTCGTCCCCATCCTTCCGGAGCATCCTTATCCCGTGGTGACGGAGTTCGCCCGGCGGGTGGCGGTCCTGGTGGAGCGGATGCGGCCCGACCGGGTCACCACCGTCCGCGCCGTGGCGAGCCGGCCGCCGGCGGCGGTGTATCTGGACTTCCTGCAGAACGGCCTGGGCAAGACCCTGGTGACGGTCTACGGGCCCCGGCCACGGCCCGGGGCCCCGGTGTCCGTGCCGGTGACCTGGGCGGAGCTGGAGCGGGGGGTCGATCCGGCGGCGTGGAACGTCCGCACGACCCCCGCCCGCCTGGCCCGGGTGGGCGACCTGTGGGCGGCCGCGGCGGCCCGCCGGCGGTCGCTGGCCGCCGCCTGCCGGCGGCTGGGCATGGGCGAAGCGGGAGGCCGCCCCGTACGGGATCCCGGCCCCGTACCGGATCCCGTGGGTCCCGTGGGCACCAGGCCCAGGTAAACCCCCGGCCCGGTGAAGCCCCCGGAAGGAGGTGACGGCCTTGGCCCTGCGATGCTGGCCCGAGCTGCGCCGGTTGTGGGAGCGGAAGGGTGTCCACTACCTGGGTTACCAGGTGGAAGCCGCCCGGCGCGTGGTGGAAGACCTCCAGGGGCGCGCCATCCTGGCCGACGAGGTCGGCCTGGGCAAGACCGTCGAGGCCGGTCTGGTGACCCGGGAGCTGATGGCCCGCCACGGCGTCCGGACCGTGCTGGTGCTGGTCCCGACCCCGCTGGTCAGCCAGTGGGCCGCCGAGTTCCGGGACAAGTTCGACCTCAAACTGGCCGCCAACCCGAGGGGGGCCGCCCTGCGCCAGGCGGAGCGCCTGGTGATCTCCATCGACCTGGCCAAGCGCGACGAGCAGCGCCGGGTGCTGCAGGCCCGGTCCTGGGACCTGGTCATCGTCGACGAGGCCCACAAGCTGAAGAACCGGAACACCCAGGTCCACGCCTTCGTCAGGGGGCTGGAGGCGAAGTACCTGCTCCTGCTGTCGGCCACACCCCTGCAGAACGACCTCACGGAGCTCTACAGCCTGGTCAGCCTGGTCCGGCCGGACCTGTTCGGTTCCTACAGCGAGTTCTGGCGGAACTTTCTTCTGGACAAGCGGACGCCCAAGGATCCCCAGCAGCTCAAGCAGGTGCTGGGGCAGGTGATGATCCGGAACCGCCGGGCCGAGCTGGACCTGCCCTTCCCGGCCCGGGAAGTGGAGCTGGTGGGCCTGGAGCCCTTCCCCGACGAACGGGAGCTCTACCAGGCGGTGCTGCGGGCCGTGCGGGAGGAGTATGCGGAGCGGCGGCTGTACAACGGGACCGTGCTGCCCTTGCTAATGCTCCAGCGGGAGGTCTGCTCCAGCTCCCACGCCCTGCGGGCCACCCTGGACCGGCTGGCCGGCAGCGAGGGGTGGCAGTCGCTGGCCTGGGCGCGGGTGCGGGAGCTGGCCCGCCAGGTGGAGGAAAACCACAAGGCGCTGATGCTAGAGCGGCTGGTCGAGAAGCTGGACGAGCCGGTGGTGGTGTTCACCGAGTTCCGGGCGACCCAGGACTACCTGGCCCGCCGCCTGCGCCGGGCGGGCGTCGAGACGGTGATCTACCACGGCGCCATGGGCGCCTGCGAGCGGGATGCGGCCAAGGCCCGCTTCCGCAAGGGAGCCCGCGTCCTGATCAGCACCGAGTGCGGCGGTCAGGGCCTGAACCTGCAGTTCTGCCGGAACGTGGTGAACTACGACCTGCCCTGGAACCCCATGCGGGTCGAGCAGCGCATCGGCCGGGTCCACCGCCTGGGCCAGGAGGCGGAGACGGTGCGGGTCTTCAACCTCTACGCCCGCCGCACCATCGAGGAGTACATCCTGCGCCTGCTGGACGAGAAGATTAACCTCTTCCGCCAGGTCATCGGCGAGATCGACCTGATCCTGCGCAGCCTGGACCGCGAGAAGTCCATCGAGGCCCGCATCGCCGAGATCACCCTCACCTCCCGCGACGACGCCGAGATGGCCGAGCGCTTCGAGCGCTTCGGCAACGAGCTGGCCGCCTTCATGGAGCGGGTGCGGCACCGCACCCTGGCCTGGATGGGTTCGGGCTGACCCCGCTGGGATGAGGTCCCCCCGGCCCGCATATGGATTGGCGTGACGGTGCTGGTAGGGTCCCGGCGCGCCCCCGGGCACCGGCGGCGCGTACCCCGGTCAGCAAGGGGCACGTTCCCGGGCGCAAGCGGCCGGCCCCGGCAAGGGCGTCACGGGCGAGGGGGGAGCGGCGTGATCGACCTGATCTGGCTCGGCCTGCTGGTGGTGGGGCTGGCCGTGGCGGCGGCCACCGGCCGGGTCGACCAGGTGACCGAAGCCGTGATGTCCTCCTCCCAGGTGGCCGTGGAGACGGTGATCGGCTTCCTCGGCATCACCTCCCTCTGGCTCGGCGTCATGAAGATCGCGGAAGAGGCCGGGCTGGTGGCCGCCCTGGCGCGGTGGCTGGAGCCCCTGCTGCGCCGGCTCTTCCCCGGCATCCCCGCCGGCGACCCGGCCCTGGGCGCCGTGGTGATGAGCATCAGCGCCAACATCCTGGGCGTAGGCCCGGCCGCCACCCCCCTGGGCCTGAAGGCGATGCAGGAGCTGCAGCGGATCAACCCCCACAAGCACGCCGCCTCCGACGCCATGGTCACCTTCCTGGCCATGACCACCTCAGGCATCACCCTGATCCCGGCCACGGTCATCGCCGTGCGGGCCGCCGCCGGCTCGGCCCACCCCGCGGAGATCGTCGGGCCGACCCTGGTGGCCAGCACGGTGGCCACCTGTGTGGCGCTGCTGGCCGACCGCCTGCTGCGCCCCCTGGCGCCCGTGCCGCCCCCGCCGCCCGGCCGGGAAGAACCGGCCGGGCCGCTCCAGGAGCCGCCCGCTGCACCAGGTCACGGCCCGGAGGCCGCAGCCGGCCGCGCGGGCACCGGCGCCGTCCCGGCAGGTCACCGGCCACCGGGCACCGCGGCACCGGACGCCCGGGAACAGGATCCGGCATCCGAGCCGCCCCGGCGGCGGGGGAGCCGGCCTGCGCGGCCCCGTGCCACTCCGTCCGGCCGGCGGGCCGGGTGAGCCCGGGGACGCCGGAGGGAAGGGCATGTTCTGGGACGCCCTGCAGTTCATCTCCATCTGGTCGATTCCCGCCATGCTGGTGGGCATCCCCGCCTATGGCTACCTGCGCGGGGTGCGGGTCTACGAGGCCTTCGTGGAAGGCGCCAAGGACGGGTTCTGGATCGGCGTGCAGATCATCCCTTACCTGGTGGCGATCCTGGCGGCCATCACCGCCTTCCGCGAATCGGGCGCCATGGACCTCCTGGTGGGGTTGGCCGAGCCCGTGCTGCGCCCCCTGGGGATGCCCGGCGAGGTGCTGCCCCTGGCGCTGATCCGGCCCCTTTCCGGCGGCGGGGCCTTCGGGGTGATGGCCGACCTGGTGCGCCAGCACGGCCCCGATTCCCTCGTCGGCCGCATGGCGACGGTGATGCAGGGCAGCACCGACACCACCTTCTACATCCTCACGGTGTACTTCGGCTCCGTGGGCATCCGCGCCTCGCGCCACGCCCTGCCCGTCGGCCTGATCGCCGACGCCGCGGGCATCCTCGCCTCCGTCCTGCTGGTCCGCGCCCTGTTCGCCTAGTGCCCGGACCGGGCCGCCGGCCGGGGCCGGGCTCCTCCACCCGGGACCCGGCCCGGCGCCTCGCCACCGTGGACGACCCTGGCAAACCGGGCCAATATAAAGGGGAGAGCGGAAGGAGGGTCCGTCGTGTCCTTCGAACGGCGGCTGGAAGAACTGGGCCTCCAGCTCCCCCCGGTGGCCCCGCCGGTGGCCGCCTACGTCCCGGGGGTTCTGCAGGACGGCTGGCTCTACGTCTCCGGACAACTGCCCCTGAAGGAGGGGCAGGTGGTGTATCGCGGCAAGGTGGGGCGCGAGGTCAGCCCGGAAGACGGCTACCAGGCGGCCCGCCTGTGTGCCCTCAACATCCTGGCGGTGGTGCGGTCGATCACGGGTTCCCTGGACCGGGTCCGCCAGGTGGTGAAGGTGGTCGGCTTCGTCAACAGCGCGCCCGGGTTCGCGGGCCAGCCCCAGGTGGTGAACGGCGCCTCCGAGCTGTTGGGCCAGGTCTTCGGCGAGCAGGGGCGCCATGCCCGCTCCGCCGTGGGCGTGGCGGAACTCCCCCTGGATGCCGCCGTGGAAGTCGAAGCCATCTTCCGCGTGGAGGGCTGATCCGTGCCCGCCGAGCGGTTGCAGAAGATCCTGTCCCGGGCGGGCGTCGCCTCGCGGCGGCAGGTGGAGGCGTGGATTGCCGCCGGTCGCCTCACCGTCAACGGCCGGCCGGCCGTCCTGGGTACCCGCGCCGACCCGGCCCGGGACGTCATCGCCCTGGACGGCCGCCCACTGGCCGGCCTGGCAGAGCGACTGTCCCGCAAGCGCTACGTCCTCTTTCACAAGCCGCGGGGTATGGTGACCACCCTGCGGGATCCCCAGGGCCGGCCCAACGTGGGCGACTTCTGCCGGCGTCACGGGCTTCAGGGCTTGCACCCCGTGGGCCGGCTGGACTTCGACAGCGAGGGCCTGCTGCTGCTCACCGACGACGGCGAGCTCACCTTCGCCTTGACCCACCCGCGCCATGAGGTGGACAAGGTCTACCACGTACTGGTGCGCGGCGACCTGGACCCTGCCCGCCTGCGCCGGCTGCGCGACGGGGTGCTGCTGGACGACGGCCCCGCCCGCGCCCGTATCGCCCGCGTGCTGCGCCCCCGCCCCGGCGGCGGCTGGGTCGAGGTGGTCCTGCGGGAGGGGCGCAAGCGGCAGGTGCGGCGCATGTGCCAGGCGGTGGGCTGGCAGGTGGTGCGGCTGGTGCGGGTGGCCGTGGGCCCCCTGCGGCTGGGCCGCCTGGCGGCGGGGGCGTGGCGTCCCCTGTCGCGGCAGGAGGTGGAGTCCCTGCGCGTGGCGGCGGGGCTGCCGCCCCGGCCGGACGAACCGGCTCCCCGCCACCGGCAAGCAGGGGAAGGGCGGCCGGCCCGCGGGCCGGCGTGGGGGCGAAGGGTGCCCGCCGGCCTGGCGGGGCGACCCCCTGGGCCCGCCCGGCCCGGGGCCGCTGCCCGCCGCGTCTCCGAAGGACCTGCCCTGCAGGGACAGGGTCCGCGGGGCAGGGTGTCCCGGCCCCCGTCAGGGCGCAACAGGAGGAGGAAGGCGAACCATGAGGGATAGCGAGCGGCTGCCCGGGAGGCCGGAGGGGGCCCTTCCCGGCCAGGACGGCCACCACGGCGGGGGACTGGGCGCCGGGGCCCCGTGGCCGGCCGCCGGCGACGGAGGGCGGCCCGGGGCCGCACCTGGGCCGGCGGCCGGGCGGCCCGCGGCCGGTGGCGACCCGGCGACCCCGGGGGCGGCCCCGGGTGCCTTCCTGGTGGATTCCTTCCGGGCCCTTCAGGCGGTACGGCCCGCACCGGACCGGCTCCACTCGGCGACCCACGAGGAGATCCGCAGCGGCGCCACCACCGACGTGTACTTCGTCAAGACCTACGAGGTCCTGCGGCACCTGGGCGCGCTCGACACCCCCGTCACCGCGGACATCTTCGCGAACCGGCCCGGCATCCTCTGCGGGGTGGAGGAGGCCCTGCAGCTGTTGCAAGGGTTGCCGGTGGCGGTCTGGGCCGTGGACGAGGGGCGCCCCGTGGAGGCCGGCCAGGTGGTGATGCGGATCCAGGGGCCATACGGCGCCTTCGGCCTCTATGAGACGGCGCTGCTCGGCATGCTGGCGTCGGCCACCGGCTGGGCCACCGCCGCCCGCCGCATCAAGGACGTGGCCGGCGATGCCCCCGTGATCTGCTTCGGTGCGCGCCACGTGCATCCCGCCGTCGCTCCGGTGATGGAACGAGCGGCCCTGGTGGGCGGCATGGACGGCGCCAGCTGCATCCTGGGGGCCCGCCTCGCCGGCAGGGACCCGGCCGGGACCCTGCCCCACGCCGTCATGCTGATCGCAGGCGACACCCTGGTGGTGGCCCAGGCCGCCGACCGGGTCTTCCCGCCCGAGGAGCGGCGAGTGGTGCTGGTGGACACCTTCCAGGACGAGGCGGTGGAAGCGGTGCGGGTGGCCGCGGCCCTGGGCCGGCGCCTGGCGGCGGTCCGGCTGGACACGCCCTCGGAACGCGGCGGTGTGACGCCGGGTCTGGTGCGCGAGGTGAAGGCCCGCCTGGCCCAGGCGGGGTTCGGCCACGTCCAGGTCATCGTATCCGGAGGCATCACCCCCGACCGCATCCCGCCCCTGCGGGAGGCCGGGGCCGATGCCTTCGGCGTGGGAAGTTACGTGTCCGCGGCCCCTCCGGTGGACATGACCATGGACATCAAAGAGGTGGCGGGCCGGCCCGTGGCCAAGCGGGGCCGCATCCCCGGCGCCGCACCCGATCCGCGGCTGCGCCGGCGCCTCTGACCCGCGGCCGATTCCGGTCCCGCGGCCGCATTGAAACCCTGGCCCAAGAGGCATACAGTGAAGTTGGATAGTGAAGTTGGATCCCGTACGCAGCGCCCGTTTGCAGGATCCAGCAGCTGACCACCGGGCAGGACCGGTCCGGACCGGAGACCGGTCCCCAGCCCGGGCGGCGATGCCCGGCGACGGGGAAGCCCAGTCTGAAGAAGCAGAAGGCGCAACCCCTCGCGAAGCCGGATCTCGCGCAGGGCGGCTGTTGTCCCGCAGGTCGATGGCTGCGCCAGGCCCTGGCAGCCGGGGTACAAAATGGCCCGGGTGCGGGCCGGCGAGAAGCAGGCATTGGCCGCGTCCATGCGGAACCTTCCTCCCGGTGGGGACGGTTCGCCGGAACGATCCGTGGTACCGCGGTTGGCGGGAGTTCGCGGGTTCATCATGAGCCCGTATGTGAACGATGTCACAAAGTAGCGGCCGTCCCCGGGCCGCTCCTGCAGCGGCCGGCCGGAAGCGAAGCCCCGCGCGCCGTGCCGCCCCGAGGCCAGCCGGCGCGGGAAGGATGGTGGAAGCATGCACATGGTGGTCTGCCTCAAGCAGGTGCCCGACAGTTCGGAGATGCGCATCAACCCGAAGACCGGCACGCTGGTGCGCCAGGGCGTGACCTCGATCATCAACCCGTATGACGTCCACGCCCTGGAGGCGGCGTTGCAGATCAAGGACCAGTGGGGCGGCCAGGTCACGGTGGTCAGCATGGGACCGCCCTTTTTCGAGCAGTCCCTCAAGGAGGCCGTCGCCGTCGGGGCGGACCGTACGGTGCTGGTCAGCGACCGCGCCATGGCCGGCGCGGACACCTTCGCCACCAGCCGGGTGCTGGCCGAGGCGATCCGGCGCATCGAGCAGGAGTTCGGCCCGGTCGACCTGATCTTCTGCGGGCGGCAGACCATCGACGGCGACACGGGCCAGGTGGGGCCGGGCATCGCTGCCCGCCTGGACATCCCCGTGCTCACCTACGTCATCCGGATCCGCGAGGTGAACCCCGAGGGCCGGTACATCGTGGTGGAGCGCAAGGTGGAGGGCGGCCGGCAGGTGGTCCGTTCCGCCCTGCCCGCCCTGCTGACGGTCGAGAAGGAGCTCAACGAGCTGCGCTACGCCTCGCTTCCGGGCATGCTCCGCGCCGCCCGGCACAAGCCCATCGTGTGGAACCGGGAGACCCTGGGGCTGGAGCGGACCGAGGTCGGCCTGCTGGGCTCCCCCACCATCGTGGCCCGGTCCTTCACGCCGCCCGAACGGAAGCGCGAGACGGTGCTGATCGACGGTAGCGACCCGGAGCGGGCCGCCCGGGAGCTGGCCGACCGGCTGCTGGCGCACCCCACCTTCCGCAAGGCGGTGGTCGACGCGCGGCGCACCGCCAGGATGGCGGAGGCCATGGCGGCCGGGACGGGTGCCGGTGCCGGTTCGTCCCGGGGACAGTGACGGCCGCGCCAGGGAGGGGAGGACGACCGTGAGCGAGGAAGTCTTGCTGAAGCAGGAAGGGACCGGCGGCCAGGGAGTCGCCGCGGGCGGCGGGCAGGCCGGGGCCCGGCCGGGCGGGGCCGTCCTGGAGGGCGCCGGTGGCGCCGCCGCCGAGGCGGCGGCGGGGCGGGACGGCAGCCCTGCCGCATCCGCCCGGAAGAAGGCCGCCGCGGCCCGGGGTGCCGGCGAGACACCCGACTTGGAGTCCTACCGCGGGGTGGGCATCTTCATCGAGCAGCACGGCGGCCAGGCCGCGCCGGTCGCCTGGGAACTGGCCGGCATCGGGCGGAAGCTGGCGGATAAGCTGGGCGTGGAACTCATCGGCTTCGTGGCCGGCCACCAGGTGGAGGCGGTGGCCCAGGAGGCGGTGGAACGCGGCTGCGACCGGGTTCTCGTCATGGACCACCCCGCCCTGGGGGTCTACCGCAACGAGGCCTACGCCCGGGTGCTCACGCCGGTGATCCGGGAGGTGAAACCCGAGATCTTCCTGCTGGGCGCCACCACCACCGGCCGCGACCTGGCCGGCACCATCGCCACCACCCTCCAGACGGGGCTGACGGCGGACTGCACCCAGCTGGACGTAGACCCCGAGACGCGCCTTTTGGATGC
Organism: Thermaerobacter subterraneus DSM 13965; assembly: GCF_000183545.2. Taxonomy (NCBI): domain Bacteria; kingdom Bacillati; phylum Bacillota; class Clostridia; order Eubacteriales; family Clostridiales Family XVII. Incertae Sedis; genus Thermaerobacter; species Thermaerobacter subterraneus. The sequence goes on from NZ_JH976536.1 coordinate 133,774, forward strand.
CATCCGGCCGGCCTTCCTGGAGAAGCAGCTGGCGGTGATCCTCTGCAAGAAGCACCGGCCCCAGATGGCCACCGTGCGGCCCAAGATGATGGAGCCGGCACCGCGCCAGCCCGGCCGCCAGGGGGAGATCGTCAGGGTACCGGTCGACCTGGACGAGAGTACCCTGCGCACCCGCGTCCTGGGCGTCATCGACGAGCCCGACCCGCAGGCCCAGCTGGAGCGGGCGGATGTGGTGGTCGCCGGCGGCCGCGGCCTGCAGGACCCCAAGAACCTCAAGCTGCTCTTCGACTTCGCCCAGGTGGTGGGCGGCGTGGTGGGCGCCTCCCGGGCCATCGTGGATGCGGGCTGGATCGGCCGCGAGCACCAGGTGGGCCAGACGGGCCTGACCGTCCGGCCCAAGGTCTACTTCGCCTTCGGCATCTCGGGCGCCATCCAGCATACCGTCGGCATGGAGAACTCCGAGCTCATCGTCGCCGTGAACAAGGATCCGGACGCGCCGATCTTCAAGGTGGCCGACCTGGGCGTGGTGGGAGACCTCTTCGCCGTCGTCCCTGCCCTTCAGGCGGAGCTGGCCCGCCGCCTGGATGCCCTGCTGGCGGAGGAACCCGAGGCCGGTGGCTCGACCGGCGGCCAGGAAGACGGGGAAAGCCAGGGCGCGGCGGCGGCAGCCCGGGCCGGCGCCTGACGGAGGGATGGCTGTGGCAGAGCGCTTTGACGTCGTGATCGTGGGCGCCGGTCCCGCCGGCCTGTCGGCGGGCCTGGTGCTGGCCCGGGGCGGCGCCCGGGTGCTGATCCTGGAGCGGGGGGAGTACCCCGGATCCAAGAACGTCATGGGCGGCGTGCTCTACCGGCACCAGCTGGACGAGCTCCTGCCCGGAGCCTGGCGGGAGGCGCCCGTCGAGCGCACCATCGTCGAGCAGAACTACTGGCTGCTCACGCCGGACTCGGCGGTGACCTTCGGCTACCGCACGCCCCGCTGGGCGGACGACCCGCCCAACAACTTCACCGTGCTGAGGGCCAAGTTCGACCCCTGGTTTGCGAAGAAGGTGGAGGAAGCGGGTGCCACCCTCATCACCCGGACCAACGTGGTCGACCTGATCCACGATGACCGCGGCCGGGTGGTGGGCGTGGTGGCCGGCCGCCCGGAGGGCGAAGTGTACGCCGACGTGGTGATCCTGGCGGAAGGCGTCAACAACCTGCTGACCCAGAAGGCCGGCCTTCACGACGACTGGGCGATGAACGAGGCCGCGCTGGCGGTCAAGGAAGTCATCGAACTGCCCCGGGAGAAGATCGAGGACCGCTTCGGCCTGGAACCCGGGCAGGGCGCCACGGTGGAGATGCTGGGCGACGCCACGGCCGGCATGCTGGGGATGGGCTTCCTCTATACAAACAAGGAATCGGTGTCCTTCGGCGTCGGCGTGCTGGTCAAGCACCTGGTCTACAGCCAGATGAACCCCAACCAGCTGCTGGAGCGGCTCAAGCAGCACCCCAAGGTCCGCAAGCTGATCGAAGGCGGCAAGGTGATCGAGTACTCGGCCAAGCTGATCCCCGAGGGCGGCTACAAGGCCATCCCCCGCCTGTTCAAGGACGGCCTGATGGTGGTCGGGGACGCGGCCGGGCTGACCAACGCCATCCACCGCGAGGGATCCAACCTGGCCATGACCTCCGGCCGCATCGCCGGCGAGGTGGCCCTGGAGGCCCTGGCGGAGGGCGACAGTTCCACCCGGGTCCTCTGCCGGTACCAGCAGCGGCTGGAAGAGACCTACGTCCTCAAGGACCTGCGGAAGTACAACTACGCCAACGAGTTCTTCGACGAGAACCCGCAGTTCCTGCGGCAATATCCCGAGCTGCTGAGCCAGGTGATGCGGGAGTTCTTCACCGTCGACAGCACGCCCAAATGGGATAAGCAGGCCAAGATCCTGCGCATGGTGCGCCGCCAGCGCCCGCTGTGGCGCATCGCCTATGACCTCTATTCCATGTGGAGGGCGATCGGATGAGCGCGCGGGCTGCGGCCGCTGCGGCGGCCCCCATGGACACGGAAGCCCCCGAGGCCGCCGGCGGGCAGGCGCCGGCCGGCGTGCGGCCGATGACGATTCAGGAGAAGCTGTACCTGGACCGCTTCAACGCCGACAAGCAGTCGCACCTGTTCATCATCGACCCGGACGTGTGCCTGAACAAGTGCCCGGAGCAGTACTGCACCAAGTTCTGCCCGGCCCACGTCTACGAGTGGGACGACGAGGCGCAGAAGATCCTGGTCGGTTACGAGGGGTGCGTGGAGTGCGGCACCTGCCGCATCGGCTGCCCCTTCCGCAACATCAAGTGGCTCAACCCCCGGGGCGGCTACGGGGTCCAGTATCGCCAGGGCTGAAGGCCGGGCCGGCCCGCGGGGACAGGTGCGGACCGGCCGCGCCGGCGGGTTCCCCCTGACCGGCCGCCGGGCTTGCCGCCCGGTGGGCCGCGGTGGAGATGCAACGGGGAAGGGGGCCGGCGGGTGGGGAAGAACGGGCCGCCCGCCCCGGCCCAGCACGTCCCACAGGAGGTTCGCCATGGCCATCGCGCGGGCAGAACTGGCCCGCCGGGCCCGGGAGCTGGCCCGGCGGGTGCAGGAGGAATGGTTGGAAAAGGAGGCGGGGAGCGGAGCGGGGGGCGAGGGGCGGCCCGGGGCGGATTCGGGCTGGGCGCTGGCGCTGGCCGGCTCCGGCGCCACGGGCTTCCGGGACACGGTCTCGCGCCTCGACCTGGTGGCCGCCGGCCCGGCGGAAGCCGTGCAGCGGCTGCGCAACCGCCTGGCGCCCCACGGGGAGCCCGGAGGACCCGGCTCCCTCCACCGGCTGCCCGCCTGGGCCGGCGGTGGCCACCTGGCCCTTCTGGCCTGGGACGAGCTGGCCGCCGCCGCCCGCCGGCCCGATGAGGCCACGGTGATCCTGCTGGGCGCCGCCGAGCCTCTGCTGGACCCCGGGGGCCGGCTGGCAGCCCACCTGGCCCCGTTGCGGCAGCTGCCGCCGGACTGGTACCGGCAGCAGGCGGCCCGGCGTTACCGCGCCCTGCGGCGGCGCACCGCCTCCATGGCCTGGAACCTGCGCCGGGGCCAGGCCTTCGCCTTCCTGGCCGGGTTCGTCCAGTGGCTCGAGCATTTCCTGTTGCTGTGCCGCTACGCCGACGGCGAGCCGCCCGTCGACCGCAAGTGGCTCCTGCAGGCGGCCATGCGCACCTCCCTGGGGCGCCAGTGCCGGGCCGATCTCTACGCCCTCTTCTCCGGCCTCGGCGAGATCGCCACCCTGGGAGGAAGCTACGATCCGAAGGAGAACCGGCTTTACGGGACCATCGCCCGGCTCCACGGCCTGCTGGCCGCCGCCCTGCGCCAGCGGGGGCTGCTGGACGAGCGGGACGAACCGAGGGACGACACCAGGGAGGAGACCCCGTGAAGCTCTTCGCCTATGGGACCCTGCGGCGCCGCGGGCGGATCGAAGCCCTGGTCGGCCGCCGGCTGGACGAGCCGGTACCGGCGGTGCTGGAGGGCTACCGCCTCTACGATACCGGCCGCGGCTACCCGGTGATCCTGCCCGAGCCGGGCCACCGGGTGCAGGGGGTGGTGTGGACCATCGACGAAGCCGACCTGGGCTACCTCGACCACTACGAGGGGGCCGACGAGGACCCGCCCTATTACTACCGGCGCCTGGTCCAGGTGCAGGTGGCGGGACGGCCGGTGGAGGCGGTGGTTTACGTCGGCAACCCCGTGGTCTTCGACCGCCTGGTGCCGCTGGAGGCGTACTGAAAAGGGCGCACTGCGCACTGCAAGAAACCGGCCGGCCCGGCGGCGGAAGCCGCCGGGGTTTTTACGCTTATGGCCTCACATCGACCCCGCGGGGCCGTCTCCCCAGCTCGGGGCCCGGCGTGCCCATCCCCGTCCCCGGCCCCCGACCGGCGGCCGCCGCCCGCGGCGCCCGGCAGCGGGCCTCTTCCTCCAGGGCCTGGCGTTCCGTCCCGGCCGGCACCGCCAGAAGGGAGGCGGCGAGCCGGGCCCGGGTCCGCTGAGCGTACCAAGCCTCCGTAGCCGCTGCTGCTTCGCACTGCGCCTTGACCGCCAGGTGGCCCCTTCCCGCCGTGCACCCGCGCACAAGGCCGGCCGCCATCCCGCATACACTGCCCCGGAGCCGGTCCCGCCGGGCCGGACCGGCAGGGAGGTGGGGACATGGCGGGCGGCGCACTGCACGACCCGTCCCATCATGGGGAGGCGGAACCGCCGCAGGCCGGGCGCAGCCCCCTGCCACCGGGCTGGCCGCGCTGGCTGGCGGCGGTGGAGGATGGACTGGTGCGAGCTGCGGTGGCCGGACTGGTGGCGCTGGTGGTGATCCAGTCCCTGATGGCAGGCCAGGGGCACCTGGCGCTGGACACCTACGGCCGGGTGCTGGAGGACTGGGGATACCTCCCGGTCGCGGCGGGCCTCGAGCCTGCCGCCCCGGGCGCCGGGCCCGGCCATGGGCAGGCCGGGCATGGGCAGGCCGTCCTCACCTTGGCGGGGCACGGGCCGGGAACGGTCCTGGTCCTGCTCAACGGGGTGCCGGTGGCCCAGCTGGAGCCGGGCCAGACCCGCCCCGTGGTCGTCCGGCCCGGCGACCGGCTGGTCCTCCGTTCCGCAGCTCGTGCGGCAGCCCTGGTGGAGGTGGTCCACGTGGCAGGCCCCCTGCACCGGCCCCGGCCGCATACGCGCTGGCAGGCTCTCCCCCAGGGCACGCCCCTGCCCGTGGCCTGGCAGTGAGCAGGGTCCGGCGGGGTCACGGCCGGCGGGACCGGACCGCCGGCCCGCACCTTTCCGTGGTATAATTGCGGGCGATTGGAATGGCGCCACCCGCCGCAGAACCCGGAGGCGGCCTTGGCAATCCCGAGGCGCCAATCCAGATACAAGGAATCCGGCGGGCGGTGTCGAAGAAGCGGAGGGAACCGGCGTCGTTGAAACGCGTGATCGCCATCGATGGCCCGGCGGGAGCCGGCAAGAGCACCGTCGCCCGGCGGGTGGCCACGGCCCTGGGTTACCTGTACGTCGATACCGGTGCCATGTACCGGGCCATGACGCTGAAGGTGCTCCGGCATGGCATCGATCCAAGAGACCGCCAGCGGGTGGCCCAGCTGGCCCGCGAAACGGACATTGCGCTGGCAACGGGGCCCGAGGGGGCCCCGCAGGTCGTTCTCGACGGGGTCGATGTCACGGCCCACCTGCGGGAGCCGGGGGTCGACCGGGCGGTGTCCGTGGTGGCCGCCATCCCCGAGGTGCGGCAGCGCCTGCTGGAGGTCCAGCGGGAACTGGCCCGCCGGGGCCGGGTCGTCCTGGAAGGCCGGGACACCGGGACCCATGTGGCACCGGAGGCCGATCTCAAGATCTTCCTCACGGCATCGCCGGACGAACGGGCCCGGCGCCGGTACCTTGAGCTGGTGGCGGCAGGCCATCCGGTGACCCTGGAGCAGGTCGAAGAGGCGCTGCGGCAGCGGGACCGGCAGGACATGACCCGCCCGGCCGCGCCGCTGCAGCGGGCTGCGGACGCCATCGAGATCGACACTACGGGGCGCACCATCGACGCCGTGGTGGAAGAGATCCTGCGGTACTGCCGGGAGGGCGAGTAGGTGCTGTACCGGTTCGCCAAGGGACTGTTCTGGCTGCTCTTCGCCCTGGGGTACCGCTGGGATGTGCGCGGGCTGGAGAACGTACCGGCCCGGGGACCGTTGCTGGTGATCGCCAACCACTTCAGCTGGCTCGACCCGCCGCTGGTGGGTACGGTGTTGCCGCGAAAGGTGCATTTTATGGCCAAGCAGGAACTGTTCCACAGCCCGGTGGCCGCCTGGGTCCTGCGGCGCCTGGGCGCCTTCCCGGTGCGCCGGGGCCAGCCCGACCGCTGGGCCCTGCGCCACGCCCTGACCCTGCTCGGCCAGGGCAAGGTGGTCGGCCTCTTCCCGGAAGGGACCCGTAGCCGGGGCCCCCTGCGGCCCTTCGAACCGGGCGCCGCCCTGCTGGCGGTGAAGTCCGGTGCGCCGGTGCTGCCGGTGGCCATCACCGGCCCCTACCGGCTGGGCCGCCGGGTCCGGGTCCGCATCGGGCGTCCCTTCCGGGTGGACCGGGCCGGAGGGGAGGGGACCATCGAGGCGGTGGCAGAAAGGATGCGCGAGGCCATTGCGGCGCTGCTGGATGAACCCGCTCCGGCGGGTCGCCACGACGCCGCATCCCTGTAGGTTAAGCCGTTCGAAGGGGGTCGTGTCGAGGATGGACCAGATCCGCGATCCACAGGCGGCGGACCGGGACGGGACTCCCGGCGCCGCGCCGGAACAGGGGGTGACGCCCGCCAGCCCGGAGCCGCACCTGAGCCCGGCGGCGGCGGAGGCCGCCGCCGGGGCGACGGAAGCCCTGGCGCAGCTGAAGCAGGAGGCCGAGGAATCCGCCGAGGCCGCCGCTGAGCGGGAGGCCGGCGTGGCCGAGACCGAGGGCGCCGACCGGCCGGCGGGCCAGCCCGAGGGCGAGCCCGGCGACGCCCAGTCGCCGGATGAGGCACCCGCCGCTGCAGCCGGCGAGCCGGGCGGTGCCGCCCCCGCAAGCCCGGGTCCCCAGGGCGACGGCGCGAGTGGAACGCCGGCCGCCGCGGCAGGGGAAGGGCCGGCCGCAGCCGGCGAGGGAGAGCGGGAGGCGGCGACCTCACCCGCCGGGGGTCCGGCTGCGGAAACGGCTGGAGCGGCCCGCGGAACCATGGACGAGCAGCTGGCGCCAACCCGCCTGAGCCGCGGGCAGGTGGTGACGGGCACGGTAGTGCAGGTGGCCGACGATCACGTCCTGGTGGACGTGGGTCACAAGTCCGACGGCACGATCCCCCGGAACGAGCTGCGGCTGCTGGGCGGCAAGCAACCCGAAGAGGTCTACCAGGTGGGCCAGGAGATCCCCGTGGTCGTCCTGGGCTTCACGGACAAGGGTGAAGGGGGCCTGCTGCTCTCCCACCGGCGGGCGGTGGAGCGGGAGGCCTGGGACTCCCTGCGGCGGGCTTACGAGGCTGGCGAGCCCGTCGAGGTGCCGGTGGTCGAACAGGTGAAGGGCGGCCTGGTCTGCGACGCCGGGGTCCGTGCCTTCATGCCCGCCTCCCACGTGGAGCGGGGCTACGTGGCCGACCTCAGCCATTACGTGGGCACCACGGTACGGGCCAAGATCATCGAGTTCGACCGCAACAAGCGGCGGGTGATTCTCTCCCGCAAGGAGCTGCTGGAGGAGGAGGCCCGGCGCCGGGCGGAGGAGACCCTGGCCAGCCTGGAGGAAGGCCAGGTGCGCACCGGCGTGGTCAAGGGCCTCACCGACTTCGGCGCCTTCATCGACCTGGGCGGGGTGGACGGGCTGCTCCACGTCTCGGAGATGCACTGGGGCCGCATCGACCATCCCCGGGACCTGCTGAAGGAAGGCGACACCATCCAGGTCAAGGTGCTCAAGGTCGACCGGGAACGGGGCCGCATCTCCCTCAGCCTGAAGGAGCTCATGCCCGACCCCTGGAGCGACGTGGAGCGGCGCTACCCCGTGGGGGCGACGGTCAAGGGTACTGTGGTCCGCCTGGTCCCCTTCGGCGCCTTCGTGCGGCTGGAGCCCGGGGTGGAAGGCCTGGTCCACATCTCCCAGCTGGCCGACCACCGGGTGGAGTCGCCCGACGAGGTGGTCCACGAGGGTCAGGAAGTGGAGGTGCGGGTGCTGCGGGTCCAGCCGGAGGAGCGGCGCATCAGCCTGAGCATGCGGTCGCCGGCCGAGCCGCGGCGGCCCCGGACCGAGCGGCCGCGGCGGTCACCCGAACGTCCCCAGGCCCAGGCGCAGGAATCGACCCCGGCCGGTGACGCGGGCGGGATCACCATCGGCGAGATGTTCGGCGATCTGCTGGAGGAGACCCGCGACCGGCTGGCAGGCGAAGGGGAATGAGCAGCCCAGTGCGGGGCCGGTGCGGCTGCCGCCCGGCCCTTTGAGGCGGTCGCAAAAACCGCACGTGTCGACCGGGAGGGGGCGTGTCCCCGTGGGCGCGCCCCCTCCCGGCTTTGTCGCCGTCCGGGCAGGCCCGGGACCAGGCCGGGGACCCCGCGGTGCAGCGTGGGGAATGCTTATGGCGAGGTGGTGGCCTTGACCGGAACGGGGATGCTGGCGCTGGCCGCGGTGTTGCTGGCCCTCGAGGTCGTTCCCGGCACCCGCCGCCTGGGCGTGCCACCGGTGCGGTTGGCCGCCTGGGGGCTGGCCTGGATCGCCGCCGCCTGGGCCGCCACTTGGCCGCTGGCGACGGGCCCCGGCTGGCTGGGCATCAGCCCTGGTGGCGCCGCCTTGCCCCTGGTGGCCGCGGCCTGGTGGCTGGCCCGCCTGCCTGCCCGGGAGCGTCGCCGGGGGCTGTCCGGCCTGGCGCTGGTGGCCGGTCTTGGGTACGCGCTGATGCGGGTTCTTCCCACCAGCTTGCCGGGGTGGGTCTCCCCGGCCTGGGCAGCGGGGGTCATCACCGGCGTGCTGGCCTCCCTGATCCCCCTGCCGGCCCCGGGCAGCCTGATCCTGGCCACGGCCGGCATGGTGCTGGGCCAGGGCGGTCTGGCCGCCGTCCTGGCCGTTTCCCTGGCGGGCGGCGGGCTGCCCGCCGCCGCGGCCGTTCCCGTGCACTTCACCGTGGCGGGGGGCGAGGCCTATGACGCCCTGGCCGCTGCGGCCCTCACCGCCGGAGCCATGACCATCCTGGGTGGTGACCTCCCGCCGCCAGGGGAGGAAGGAGACCAGGAGGCCGGTCGCCCGTGACCGGAGGCCCGGGTGGTGCCGGCAACCGCCTTCCGGCCGCGGCGGAGGAAGTGGCATGGAAGGGGGACGGGGGCGGCCCGCCTGCCGGCAGCCTGCCGCTGGTGGTCTACTACTGTTACGGGGGCACCCACGCATCGGTGGTGTCGGCGGCCCTGCACCTGGGCCTGCTTGACCCGCGCCGCCCCCCCGAGACGGCCGAGCTCCTGCGGCTCGACTTCTTCGACCGCAACGAGCGCGAGGAACACGGGCGCCTGCTGCCCATGGGCCACGGCAGCGGCGCCGACGGCGTGTTCGTGCTGGGCGCCGAGGGCGCCGGCGATGCCTTGGCCCGCTGGTGCCTTGGCCTTCTGGCCCTGGCCGGGGACCCCCACCGCTGGCTGTTCGTCAACGTGCTCTCGGAGGTCAACCTGGCCATGAAGGTCGCCGGGTTCGTCTCCCGGCGGCTGGGCTGGCCCCGGCTAGCGCGGCCCCTGCTGATCCAGGGGGTGCGGGCGGCCTTTCCCCACCTGGTCCGGCGGGTGGAGGGGGCGCGGCGGGCGGCGGCCCGGGGCCAGGCCGGTATCCTGTACCCGGGGCATCACCCCGCCACGGCACCCGGCCGGCGGCACGACGGGGTTGCCGGGCCGGCGGGCCGCTCCCCCGGACCGCCGGCCGGACCCGGCCGCGCGGTGGACCCGGCACCGGCCGGCCCGGGCGACCGGGCGGTGTTCTACGTGGCGGGAGGAACGGCCCACCGGGCCCTCCTGGCAGCCTACCTGCACCTGGGCCGGCTCGACCCGCGGCGGGCGCCGCGCCCCGGAGAGGTGGCCGGCCTGCCCCTGCTGGCCGTACCCGAAGCGGCGGAAGCAGGGCGCATCTTCCGGGTAGGAACCGATTCTTGCGGGCGCCAGGTTCTGGCGGCGGGGGCCGGCGGGCCGGACGACCTGGCCGTACGCGCTGCCGGCTCGCTCCGCGCCCTGGGGTACCTGGGCGGCCGCGGGGCGCCGCAGCCTCCTGGCGCGCTGGACCAGGGGCCCCTGCCGGCTTGGCGGTTCGTCCCCGTGGGAGACAGCCTGGCCTGGTGGGAGAAGCCCTGGCTGGCCAGACCCGCCGAGGCCGGGTTCGACGGCGGCACCCCGCCCGTTCGCGGCGGCAAACCCCGGCCGGAGCCGCCAGGGACGGCCGGTGGCGGCTGGCGGTGGCGCTGGCAGGTGCGGGCATGGACCCGCCGCTGGCACCGGCTGGCCGAACTGGTGGAATCGGCCCGCCGGGCGCCCTGACCGGGCGGCAGGGCCCCAGGACCCCCGGCCGCCGGACCGGGGGCGCGGCTCGCACCCGGCGCGGCCCGTATCCTCCCCCAGGGCGCCCCGGCATCGCCATGCTTCGCGTTGACGCTGTCGCGCGGCCCCTGGCATGATGATACGGGCAGGCCGGGGAGGGGAGGACAGGCGTGAAACCCGTGGTGGCCATCGTCGGGCGGCCCAACGTGGGCAAGTCGACCCTGTTCAACCGCATCATCGAGCGTCGCCTGGCCATCGAGGACGACGTGCCCGGGGTCACCCGCGACCGCCTCTACGCCGACACGGACTGGGCGGGCCGGGAGTTCACCCTGGTGGACACCGGCGGCCTGGCCGAAGGGGACGACCCGCTGACCGTGCAGGTTCGGCGCCAGGTGGAAGCGGCCGTCCGGGAGGCCGACCTGCTGATCATGGTGGTGGACGGCCAGGCCGGCGTCACCCCCGCCGACGAAGAGGTCGCCCGCCTTCTCCGCCAGTCCCGCAAGCCCACCATCCTGGCCGTGAACAAGGTGGACGACGCCCGCTGGGACGGCGTCCAGTACGACTTCTTCCGCCTCGGCCTGGGCGAGCCGATCCCGGTGGCCGCAGGCCCGGGGCGCAACGTGGGCGACCTGCTGGATGCCGTGGTGCGCGGGCTGCCCGCTCCTCCGGCGGACGAACCCGGCGACGCCGGAGACCGCGGCCCCTGGGGCGAGACGGGAGAGATCGCCGTCGCCATCGTGGGGCGGCCCAACGTGGGCAAGTCGTCGCTGGTCAACCGGCTGCTGGGCGAGGAGCGGGTGGTGGTCAGCGACATCCCCGGGACCACCCGGGACGCGGTGGACGTGCTCTGGCGCCGCGGCGAGCGGGTGTTCCGGTTCATCGACACCGCCGGCCTGAGGCGCAAGAGCCGGGTCAAGGACGACGTGGAGTTCTACAGCACCCTCCGGACCCAGCGCGCCCTGGCCCGTGCCGACGTGGCCTGCCTGGTGCTGGACGCTCGGGACCCGGCCACCGAACAGGACAAGCGCATCGCCGGCATGATCCTGGAAGAAGGCAAGGCCTGCGTGCTGGCGGTGAACAAGTGGGACCTGGTGGCCAAGGGGCCCGATACCGCCGACCAGTACCGGGAGGCCCTGTACCGGGAGTACGACTTCCTGCAGTTTGCTCCCGTCGTGTTCCTCTCGGCGCTGACGGGGCAGCGGGTGGACCGCCTGGTGGAGGTGCTGGCCGGCGCCGCGGAGAACCACCGGCGCCGGGTGCCCGAACCTGTGTTGCGCAAGGTGCTGGATGACGCCCTGCTGGTCCACGAGCCTCCCTCCCGCAAGGGCCGGCGCCTGCGCATCCACCGGGTGCGCCAGGTGGCGGAACGGCCGCCGACCTTCCTGTTCCTGGTCAACGACCCCGAGATCGTCCACTTTTCCTTCGAACGGTTCCTCGAGAACGTCCTGCGCCAGGCCTTCGACTTCACGGGAACGCCGGTCCGGCTGATCTTCCGGGCACCTGCGCGGGGCAAGGGAGCAGCCGCCGACGATTGACCCCGGGCGGCCGGCGAGGGGGGCAGGAGCCGGCGTCAGGGGTGGAAGAGGGGAGAGCGCTCCATCCATGGTTTTTTTGGCGGGTATGGGATGGTGGGGGATGGCCGTCCTGGGCTATTTGCTGGGCTCCCTGCCCTTCGGCCTCTGGCTCGTGCGGGCCACGCGGGGGGTTGACATCCGCCGCTACGGCAGCGGCAACATCGGCACCACCAACGTGCTGCGGGTGGCCGGACCGCGGGTGGCCGCCCTGGTCCTGCTGGCCGATGCCGCCAAGGGCTGGCTGCCCGTGGTCCTGGCCCGGGCGGCGGGCCTGGGCGAACCGGCGGCGGTGCTGGCCGGCGTGGCCGCCATGGCCGGGCACAGCTGGTCCATCTGGCTGGGCGGCAAGGGCGGCAAGGGGGTCGCCACGGGGCTGGGCGTGCTGCTGGGGCTGGACCCGCGGGTGGCCCTGGCCGCCTTCGGCGTCTGGATCGGCGTGGTGGCGCTGAGCCGCTACTCGTCCCTGGGCTCCATCAGCGCCGCCGCCAGCGTGCCCCTCTGGATGATCCTCTGGCATGCCCCCGCGGCCCACCTGGTCTTCGGGGTCGCCGCGGCCCTGGTGGTGCTGGTGCGGCACCGGGCCAACATCCGCCGCCTGCTGCGGGGCGAAGAGTTGCCCATCACGCTGAAGATCGACCCGCGGAGGGAATAGCATGCGGGTGGTGGTGGCCGGCGCCGGGGCCATCGGCTGCCTCCTGGGTGGCCTCCTGGCGGCCGGGGGGCACGAGGTGATCCTGGTGGGCCGGCCCGACCGCCTGGAGGCGGTGGCCCGCCACGGGCTGGTGCTGGACCCGCTACCCGGCTCCCCCGGCAACCCACCGGGACCGGGGGCGGGAGCGGGCCGGGACGGTCCGGGGATGGCCGGCGTGGCTCCCGGGGCGGGCCCCTGGCCGGTGGCCGTGGTCCCGTCGGTGTGGGAGGCCGCCCGCGGCCCCGCTCCGGACGCCGTGCTGGTCACGGTGAAGATGCCTGCCCTGCCCCAGGTCCTGGCCCAGGTGGCCGCTGCCTGGCCGCCCGCAGCCTCCTCCCGCCCTCCTCGGGTGGTCACCTTCCAGAACGGCATCGGCGCGGAAGAACAGGCCGCACGCCTTCTGGGCGCCGGCCGCGTCATCGCGGGCACCGTCACCCTGAGCGCCGCCCTGGAAGGCCACCGCGTCCACATCTACAATGCCCGCCGGGGCGGCATCGGCCTGGCTCCCGTGCCCGCCCCCGCGGCCCGGCGGCCGGCGGGCCCGGCCGCCGGGGGGCCGGACCGGGAGGCGATCCTGGCCTGCCGCGCCCTGGCCGCGCGGTGGCAGGCCACCCTGCCCGTGCCCGTGATCACGGCCCGCGACGCCGCAACCCTGAAGTGGTCCAAGCTTTTGCTCAACCTGGTGGGCAACGCCGTCGGTGCGCTGCTGCAGTGGGACGTGGACCGGGTCTTCCGCCACCCGCTGGCGGCGGCCGTCGAGGTGCGGAGCCTGCGCGAGGCGGTGGCCGTGGCCCGCCGGGCCGCCCCCCGGCTGGTCGACCTGCCGGGTTATCCGGTGCGCTCGTTTGCCCGTTGCGTCCAGTGGCTGCCCCCACCCCTGTTCCGCACGGTGGTCGGGCCCCGGGCCGCCGGCGGGCGGGGCGGCAAGCTGCCCTCCGTGGCCCTGGATGTGGCCGCCGGCCGGCATCCCACGGAAATCCAGGCGCTGCACGGGGCGGTGGCCCGGACGGCGGCCTCCTGGGGAGGCGAGGCGCCCCTCTGCGCAGCCCTGGCCCGGCTGGTGGACCGGGCGGCTGCCGACCCGGCCGAGCGGGCCCGTTTCCGCGACCGGCCCGATCAACTGCTGGCCGCCCTGCGCCAGGAAGGGGCCTGGCCTGCCTGAGGGCGGCCGCAGGAGCCTGCCGGGCCGGCCGCCTGCCGGGCAGCCCGCCCGGCGGCCCCGGACCCATCGGGCTGGACCAAGGCACGCCGCGGACGGCGGCGGCCAACCTCCCGGACCGCAACTCGTACCCGTCGGCAGGGGCTTCCCGGGGCCCCGGGCCGGAGGTCCCGGCCGCCCCGGGCCGGCCGGTTCGTCCCACCCCGCGACATATCCCCTCCCACCCCTCATATACATGGTACTGGCCTCGGACAGGGGCTGGCCGCTGTCTGACCGACCAGCCGGAGCCGCGGGCACGGCGGCAGCATCGGGAGGGAAGGCGCGTGGAGCGTTACGACATCTTTCAGGACATTGCCGAGCGCACCGGCGGCGACCTCTACATAGGCGTGGTCGGTCCGGTGCGGGCGGGGAAGTCCACCTTCGTGAAGAAGTTCGTGGAGCTGCTGGTCCTGCCCAACATCGCCAACGAGCACGACCGGCAGCGCACCCAGGATGCCATTCCCCAGAGCGGGGCCGGCCGCACCATCATGACGGCGGAGCCCAAGTTCATCCCCGACGAGGCGGTGGAGATCCAGGTCAAAGAGGGCCTGACGGTCCGGGTGCGGCTGGTGGATTCCGTCGGCTTCCCCGTCCCCGGGGCCATCGGCTACACCGAGGCCGACGGGCCCCGCATGGTGACCACCCCCTGGTTCGAGCAGGACATCCCCTTCGAAGAGGCCGCCGTGGTCGGCACCCGCAAGATCATCAACGAGCACTCCACCCTGGGCATCGTGGTGACCACCGACGGCAGCTTCGGCGAGATCCCGCGGGAGAATTTCGTCGAGGCGGAGCAACAGGTCATCCGCGAGCTGAAGGAGCTGGGGAAGCCCTTTGTGGTGCTCCTCAACACCGCGGACCCCCTGTCGCCGGAGACGGCCCAGCTGGCCGAAACCCTGGCCTTCGATTACGACGTGCAGGTGATCCCCATCGCCCTGAACCGGGTGGGCGAGCGGGACCTTTTGGTGGTGCTGGAGCAGCTGCTCTTGGAGTTCCCGGTGCGGGAGCTGGTGGTGCGGCTGCCCGCCTGGGTGGAGGAGCTGGACCCGGACTTCTGGCTGCGCCGCCACTACGCCGAGGCCATCCAGGCCACGGTCCAGAACGTGGAGCGCCTGCGGGACGTGGAGCGGGCCATCGACCAGCTGGGCGAGTACCAGCACATCGAGAAGGTCGAGCTGCAGGAGCTGGATCTGGGCACCGGGGTGGCCACGGTGGACGTGACGGTGCCCGAGGACCTCTTCTGGCAGGTCCTGGGCGAGATCAGCGGCATGGAGATCCGCGGCAAGGAGACCCTGGTGCGCCTGATCCGCGAGCTCAGCCAGGCCAAGGCCGTCTACGACCGCATCGGCCGCAGCCTGGAAGAGGCCGACGAGCGCGGCTACGCCGTGGTGATGCCCGCCCTGGACGACCTGGTCTTCGAGGAGCCGGAGCTGGTGCGCAAGGGCGGCCAGTTCGGCGTCCGGCTGCGGGCCAGCGCGCCCACCCTGCACCTGTTCCGCACCGTGGTCAGCACCGAGGTGGCGCCCATGATCGGCTCCGAAAAGCAGTCGCAGCAGCTGGTCAACTACCTGATGGAGAAGTTCGAGGACGACCCGCGCAAGATCTGGGAGTCCGACATCTTCGGCAAGTCCCTGGACGAACTGCTCAAGGAAGGCATCGAGGACAAGATCCGCTCCATGCCTGAAAACGCCCAGGGGAAGATCCGCGAAGCCCTCGAGCGCATCGCCAACGAGGGCAGCGGCAACCTGATCTGCATCATCATCTGATGCCGCCAGAGGGGGTGGGGCAGGTGGACCCCCATTCCACCGGCATTGCGGTCGCCGTGCCCCTCATCGCCGGCCTGGTGGAACTCCTCAAGCGCCAGGGCATGCCCACCCGGTGGGCGCCGCCCGTGGCGCTGCTTTTGGGCACGGCGCTGTCCCTGGGCTACGCGGTGGCCGGCCAGACCCTCTGGTTCGAGGCACTGATCCAGGGGCTGGCCCTGGGGCTGGGCAGCATGGGCCTCTACAGCGGGGTCAAGTACTACCGCCGGCCCCGGGAATGAGGGCCGGCGGTCTCCTTCCCGGCAGCGGAAGGAACCCGGCGGCACGGGGCCGCCGGATCGTCATGCCTGGGTCGGCACCTGGTCCCCCCCGACCGCCAGCGGGTACTCGGTGATGGTGCCCTCCACGATGCGGAAGGCCCGCAAGACCGGCGGTTCCGAAGCCAGGGAGGCGATCAGGTAGTACGCCTCGGGGTAGTAGGCGTAGCGCACGTCGGTGGCCGAGGGGTAAGCGGGCGAGCGGGGGTGGCTGTGGAAGATGGCCCACAGTTCCTCGCCGCGCTCCTCCATGGTGGTGAAGATCCGCAGCTGGTCCTCCGGATCCACCGTGTAGCGGACGGGGGAGCGGTCGGCGTTCCGCGCGGGGTAGTAGGCCACGGGTTGTCCCTGGCGCCCGCCCACGATGCCGCAAGCCTCCAGCGGCGCCTCGGCCCGAGCATGGTCCAGCATGGCCGCCACCAGCGCAGGGGGAAGGACCAGCGGGGGAGTGTCCCCCGCCCCCGCCTCCAGCCCGCCGCGCCCCGGCCCCCCGGGTTTCCCGCTCACCGCCCCGATCCCGCCTCCACGGGCAGCCGGTGATTCCGCCAGGCGATCATGCCGCCCTTGAGGTTGTACACCGCCGGGAACCCCGCTTCGTGGAGGAACTCGGCCGCCAGGCGGCTGCGCTCCCCCACCTCGCAGACCATGAGCAGCGGCCGCTCCGGATCGATCTCCTCCAGCCGGGCCCCCAGCTGGGACAGGGGCAGGAGCCGGGCGCCCGGAATGTGATCGCGCTCGTACTCCCACGGGTCCCGCACGTCGATGATCTGCACCCGGCCCGCCTCCACCAGGCGCCGCGCCTCCACCGGCGAGAGCTCCGCCGGCCCCTGGCCGGTGCCGGGCAGGGCGGCGACCCCGTCCGCGGCCGATTCCCCCTGTGCCGCACGCGCCCCGGGCGCGCCCGCTGCCGCCGGCCGCGCCTGGCCCGCCGCCTGAGCGGCAGCGGGGACCGGTTCGTCCTGCGGCCGGCTCGCGCCCGTTGCGCCCGGCCGGCCACCGGTGGCGTGCGTCGCCGCCGGCGCGGCCGGGGCGGCCAGGCGCCCGCTGGCCCGCTGCGCCGTGCTGCCCGGCAGGGGCACGCCGCAGAAGGCCTCGTAGTCGATCAGCTGGGTGATGGTGGGGTGATCCCCGCACACCGGGCAGCCGGGGTTGCGCTGCCAGTGCAGGATCTGGTAGCTGGCGCTGAGGGCGTCGTAGATGAGAAGCCTCTCTGCCAGGGTCTCACCGATGCCCAGCAGGATCTTGATGGCCTCCAGCGCCTGGAGCGTCCCCATGTGACCGGCCAGGGCGCCCAGCACCCCCGCCTCCGCGCAGCTGGGCACCATACCGGGCGGCGGCGGGGCGGGGAAGAGGCAGCGGTAGCAGCCCCGCCCGGGCATGAAGACCGTGGCCTGCGCCTCGAAGCGCAGGATGCTGGCATCCACCAGGGGCTTGCCCAGCAGCACGCAGGCGTCGTTCACCAGGTAACGGGTGGCGAAGTTGTCGCTGCCGTTGATCACCACATCGTAATCCTTCAGGATCTCCAAAGCGTTCTGGGAGTTGAGGAAGGTGCGGTGCTCGACCACCCGCACGTCGGGGTTGATGTCCTCCAGGTGGCGCCGGGCCGCCTGGGTCTTGGGCCGCCCCTGGTCGTGGTCGAAGTAGAGGATCTGCCGGTGGAGGTTGGAGACCTCCACCCGGTCGCCGTCGATGATGCCGATGGTGCCCACGCCGGCCGCGGCCAGGTAGATGGCCGCCGGCGAGCCCAGGGCGCCGGCCCCCACGATGGCCACCTTGCTGTCCAGCAGCTTGCGCTGGCCCTCGACGCCCACCTCGGGCAGGCGGACGTGGCGGGAGTAGCGCTCCATCTGCTGCTCGGTGAGGAGAGGCCCGGCGGCCGGCTCGCCCGAGCCGCCCGCCATGGCCGGGATCAGGGCCACCTCGTCGCCGTCCTGCAACGGGGTGTCGGCGCCCTGCAGGGTCCGGATCTCCCGCTTGTTGACGTAGACGTTGAGATGGTGGGCAATGGCCTCGCCCTCGAAGAGCCGCGGGCGCAGGTCGGGATACCGCTGGGCCAGTTGCTCGAGGAGCTCCCGGACGGTGGTCGCCTCGACCTGCAAGCGCGCCTCCCCGGTAATGGACCGGTACGGCGTGGGAATGTACACCTCGACCACGCGCAACACCTCGCCCTCCTGGGGGTCGACGGCGGCGGCGCCGCCCGAAGCCACCCAAATACAATCTCACTGACTACTATACATGGAATTGGCGGCGATGAGGAAGGTATAGCAAAACCCCGCGGGATGGACCCGCGGGGTTTTGCGGTCGGGCTGCCCGGATTTGAACCGGGGACCTCTACCACCCCAAGGTAGCGCGCTAACCAAGCTGCGCCACAGCCCGCCACGAACTCGACGCCATTCTAGCACGGGCTTCCCGATCCCGCAACACGGTCCCTGCCACCCCGCCACCCGCCGGCGACCGGCGCCGGCAGGTACCGGGCTGCCCGGGTCGCCGCCGCGCCGGGCAGGCCGCCCGGCACAGGGGCGGTCCCGGCCGCCACGGCGCGCCGGGTGGAACCTCGCGGGAGCCGGCCGGCGGAGCCGGCGGGCCCGGTCCCCGGCCGGCCAGGTCCCGGCCAGGGGCGGCGCCCGGGCGCTGCATAGAGCCGCCCGGCCGGGGGCATCTTCTGGCAGGGAGGTCCAGCGCATGCACCGGCACCCTTGCCCGGATGAACCGTCTTCGCCCTCGGGCGGCACCATCTGGTGGCTGGCCGGCCCCGCGGCCGGCGGGGTCGGGACCTACGTGGAGGCGGTGGGGCGCCAGCTGGTCGCGGCCGGCGCCAGCTGCCGCCTGATCACCGTGCCGGCCGGCGGGTCCTCGGCCTGGGGCGCCCTGCGCGCCCTGGGTGCCCAGCTGCGCCACCAGGCCGGCTCGCCCCGCCTGATCCATGCCCACGGCCTGAAGGCGGCCCTGGCCGCCTCCCTGGCGTGCCCCCGGGTTCCGCTGGTCATGACCCTCCATACCTTTCCCACCGGCTGGTGGCAGCGGCAGGTGGCCCGCTGGGTGGCGCGCCGCTGCCGGGCCGTGGTGGCCGTCTCCCGGGCGCTGGCCACCTGGGCCGCCGTGGCGGGGATCGTCCCGGCTGCGGCCCCCGGCCGGCCGGCCCAGGTCCACGTCCTGGTCCCGCCCCTGCAACGCGTTGGGACGGCGCTCCTGCCGCGCCAGCGGGCGCGCCGGGAACTGGCCCTGCCCGACGTGGGCCCGGTGGTGGGCACCATCGCACGCCTCAGCCGGGAGAAGGGCGTCGACGTGCTGCTGCGCGCCGTGGCCCTGGTCCACCGTCACGGGTTGCCCGTGACCTGCCTGGTCATCGGTGCGGGGCCTGACGAACCGGCCCTGCGCCGGCTGGCCGGGCGGCTGGGCATCGGCGCCTGGGTGCGCTGGGCCGGCCACCGCCAGGAGGCGGCCCGCTGGCTGCGGGCCGTGGACGTCTACGTCCAGCCGTCCCGCCAGGAGGCATACGGCCTGGCGGCGGCGGAAGCCATGGCTGCGGCCTGCCCGGTGGTGGTCAGCCGGACCGGTGGCCTGGAGGATCTGGTCCGCGACGGCATCGACGGCCGCCTGGTACCCCCCGGTGATCCCGTGGTGCTGGCCCGGGTCCTCTTCGGCCTCCTGCGCGACGAGGCGGCGCGGCACCGCCTGGCCCGGGCGGCAGCCGCCAGGGCGAGCCGCTGGCCTGACGCAGCGCAGGTTGCCCGGCAGCACCTGCAGCTGTACGGCCAGCTGGCGACCCCGCCGGCCGCGGCCCGCCGCACCGGCCGGCTCCATCCGGCGGAGGAGAGGCGGTGACCGTGGCCCCTTCCGCGCGCACGGCTTCCGGTGCCGGCTCCCGGCCAGGCGCCGCGGCGGGTTCCTCCTCGACCCCCGGCCCGTTCCCCCCAGGTGCCCCCGGCCGCGCGGCCCCCGGGCCCCGGTCGCGGGCGAGGGCCGGCGATCCGCGCACCCCGCCGGCGGCCCGGCGGGTGGCCGCGGTGCTCCTGGTGGCGGGGCTGCTGGCTGCGGGAACGGGCCTGACCGCCCGCCAGCTGCAAGGTACCCTGGGCGGAGCCGGGAGGTTGGTCCTGGATGAAGGCCGCCCGTGGGTCGCGCCCGCCGCACCGCCCGGCCAGGGTACGCAGCGCCGCGTGGTGACCCTGGTGACGGCCCCCGGCCTCGACCTGGCCCTGCTCCACCGCCTGGCGGCCACCGACCCCACGTGGCAGAGCCTGCTCCAGGGGGCCGCCGCAGGCCTCATGACAGCCCACACCGGGGGTTATTACGGGCGCGAGGCGGCGTACCTGACCCTGGGGGCCGGGGCGCGGGCCGTCAGCGGCCCCACGGCCGGCTGGGTGCTCCCTGGCGACCAGGTGCTGGCGCCGGGGACGGCCGCCAGCCTGTTCGACCGCTGGTGGCCCGGCCCCTCGGGCACGCCGCCCGGGGCGGAACCCGCCCTGGCCGGCAGCCCGGCCCCGGCCTCCGGGACGGAGGGGGTCCGGGGCTCGCCGGAAAGGAACGGCGGAGCGCAGGCGGCCGGTGGGCCGGAGGCCGGGGTGGAGGCCGCAGGCGACGGGGCCGCGGGCGGGGCGGCAGCGAGCACGGGTCTTCCCGGGCTGCCACCTGTGGTGCACTGGGGCGGGCACGCCCTGCAGCGTGCCAACCAGGATCTGGATCACCCCGTGCCCCTGGGGTCCCTGGCCGCCGCCCTGCACGCAGCGGGCCTGAAGGTGGCCGCCCTGGGCAACGCCGACCTGCCCTCGGGTCCCTGGGCCTCGGCCCGCCCCGGCGCCGCGCTGCTGGCGGCCGACGGCCGCGGCCGGGTCGACCTCGGCCTGGTCGACGGCCGCGCCCTCGAACCCGATCCTTCTTTCCCCGGCGGCTGGCGGACCCGGTGGGACACGGTTCTGGACGCCTGGGCGCTGGCGCGCCGGCAGGCCGCCCTGGTGGTGGTAGAGGAAGGGGACCTGGCCCGGCTGGAGGACCTGGCGCCGCTCCTGCCCGCCGGCACCCTGGAAACGGCCCGGTGGGAGGCGGCCCGCCGGCTGGGACGGGCGCTGGCGGTCATGCGAGCGGGCCTGGGCCCCGAAGACCGGCTGATCCTGCTGAACCCGGCCCCCGGCAGCGAGGCCCGGGCCACGGGCGAGACCCTGATGCCCGTCATCACCTGGGGGGCGGGCTCCGGCCTGCTGGCCAGCCCGTCCACGCGCCGGGCCGGCGTGGTGGCCAACACCGACCTGGCGCCCATGATCGCGGCCCACCTGGCGGCGCCGCCCCACCCCGCCTGGGTAGGGCGGCCCTGGCTGGTGGTGCCCGGCGAAGGGCCGCCGGGGGCCGAGGCGCTGGCCGGCCTCCACCGGCTCGATGCCGGCCTGGTGGTCAACTACCAGCGGCGAGCCGCCTTCATCCGCCTGTTCGTGGGAGCGGGCCTGGTGTTGACGGCCGGCCCGCTGCTCGGCCTCTGGCGCCGCAGCCGCCGGCTGGGCCGCTGGGTGCAGCCCCTGCTGGCCCTGGCCGCCTTCCCCCTGGCCAACCTCCTGTTGCCGGCCTGGCCTGCCGGACCGGGGTGGAGCTGGTGGTCCGGGACGCCGTCGGTGTTGCTGGCGGCGCTTTTGGCCGTCGCCCTGGCGGCCCTGGCCCGGCGCCTGGCGGGGTCGACCCTGGGGGCCTTCGGCGCCGTAGGGTTCTGGACGGCGGTGGTGACGGTGGCCGACGCCCTGGCCGGGGCCTGGCTGGCCCAGCTGACGCCCTTCGGCTATTCGCCCATCGGTGGCGCGCGCTTCTACGGCATCGGCAACGAGTACATGGGGGTGCTGATCGGCTCGGCGGCGGTGGCCGCTGCCGCCTGGGCGGAGATGCGCCGGCGGGCGGCCGCGGCGGCGCCCGGTCACCGCCGGCGGCCCGGGTGGCAACCGGCCCGGCCGCCCATGCCCGGCCAGCCGCCCGCCGGCAGGTCAGGCCGCCCGTCGGCAGGCGCCGCGGCGGTGTGGCTGGCGGACCCGAAGAGACTCGCCACCTGGTGGCGGCTGCCCGCGGCACTGGGGGTTCCGCTGACCCTGGGGGCCGTCGCCGCCGTCCTCGCCAGCCCCCGGCTGGGCAGCAACTTCGGCGGCGCCCTGTCGGCCGCCGTGGCGGCCTGCGGGCCCGCCCTGGCGTCGGCCCTGGCCGCCCGCCGGCAGCGCTTGCGCCGGCGGGCGGCGGCCGGGTTCCTCCTCCTGGGGGCGCCGGTGGCAGCCGGGCTGCTGATGGCCCTGTGGGACCGCCAGCTGGGTGCGGGGGCGACCCACGTCCTGGCCACCTGGGAGCAGGTGGAGAGCGTGGGACCCGGCGCCCTGGCGGACGTGGTGGTGCGCAAGATCGGCATGAACCTGCGACTGATGCGTTACACCAACTGGAGCTACCTATTTGTCATGCTGGTCTTCGCCTATGCCTTCGTCATCTACCGGCGCGCGGCAGTGGTACGCCGGCTGGAGCGAAGCGCGCCCGAAGCCGTGCGGGGGCTGGCGGCCGTGGCGGCAGGCAGCCTGGCGGCCCTGCTCCTGAACGACAGCGGCATCGTGGCGGCCGCCACCACCCTGGTCTACGGGGCCACCCTGCTGCTGGCCCTGGCCGCCGGCCTGGAGAGCCCCGGCACGGCGCCCTTGTCCGCCGGCCCGCCCGAAACGGGCGCGGCCCCGCGGCCGGCCCTTCCCGCAGGATCCCAGGGGCCGGCGGCGTCCGGCCGGGGCCAGGCACCGGGCAGCCGCGGCGTCGCCCCCGATCCCGGGCGGTAATCTCTGCCCGCCGTCCACCGGCGCCCCAGGACGGCAGTCCCACCAGCAATCCCTCCACGGCGCCTGCCGGTCGCCGCCCGCCGACAAGGACAACGGCCGGCAACCGGCACCCCCGGCGTTGACGCCCCGGATCCCGCTCCACCGGTGAAGATCGGTGCCGCCATGTTGTTGACACGGCGGGGCAGGTTGCTACAATGAATCCTGGTTCTCATGGACCGGGCCGGGGAATCCGCTTTTTCAGGCGGGTTCCCGAAACTGACGCCGTCAGGCGGCGGAAAGGTTGTGAAATTCGGTCACGAAAAGGGGGCGAGGCGCATGCGGGCGCTCGGGCGGCACATCTTGGCCGAGGCATACGATTGCGACCCGGCGGTGCTGGATGACGTGAATCTGGTGGAGTCGATCATGGTAGAGGCGGCACTGGCCGCCGGGGCCGAGATTCGTCAGGTCGCCTTCCACAAGTTCGCCCCCCAGGGCGTCAGTGGGGTCGTGGTGATCTCGGAGTCCCACCTGACGATCCACACGTGGCCGGAGTTGGGTTACGCCGCCATCGACGTCTTCACCTGCGGGGACCACGTCGATCCGTGGGACGCGTGCCACTACATCTTCGAGCACCTGCGGGCGGGGCGCGTCGCGGCATCGGAAACCCAGCGGGGCATTCTGGACGAACAGGACAGCCCTAGGCTGCAGCCGGTGGCCCTGCGCCGGGACGCGGCGGGTTGACTGGTGACCGCCACACCCCGGGCGGGGCGGCAGAAGTGCGGGTTCCCCGCACTTCTTTTTTTGCCCTCCAGGGCATCCTGAAACTGGTACCCCTTCAGCCGGCCTTGCCAGGGCCGGGCGGCGGCTGTGCCGCCGGCCGGTGCCGGTCCGCATCCAAGGGCCGGCCGGGCCGCGCCTGGGGCGGGCCCGGTGGGACGCCAAGCCTGCAAGCACACAGCCTGTAAGGAGGAGTGGCCGTGGAACGCACCTTCGTCATGGTCAAGCCCGACGGCGTCCAGCGCGGCCTGGTGGGCGAGATCATCGCGCGGCTGGAGCGCAAGGGCCTCAAGCTGGTTGGGCTCAAGATGGTCCAGGTCAGTGAGGAACTGGCCCGCCGCCACTACGCGGCCCATGAGGGAAAGCCCTTCTTCCCGGGGCTGATCCGCTTCATCACCTCGGCACCGGTGGTGGCCATGGTTTGGGAGGGCCGGGAGGCCGTCAACGTGGTGCGCAATCTCATGGGTCCCACCGACGGGGCCAAGGCCGCGCCCGGCACCATCCGCGGCGACCTGGCCAACGACATCGGCTTCAACCTGGTGCACGGCAGCGACTCCCTCGAGAGCGCCCGGCAGGAGATCGAGCTCTGGTTCCGGCAGGATGAACTCATCGACTGGGAAAATCATAGGGAGGCCTGGCTGTACGACCGCAGCTGAGCCATCGCCGGCAGCGGGGTGCCGGGGATCCGGGCCGGTTCATCACGGTGTCCTTGCGGGGCCGAACCGGCCCGGCCGGGCCTGCGCTGCCGGGTGCGACGGAGGCCGTCCATGACCCGGGGTCTGGAACCACAAGGCGACCGGCTGGTGGTGGCGACCGCCGAGCAGCACCTGCGGGCGGTGGCCACCCTGATCCGCCACCACGGGCGGGCCATCCTGGGGCAGTTTGACATCACGCCGCCCCAATTCGATGCCCTGCTCGTGCTCATGCGGCATCCCGACCTCACCATGGGGGAGCTCTGCCAGCACCTCTACCTGGCGTCCAGCACCGTCACCGACCTGGTCGACCGGCTGGAGCGACAGCAGCTGGTGCAGCGGGTCCGGGATCCGGCCGACCGCCGGGTGATCCGGCTGCGGCTCCTTCCCCGCGCCCGGGAACTGCTGGACGCGGTGCTGGAGGCGCGGCGCGCCTACCTGGCCCGGGTGCTGGGCCACCTGGATCCCGTGGACCGGCGGGTGTTGCTGCGTTCCCTGGAGCGCCTGGTGGACGCGATCCAGAGGGAGAGCAACGGCCAGCTTCCCGCCCTGGCCGGCAGCCCCGTCTCCCCGGGCCCCCGGCCGCAAGGGTGGGGCGGGACGGCCGATCCGGCCGGGGAGGGCGAGGCCGCAGCCGAGGCCCCGGAGCAGGATCCCGTCCCCGGCCGGAAGGGCCGCGGGGGCGGGGAAGGGAGGAGCGGGCC
The DNA here is from genome assembly GCF_000183545.2 of Thermaerobacter subterraneus DSM 13965. NCBI lineage: Bacteria > Bacillati > Bacillota > Clostridia > Eubacteriales > Clostridiales Family XVII. Incertae Sedis > Thermaerobacter > Thermaerobacter subterraneus. The sequence continues at coordinate 158,283 of NZ_JH976536.1, forward strand.
CGTGCGACTGGCCATCATCGGAGGAACGGGCGTATACGATCCGGAGATCCTGGACGACGTGCGCGAGGAGACGGTGGTCACGCCCTACGGGCGGGCCACCGTGCGCATCGGCAAGTTCCGCGGCCTGGAGGTGGTCTTCCTGGCCCGGCACGGCGCCGGGCACACGGTACCACCCCACAAGATCAACTACCGGGCCAACATCTATGCCCTGGCTGCGCTGGGGGTCCGCCGGGTCATCGCCACCGCCGCCGTGGGCTCCCTGCGCCAGGCCTTCGGGCCGGGCCACTTCGTCCTGGTCGACCAGTTCCTCGATTTTACTAAGAACCGCGTCTCCACCTTCTTCGAGGGCGGGGAGGCCGGGGTCGTCCACATCGACGTCACCGAGCCGTACTGCCCGGAGATCCGCAGCCACCTGGAGGCGGCCGGCAAGGCCCTGGGCCTGCCCGTGACCAACGGTGGCGTGTACGTCTGCACCGAGGGGCCGCGCTTTGAGACGCCCGCGGAGATCCGCATGTTCGAGCGCCTGGGCGGCGACCTGGTGGGCATGACCAGCGTGCCGGAGGTGGTGCTGGCCCGGGAGGCGGGCCTGTGCTACGCCACCATCGCCATGGTGACCAACTACGCCGCCGGCATCTCGGGCCAGCCCCTGACCCACGAAGAGGTGCTGGAGATCATGGCGGCCAACGGGACCAACCTGCGGCGGCTGATCCTGGAGGCCTTGCCCCGCCTGGCCGCCGAACCGGCCTGCCCGTGCGTGGCGCGCCCTGCCCCCCTCAAGGTGGCGGCGGCCACCGGCGGGGAGGAGGAACCCCGGCCGTGACGCCGCCCGTCCCGTCCCGGATCCGGGATCCCGGGCTGGCGGCATCCGGTTGGCAGAAGATCCGCTGGGTCGAGCCCCGCATGCCCGTGGTGGCGGCGCTGGAACGCCGCCTGGCGGAAGAGGCGACCCTGGCGGGCCGCCGGGTCGCCATCTGCCTGCACCTGGAGGCCAAGACGGCGCGCATGGCCCTGGCGCTGCAGCGGGCCGGCGCCCAGGTGGCCATCTGCGGTTCCAATCCCCTCTCCACCCAGGACGACGTGGCCGCCGCCCTGGCCGGGGCCGGGGTGGCGGTGTACGCCTGGCACGGCGCCACGCCGGAGGAGTATGTGGAATTCATCGACCAGACCCTGGCCTTCCGCCCCCACCTGGTGCTGGACGACGGCGGGGATCTGGTGGCCCACCTGCACACCCGGCGCCGGGAGTGGCTTGAGGGCGTGCGGGGCGGCGCCGAGGAGACCACCACCGGCGTCCTGCGCCTGCGCGCCATGGCCCGGGACGGCGTGTTGCGGTTTCCCATGGCGGCCACCAACCACGCCGCCATGAAGCACCGGTTCGACAACCGGTACGGAACGGGGCAATCGGTCTGGGACGGCATCATGCGCCTGACCAACCTGGTGGTGGCGGGCAAGACCGTGGTGGTCTGCGGCTACGGGTGGTGCGGCAAGGGCGTGGCGGAGCGGGCCCGGGGACTGGGCGCCCGGGTGGTGGTCTGCGAGGTGGACCCCATCCGGGCCAACGAGGCCCTGATGGACGGCCACCAGGTGATGCCGTCGGACGAGGCGGCGGCGCTGGGGGACGTGTTCGTCACCGTCACCGGGTGCCGCGACGTGCTGGTGGAACGCCACTTCCGGCGCATGAAGGACGGGGCGCTCCTGGCCAATGCGGGCCACTTCGATGTAGAGATCGCCAAGGCCGATCTGGAGGCGCTGGCCCAGCGGGTGGAGGAGGCGCGGCCCGGCGTCCGGACCTACTTGCTGCCCGGCGGTCGCCGCCTTCACCTGCTGGCCGACGGGCGACTGGTCAACCTGGCGGGTGGGGACGGCCACCCGGCCGAGATCATGGACCTGTCCTTCGGCCTGCAGCTCCTCGCCCTGGCCTGGATCGACCGGGAAGCCGAGCGGCTGGGGCCAGGGGTCTTTGCCCTGCCCGACGAGCTGGACCGGGAAGTGGCCGCCCTGCGGCTGCAGGCCCTGGGGATCGCCATCGACACCCTGCGGCCGGAACAGGCGGCCTACCTGGCCGGCTGGCGGGAGGGCACCGCCTAGGCCGGGGACAGCCGAGCGGCGAAAGGAGGACGGGCGATGCCGTCACGGGTGCTGATCGAGGGCGGCTGGGTGTTCGCGGGCGAGGGGAGCGGGCCCTTCGACATTGTCGGTGACGGGGTCGTGGCCGTGGAGGGCGAGCGCATCATCTACGCCGGACCGGCCTCGGGCCTGGATCCCAGCTGGCAGCCCACCCGGCGCATCGACGCGCGGGGGAAGATCGTCCTGCCGGGCCTGGTGAACGCCCACACCCACCACGCCATGTCCCTGTTGAGGGGGTACGCCGACGACGTGCCCCTCATGCCCTGGCTGGAGGAACACATCTGGCCGGCCGAAGCCCACCTGACCGGTGACGACGTCTACTGGGGCACCCTGCTGGCCATCGCCGAATCGCTGCTGGCCGGTGTCACCACCTTCGCCGACATGTATTTCTTCATGGACCGGGTGGCGCAGGCCGTGCTGGAGACGGGGGTGCGGGCCCACCTCTCCCGCGGCCTGATCGGCGTCGCGCCGGGGTCGGACCGGGCCCTGGAGGAAGGCAAGGCGCTGGTCAGCGGCTTCCATGGCGCGGGGGACGGCCGCATCCGCTGCGCCCTGGCGCCCCATGCGCCCTACACCTGCCCGCCGCCCTACGTGGCGCGGGTGCTGGAGGCCGCGGCGGCCCTGGGCTGCCCCATCCACACCCACCTGGCCGAGACCCGGGCGGAGGTCGAGCAGATCCGCGCCCAGTACGGCAAGAGCCCGATCCAGCACTTCGCCGAGCTGGGCGTGTTCCAGCACGAGACCCTGGCGGCCCACTGCGTCCACCTGGACGAGGCCGACATCGCCCTGCTGGCGGAACACCGGGTGGGCGTCGCCCACAACCCCATCTCCAACTGCAAGCTGGCCAGCGGCATCGCCCCGGTACCGGAGCTGCTGGCGGCGGGGGTGACGGTGGGCCTGGCCTCCGACGGAGCCGCCAGCACCAACCACCTGGACCTGTTCGAAGAGATGCGCCTGGCCGCCAACCTGCAAAAGGTGAGCCGCTACGACGCCACGGCCCTGCCGGCCTGGCAGGTGCTGCGCCTGGCCACCGTGGGCGGCGCCCGGGCGCTGGGCTTCGATCGCCTGGGCTGCCTGGCGCCGGGTTACCTGGCCGACATCGTGATCCTCGACCTGCGGGCGCCCCACCTGTGGCCGCGGCACGATCTGACCAGCCTGGTGGTGTACTCGGCCAAGGCCGCCGACGTGGACACGGTGCTGGTCCACGGCAAGGTGCTGGTGGACGGCGGCGAGCTGCTCACCATCGACCTGGAACGGGTGGAACACGAGACCCAGCAGCGGGCCGAGCGGCTGGCCCGCCTCGGGCGGGCCGCCCGGACGGGCCCGGCCGACGAGAACCCGCCCGCGCCAGCCGGGGAGGCGGCGGACCCGTCACCCCGGGGCGGTGCCGCGCAGTGACCGTGGTCAGTAGCCGCGGGCCTTGTCGACCACGTTGCGCAGGGGCCGGCCCTGGCGGAACCGCCGCAGGTTGTCGAGGAAGAGCTCCAGCGCCGCCCCGGTGTAATCCCGCATGGCGCCGGCGTTGTGGGGGGTGATGAGGACGTTGTCCAGCCCCCAGAGCGGGTGATGGGGCGGCAGCGGCTCCTCGGCGAAGACGTCCAGGCCGGCCCCGGCGATCCGCCGCGCCCGCAGCGCCTCCACCAGGGCCTCCTCGTCCACCACGGCGCCCCGGGCGATGTTGATGAGGAACGCGTCGGGCCGCATGGCGGCCAGTTCGTCCCGGCCGATCAGGTGGCGGGTCTCGGCCGTCAGCGCCGCGCTGACCACCACCCACTGGGCCGGCTCCAGGATGCGCCGGATCTCGCCCGGTCCCACCACCAGCTCGATGCCTTCCTCGGGCTCGGGGTTGCGGCGGCAGGCCAGCACGCGCATGCCAAAGGCCCTGGCGCGGCGGGCCACCTCCCGGCCGATGGCTCCCAGGCCGACCACGGCCAGGGTCTCGCCCGCCAGCTCCCGGGTAGGCAGGCGGCGCCACTGGGCCCGCCGCTGCTGGTCCAGGTAGCCGGGCAGGTTCCGGGCCCACGCCAGCATGAACATGAAGACGTGGTCGGCGATGGTGGCGGCATGCATCCCCCGGGCGTTGGTCAGGATCACCGGGTGGTCCCGCAGCTGGGGCACGGCCGCCAGCATGGCGTCGACCCCCGCGTAGGCACACTGGATCCAGCGCAGGTTGCGCGCCGCGGCCAGCCGTTCCGGCGTCAGCTCCCGCCCGAAGAGGAACGCCACGCTGGCCACGGCAAAAGCCCGGTCGAGCTCTTCCGGAGGAACCCGGCCGGCGAGGAGGCGGAGCCGGGCCTCGGGGACCTCTGCGGCCAGCCGCTGGGCCTGGGCGGGGGTCAGGGGCACGGTACATAGAATTTCGATGGTCACGGCAGATCGACCTCCCACAGCCACGGGGTTCCGCCCTGGTGATTCCCCACGGCCCGGCCGGTTCCTCGTGGCCGGCCGCACCGGGGTCTCGGGATCCCTGCGACCGGCCGGGCGGGGAAGGCCGGCGTCCCCCGCCACCCCACCGCGGCGGCGGGCGGCATCCGCCGCGGCCCCAGGCCGGCAGGCTGCGGCCCGTGGCCCAGGGATGGAGGCCCGTGGCCCAGGGGCGACGAAGGAGGCCGGGAATGGGCATCACCCTCTACCTGATCCGCCATGGTGAAACGGACTGGAACCGGGCCGGCGTCTACCAGGGCCAGAAGGATACCGCCCTCTCCCCGCGGGGGCGCCAGCAGGCCCGCGCCCTGGGGCGGCGCTTCGCCCACCACCCCCTGGACCTGGTGCTGGCCAGCGACCTGAAACGGGCGGTCGAAACCGCCCGGGCCGTGGCCGGCAGCCGCCGGCCGCCCGTTCCTCTGGAGACGGACCCGCGCCTGCGGGAGATGAACTTCGGCGCCTGGGAAGGGCTGGCGGCGGCCGAGATCCGCGCCCGTTACGCCGACGACTATGCCGCGTATCAGGCCGATCCCTTCGAAGGGCGCCCCACCGGTGGCGAAACCTTCCGGGAGCTGGGCGAGCGGGCCTGGGACGCCGTGGACGAGCGTCTCCGGCGCCCTGGTCTCCGGCGGCTGGCCGTGGTGGCCCACGGGGGTACCGTCAAGGCGCTGCTCTGCCGCCTGCTGGAGCTGCCACCGGCCATGCGGACCCGGATGCTGATCGACAACACCGGCGTGACGGCGGTCGAGCTGCGGGAGGGGCGGCCCCCCCTGCTGCGGTATCTCAACGATACCTGTCACCTGCGCCGCCCCGGCTCCTTGCGGCCGGAAGAAGCCTAGGGCGGGAGGCGGGTCGCGCCGCATCGGGGCGGAAGGGGAGGGGGCGCCTTGGACGGCACCAGCCCGGCTCCGGGCCTTGAGGACGAATCCTGCCCGGCGGGTGGCACCCGCCCGGCGGAGAGCGCGCAACCAGGCAGCGGCACCCACCAGGCGGGGCTCGCCGGGGCTCTCCCCGTCACCCGCGCGGCGGGAGCGCCGGCGGGTGGGCCGGAAGCGGGCCCGGGCCCGGAGGCGGCACCAGGACCCGGAACCCGGGCCGGTCAGCCCCCGGGCACCTCTCCGCCGGAGGAGGAACCCGAGGGACCTGCAGGTCCCGGGGCTTCTCCATCCGCGCCGGGTTCACCCCCGGGCGGCGGGTCCCCGTCCCTGGCCGCCCTGGTGGAGGCGGCCTTCCGCCCCGGCGGCCTGCTGGAGCGGCTGGTACCGGGCTACCAGTACCGCCCTGGCCAGGTGGAGATGGCGCTGGAGGTGGCCGCCGCCCTGGAGGAGGGACGCCACCTGGCGGTGGAGGCGGCGACGGGCATCGGCAAGAGCCTGGCCTACCTGATCCCTGCCGCCCTCTGGGCCCACCGCCACCGCACCCGGGTGGTGATCGCCACCCATACCGTGGCCCTTCAGGACCAGCTGCGGGCGCGCGACCTGCCGGTGGTGGAGCGGCTGGTGCCCGTTACGACCGCCGTGCTCAAGGGCTTTGGCCAGTATGCCTGCCGCCTGCAGGCCGCGGCGGTTCTGGACGAACTGGCCGCCGGCCGCCCGGTGCTGTGGTCCGCCGCCGGGGGACGCGGCACCCCGGACGAGAGGGGGGTGGGCGGCGCCGCTCCAGAAACGGCGGCCGGCGGCGCGGCGCCGGACCCCGAGGTCACGGGCCCGGGCATCGTCCCCGAAGCCCTCGCGGCGACCGCCGCGGGCGATCCCGCCCGCGCCCTGGCCCACTGGCTTGAGTCCACCGCCACCGGCGAGCTGTCCGAACTGGCCCATCCCGTCCTGGGCCGCCTGGCCCCGCGCCTCGGCGTGGACGCCGGCTCCTGCCTGGGTGCAGCCTGCCCGGCGGCCCGGAGCTGCTTCCCCCTGATGGCCCGGGAGAACGCGCAGAAGGCCGCCCTCATCGTCACCAACCACGCCCTGCTCCTGGCCGACTGGGCGGCCGGGGGCCGCCTCCTCCCCGCCTGCGACGCCCTGATCCTGGATGAAGCCCATCATCTGGAGGACGTGGCCGCCCAGCAGCTGGGCTGCCGGCTGAACCCCGCCGAGCTGCTTCGCGTGCTGGGAACCGCAGCCCCGTCCCGGCGTCCTGCGGCGGGCTTCGCCCCAGCGGGCGCCGGGGACGGGAGGCCGCGGCGGGAGGCGCCCGGCGGCCCGTTCTCCGCGGATCAGGCCGTTCCGGCCGCGGGTGGCCAGGGGGTCCCGCCCTCCACCAGCGGCGGCCACGACCTTCCCGCACGGGTTGCCCGCGCCCGCGCCGCGCTGGAAGGGCTGGCCACGGCGCTGGAGGCGGCGGCCGCCACCGCCGGTGGCGGTGCGGCCCGGCTGCCGCAGGATTGGAGGGAGGGGCGGGGCTCGCCCCTTCACCGGCAGCTGGCCCGGGCCCTGGCGGAGGCGGCAGAGAGCCTGCCCGCCCTGGCCGAAGCCCTGGACCGCCAGCCCCCGCCCGTGGAAGAGCGGGCCTATCTGGCCTTCCGGCGCCTGCGGCAGCGGGTTCAGGAGGCCGTGGCGGCCGTGGCGCGGCTGCAGGAGGCGGACGGGCTGTGCACCTGGGTGGAAGCCCATCCTGCCGGCCCCCGGTTGAGTGCGGCCCCTGTGGTGGCTGCCGCGGATCTGGAGCCCCTGTTCGCCAGCGTCCCGGCGGTGCTGGCCTCGGCTACCCTGCCCCGGGACGACCACTGGCTCCGGCGCCTGGGCATCGCGGGGGCCCGCCGCCGGTTCATCCCGTCACCCTTCGACTTCCCCCGCCAGGCGCTGCTGGCGGTGGTGACCGACGCGCCGCGCCCGCCCAGCCACCGCGACGAAGTCTACGCCGGGGAGCTGGCCCGCCGGCTGCTGCCCCTGATTGCCGCCATCCCCGGCGGCGTGCTGGTCCTGTTCACGGCCCGGTGGGCCCTTGAAGCCGTAGGGGAGCAGCTGCGGCCGGCCCTCCGCGCCCTGGGCCGGCGGCCCGCGCTGCAGGACCGCGACGGGCCCCGCGGCCGGCTGGTGGCGGCCCTGGCGGGCGGCCGGGTGGACGTGCTGATGGGGGTCGACAGCCTCTGGGAGGGAATCGACGTCCCCGGCCGGCGGCTGGAGGGGGTGATCCTCACCCGCCTGCCTTTCGACCCGCCGGGAGACCCCCTGACGGCAGCCCGCTGCGACGTCATCGCCGCCGCCGGGGGCTCGGCCTTCTTCCAGTATCAGCTGCCGCGCGCAGCCGTCAGATTAAAGCAGGGCTTTGGACGCTTGATCCGAGGCCCGGCGGACCGGGGCGTGGTGGTGGTCCTGGACCCGCGCCTGGCGCCGGGTTCCTCCCGGTACGCGACCCTGCTGCTGGACAGCCTGCCTCCGGCCGCTCGCTGGGTGGGGCCGGCGTCCGAGGCCGTCCAGGTGGTGGGCCGCTGGTTCACCCGGGCGGGGCGGGCGGGTGACGGCGACCACGGCCCGGGTTGAACAGCCTGGGGGAGGGCTGTGTCCCGGCGCGTGTCCGCCGGCGCCGGGGACTCGGCCCCGGCGTGCCCCGCCTTGCGCATCGCAACGGCCCTCGGGGGCCGCCGCGGCGACGCCCGGCAGGCCGGCGACCGGTCCCCTCGGGCGCCCTGGCCGGACATCCGGGCGGCCCGGCCGCAGCGGGGCGGGCTGGCCGGTGCAGCTGGTTCGTGGTACCATCCCAATAATCCCGGTGCCGGGCGCTGCTCGCAGGGTCGATCCGGGCCGCCCGGCGCCGTCCCGACGGACCCTATTTCAGGAGGCACGAGCGTTGCGCGTTCTACTGGTCAACGACGACGGGGTGTACAGCCAGGGGATCCAGACGCTGCGGGCCACGCTGGAGGAGCGGACGGGCTGGGAGGTCTACGTGGTGGCCCCCGATCGCCAGCGCAGCGCCTCCGGCCATGCCATCACCCTGCACAAGCCCCTGTACCTGGACCCCGTGGAGATCCCCGGCGCCCGCTCGCCGGTCTACGCGGTAAGCGGCACGCCGGCCGACTGCACCAAGATCGGGCTGCTGGCGGTCCTGCCGGGCCCGTGCGACCTGGTGATCTCCGGCATCAACCGCGGAGGGAACCTGGGCTTCGACGTGCTGTACTCGGGCACCGTGTCGGCGGCCATCGAAGGCGTCATCATGGGCGTCCCGGCCATTGCCGTCAGCCTGGCGGCCTGGGAAGACCCCGATTACGGGCCTGCGGCCGAGTTCACGGCCCGCCTGGCGGAGCTGGTGGCAAGGGAAGGACTGCCGCCGGGCGTCCTGCTGAACGTCAACGTCCCGCCCCTGCCGGCGGAGCGGATGGCGGGCGTGGCCCTGACGGTGCTCAGCCGCCGGATGTACAGGGACCGTTTCGAGAAGCGCCTGGATCCCCGCGGCCGCCCGTATTACTGGCTGGCCGGGGAGCCGGTGCAGGAACCGCCCTCGGTGGAAACGGACGTGGGGGCCGTACGGGCGGGTTACATCTCCGTCACCGCCCTCCACCTGCAGCTGTCGGACCACCAGACCATGGCGCGACTGGAGGCCTGGCGGCCGCAGCTGGAAGCCGGCCTGGGCACCGCACGTGGCCTGGACGCCGCAGGCCGGGCCCAGGTCCGGCCGGAAGCCTGAAGCCCGCGGCAGGAGTCCTTTTCCCTGCCGGTTGAACGCCGGTTGAACCCGCCGCGCGCGCGGCCTTACCTTTTCGCGGGGCGCCCGTGCTGGGGCGCGCGGGGCCTCCAAGCCACCGGCTCGCGGAAGACGGGGCCGGTTTTTGCTAGGGTACCATCCCGCCCTGGCGGCCACGATAGGAACGGGCCGCGGTTCCCGGAACGAACCGGCCGGATCCAGCACCCCGGCCGGTTCGACCGGCCCGCGGCCACGGACCCCGTCGTCGCGGTCGTACGCCGATCGCCCCATGCCTCCGATCCCCGGGCCACGGCCTACCGGGCCGGTGCGCTGCGCGCGCACCGGCCCGCGGCTTGGTCCGGGGTCGCCGCGCCGGGGTACGCCCGTGGCCCGGAGCCGCGGCACGGGCCCCCGAAGATGCCCTGGCGTCCCTCCGGCAGCGTTCTAACCCTCCTGCGCCCGACATAGGGATCTCCCGTACGGGCCCGCGCGCGTCGCGCGGGGAGCCCGGAAGGGGGGATCGGACCGTGCAGGGAGCCGACGCCCGGGAGCGTTTCCGCACCCCGCCGCCGTTCCACGCCCGCGCCGTGCTGGTGGGCGCGGCCGTGTCCCTGGTGCTGGTGGTCCTGGCGTCGGGGGTTCTGGCCCTGGCGGTGTACTTCACGGCACTCAACGAGTACCAGCTCAACGCCTTTCTTTACTACCTCGGGATGCTGGCGACCGCTGCCGGCGGGCTGGTGGCGGCCCGCGCCGCCGACCACAAGGGCTGGCTGCACGGTGGAGCCGCCGGCCTGCTGTACGTGCTGATCGGCAGCGCCCTGGGCCACTGGCTCTTTCCCGCGGAACCCACGCCCCTGGCCCAGCTGGGGCCCCGCATGTTGCTGGGGTTCATCCTCGGCGCCATCGGCGGGGCCGTGGGGATGCTGCTCTAGCCCGTGGCCTCCCCGGCCGCCATCAGACCGCCGCAGCCCGCGGCGGCACCGGTGTCCGGCGGTACCCCGGCGCCGGCCCCCGGCCCCACCGGGCCAGGGCCCCCTTCCGGCCCGCGCCCTTCCACCTGGCGGGTACCCAGGACGGGACCCCTGGAGGCCAGACGGTGGTGAAGGAACGTTCCATGCAGGGAATCCCTGCCCCCGACCCGGACATGCCCTCGAGCCACGGGACCGACCCGGGGCTCGCCCCGGAACCGGAGGTTCGCCGGCCCTGCCCCGGGACGGGAGGCCGAAAGCTCCGTACCGCCGGACCTGCGGCCGCGCTGGTGCCACCCGCTCCGGCTCCGCTGGCGGCCGTCGGGGTGGTCCGCCCCGGCCGGCGAAGCGCCGGGGCGGGTGGGGCCCCGCGCCCGTCCCGGAGAACCTCGGCCAGCCTGTCCCCGGCCGCCTCCGTGCTCCCCGCGGCAGGTCCGTCCTCGCCGTGCCGCCGCGGTCCCGCCCCGGGGGAAGGCGGCAGCGGGAACCCGGGGTTCCTGGGCCGCGCGCGCCGGGTCGCGCCCGGTGAGACAGCGGGTGGCCCATCCTCCCGGGCGGGCTCGTCCCGTGCCCAGGCGGGGCAAAGGACCGCAACCCCTCCGCCCTGGCACTGGCTGCCGCTGCTGGTAGCCTGCCTGGTCGCGGCCCTGGCCGGCTGGGGTGTGGGCAAGGTCTGGACCGAGGGGGTTGCCATTTCAAACCCCTCGGGCGCCGGCGTCCCGGAGGGAACGCCGGACCTCCGGCCGGGCCACGCCGCGGCAGGGGCGGGCCCGTTGGGGTTGCAGGCCCAAACCGTTCTGGCCGCCGAACCGCGGGTGCACGTGGTGCAAAAGGGGGAGACCTTGTACCGCATTGCTCGCCGCTACGGCGTACCGGTGGAGGAACTGGCCCGGTACAACGGGCTCACAGACCCGGCCCGCATCGAGGCGGGCCAGCGCCTGCGCATCCCCGGCGCGGCCGGCTTCACGGCGGCGGGGCAAGCCCCGGACGCGGGTCCCGGCGCGGCATCCGGCCCGGGAACGGCTGCAAGCCGGGATCCGGGCGCCGCGCCCGGAAGCAATTCACCCGGTTCCGGCCGGCCGGGAACGGGCCCCGGCGGGGCATCCGGTCCGGGAACCGGAGAGGGCGGGGTGCGGGCGGGGGGCGAGGACCCCTCGGGTTCGACGAAGGAAACCAGACTGGGGGGCGGCGGCAACGCCGCGGAAGGCGGCCTGGTGGCCCTGACCTTCAACGACGGCCCCGATCCCGTCACCTGGCCCGCCCTGCTGGCGGTGCTGGAGGAGCATGACGTCAAGGCGACCTTCTTCCTGGAAGGTGCCCGGTCGCAGCAACACCCCCAGCTGGTGCAGGAGCTGGCGCGGCGGGGCCACCAGGTGGAAAACCACGGCTGGAGCCACCGTAGTCCCCACGAGCTGGGGGAGGCGGCGACCCGGGCCGAGATCCGCAGGACCGCGGCCTTGCTGGCACGGCTGGCTGGCCGGCCCCCCCTGTATTACCGGCCGGCCGGTGACCTGCGCGACCCGGCCGTCTTCCGCTGGGCGCGGGAAGAAGGCCACCGCGTCCTGCTGTGGACCAACATCGGCGCCCAGGACGTGCCGCCCCTGCCACCGGACCAGCTGGCGGCCCGGGTCGCCGCCAGCGCCTACAACGGGGCCGTCCTGATGCTCCACGCCACCCAACGGGCCACCATCGAGGCCCTGCCCCTGCTTCTGCAGCGCCTTGATGCCAGGGCCCTGCGCCCCGTGACGGTCGACCAGCTGCTGGACGCCTTGCAGGCCGCCACCCCTCAGGGCGAGGCCGCGCCCGCTACCGGCCCGGGCGCCGCCGGAGACGCCGCCGGACCCGTCTCCACGCCGCCTTCCACCGGCGGGTCGGGGTGACAGGAGGGAGGGGATCCATCCGGCCCCGTTCCGGCCACCGGCGGAGGAGACCGTCCCGCCCGCAGGATTGGTCCGGGCCCCTCGCGAACCAAGGGGGGAAGGGGGGAGCGGCGTGACCGTCTACCTGAACTACATCAACGGCCGCTGGACCGAACCCCGTTCGGGGAAATACGTCGACAACATCAACCCTGCCACGGGGGAGGTCCTGGGCCGGGCGGCCCTGGGCACCGAGGAGGACGTGGCCGAAGCGGTGGCCGCGGCCAAGGCGGCCTTCGCCAGGTGGCGCAAGGTCCCGGCGCCGCGCCGGGCCGAGATCCTCTACCGGGCGGGCGAGCTCCTGCGGGAGCGCAAGGAAGACCTGGCCCGCAAGATGACCCAGGAGATGGGCAAGGTCCTGCCCGAGGCGCGGGGCGACGTCCAGGAAGGCATCGACATGGCCTACTACATGGCGGGCGAGGGTCGGCGCCTGCTGGGCCACACCACCCCGGCGGAAATGCCCGACAAGTTCGCCATGGCGGTACGGGAGCCCATCGGCGTGGTGGCGGCCATCACCCCGTGGAACTTCCCGCTGGCCATCCCCACGTGGAAGATCATGCCCGCCCTGGTGGCCGGCAACACGGTGGTCTTCAAGCCCGCCACCGACACGCCCTGGCTGGCCTACGAGCTGGTGCGGATCTTCGAGGAGGCCGGGCTGCCGCCGGGCGTGCTCAACCTGGTCTACGGCCCGGGTGGCACCGTGGGCGAGGCGCTGCTGCACCATCCCGACGTCCACCTGATCTCCTTCACGGGGTCGGTGGAGTCGGGCAAGCACGTCAACCAGGTGGCGGGCGCCCAGCTCAAGCGGGTGCACCTGGAGCTGGGGGGCAAGAATGCCGTCATCGTCATGGACGACGCCGACCTGGACCTGGTGGAACAGGCGGTGATCTGGAGCGCCTTCGGCACCACCGGCCAGCGCTGCACCGCGACCAGCCGCCTGCTGGTGCACGAGGCCGTCTACGACGAGGTGGTGGAGCGGCTGGCCGCCCGGGCGGCCCGCTTGCGCCTGGGCAACGGCCTGGATCCCCAGACGGACGTGGGCCCCCTCATCAACGGCCGCGCCGTGGAGAAGGTGGCGTACTACGTCAACGTGGGCCGCGAGGAGGGCGCCCGCCTGGTGGTGGGCGGCCAGCCGGCCACCGAGGGCGAGCTGGCCCGGGGCTTCTTCTTCCAGCCGACCATCTTCGCCGACGTCACCCCGGACATGCGCATCGCCAACGAGGAGATCTTCGGCCCGGTGCTGTCCATCATCAAGATCCGCAGCCTGGAGGAGGCCATCGAGATCAACAACTCGGTCCAGTACGGCCTCTCCAGCTCGATCTTCACCCAGAACGTGCGCAACGCCTTCGTGGCCATGCGGGATCTGGCGACGGGCATCTGCTACGTCAACCACGGCACCATCGGGGCCGAGATCCACCTGCCCTTCGGCGGCATGCGGGCGACGGGCAACGGCCACCGGGAGGCCGGCCAGGCGGCGCTGGAGGTCTACACGGAGTGGAAGGCGATCTACGTGGACTTCAGCGGCCGGCTGCAGCGGGCCCAGATCGACGAGGTGAAGATCGACTAGGGCCCCGTGACGCCTGACGGTTCCTGGACCGCACGATCCCAGGGAAGGCCGGGGGAGGGCAGGGGAGAGCCCTCCCCCGGTGCCGTTCCACCCGGGGTTCGGGGTTCAACCCGGGGTTCGGGGTTCACCCCTGGGGGGCCGGATGCATGCGCGCCTGGCGCAGCTGGGCGGGGAACAGGGGATTGTAGTCCATGAGCCCTGCCTGCCGGTGGGCAGCGATGACGGCCTCCACGTCATAAGGGACCCGCACCAGGGTCACCGCCATCCGCGGTGCACCGACGCGGGGGGCGTCCCTGTCCTCCTCCACGGTGATCAGGGCGTAGGCAGCCCGCGGATCTCCGTCGAAAGGCATGCCCACGCTGCCCGGCCCCACCATCCAGGGGCCGGTCCCACCCTGGCGCCAGGCCAGTTGCAGGTGGTGGTGACCGAAGAGCACCAGCTGGGCGTCCACGCCCGCCAGGGGATCGCCATCCTCCGGGCTGCCGGCACCGGGCGGGCTCCCAGTGCCGGGTCCCGTGCCGGGAGCGCCGGCCGGGCCGGTGCCCGGCAGCCTGGGAAGCAGGGGCTCTTCGTCCGAGCGGGGCGAACCGTGCACCAGAAGCCCTGGGGCGCCACCCCACGTAACCTCGAGCCGCTCGGGCAGAGCCCCCAGCCAGGCCAGCCGCTCCGGCCCCAGGGCTTCCCGCCAGGGGCGCAGCAAGGCGTCGGCCCGCCCGGACGGCATCCCTGGCGGCCGGCCGCCTCCCGCCAGGTACCGGTCGGTGTTCCCCCGCACCGTGGGGATGTGCCGCTCCCGCAAGACGTCCACGCAGTAGGCCGCGTGGGGCCCCTGGAACGCCACGTCACCCAGGCAGTAGATGGCGTCCACGGCCCGGGCGGCGATGTCGGCCAGGACGGCGTCCAGGGCCGGCCCGTTGCCGTGGATGTCGCTGATCACCGCGACCCTCACGGTAGCACCTCCTCGCACGCGTCCCTCACCGGGCCCCGCCCCCGACCCTGCCCGTGCCTGGTCCGCCCCCTCAGGACGAACCCGCCAGCGGCCGGATCCCCCGGGCCAGCCCTTCAGCGCCGCCCGCCAGCCGGCGGTGAAGCCGGCCGATGAGAACCAGGCCCGCCAGTTGCAAGAGCACCGCCAGGCCCCAGGCGGCCGCGTAGTGGCCCACTGCGTCCACCACCCGCCCGAAGAGGGGCGGCGCCAGCATGGTGAAGACGTACAGCACCGTCATGCTCAGGCCCAAAGCCGGCGCCGACCGGGATCCCGCGTTTTCCGCCACCACCGTGGTGTAGAGCCCGTTCCACCCGAGACAACTGAACCCTGCCAGGGCCGCCAGGAGCACCATGGCCGCGGATCCTACCGGACCGTGCCCGCTGGTGCCGCCCAGGAGGGCGGCGGCCACCAGGCCCGCCGCCGCCAGCATCCCCCCCAAGGCCGCACCGGCCATGGGCTGCGCCCGCTGGCCGCCAAACAGCCGGTCGGAGGCCCAGCCCCAGGCCAGCCGCCCCAGCATGCCCCCCAGATGGACCACCAGCAGAAGGCGCCCGGCCGCGTCCGGGGACCAGCCGAACACGTCTTCCATGAACAGGGGCAAGTACCCCGTCAGGCTGAACTGGACCGCTGCCAGCACGCACGCTACGACGGTGACCAGGACCAGCGTGGGCTGGCGGAAGAACCAGGCCGCCACCGCCAGGGCGCCGGCATCCCGCCCCCGCGCCGCCCGGGCCGCCCGCGGGTCCTGGGCCCGCCCCGACCGCCCCCCGTGGACCCCCGCCGGCCCGCATTTCGCGGAACGCCCCCCGGCAACCCGGTCGCGTTGTCCGGACCCGGGTCCGGTTCCCGTCTCCCGGGGCCGTGGG
Organism: Thermaerobacter subterraneus DSM 13965; assembly: GCF_000183545.2. Lineage (NCBI taxonomy): Bacteria > Bacillati > Bacillota > Clostridia > Eubacteriales > Clostridiales Family XVII. Incertae Sedis > Thermaerobacter > Thermaerobacter subterraneus. The sequence continues at coordinate 173,750 of NZ_JH976536.1, forward strand.
ACCGATCTGGGCTCGTCCCGGGGGAGGACCAGTCCCACCAGCACCCCGCTGGCGATGCAGGCCACCGCCGCCCCTGCCAGGGCCGCCCGCCAGCCCCAGGCGCTGGCCAGGCCGGGGAGGAGCCATGCGGCCGCAAACCCGCCCGCCGGCAAGCCCGCCTGGCGGATCCCCATGGCGAGGCCGCGCTCCCTGGGGGGAAACCAGCCGATGACGGCGTGGCTGCCGGCCACCTGGCTGGACGGGAAACCCGTACCCGCCATCACCAGCAGGCCCAGCAGCATGCCCAGCCCCGCCCCATCCAGGGCCGCGGCCAGGGAGACCAGGCCCGCCTGGCCATCCCTGAAGAGGTTTGGGCAGCACCGGCGGTAGCTCCTGCCGGGCAGCCGGGGAGCGCGGGCTGCCACCCGGCTCGCCCGGGGCCCGCCGGTGCCGCCGCCGGCCGGCAAGCCGCCCGTGCCGGGCGGCGCCGCCTTCCTCCCGGTAGCGCCGGGGCGCAGGCCGCCTTGACGAGGCTGTAAGCATTGGCTTATCCCGGTAATGGGTTTACCCGTTAACTGGGTCCAGATCCCACGGGTGGGGGGAGTCCCATGGCGAAGACGGCGAAGACCATGAGGGCCATGGTCATCCGGACCTTCGGAGGGGTTCGTAACTGCTGACCAAACTATCGTCAAATCTTATCAGACGTAGGCGAAACATTTCACCTCCGTCTCCTGTTCCTCTTTGGTGTATGGAACAGGCGTTTGGTATGATGAGAGAGGGAGGACACGCGGGCCATGCAGGCGACCTTTCAGACGAAGATTCAAGACCCGTCTGTTTATCCCGTGCTGGACGCCATCGCCGCCCTGTACGGTCGCCTGCTGCGCCGGTTATTTGTCGATGTCTATGTTCACAATCGTCCCCTTGTTGAGTGCAAGCGGGAATACATTGCCCACTACGGAATCACGGCTCGCCACTTCAATGCTCTGGCCATCGAACTCAAGGCCAAGGTGAAGGCGGCGGAGGAAGCCCATCGGCACCATCTGGTGCATCTGCGCGGGCAGATTCAATCCACCGAACGAGCGATTACCAAGCTCCAAAAGCAGGAGAAAGCCTTGGCATCGGGCAAGGGCCGCTGGGCCGCCCTGCCGCCCGAAGAGCGGGCGGAGCGTCGCCGTCGGGTCCGATTTCAGCTGCACCAGAAGCAACGGCGACTGGCGATGCTTCGCGCTCGCCTTGAAACGGCGGAAGCCCGGACGGGATTGCCGCCGATTTGCTTTGGTTCTCGGCGTTTGTTTCACCGGCAGTTCCACCTTGAAGAGAATGGGTTTGCTTCCCACGACGAATGGCGCAAGGCATGGCGCGATGCCCGTAGCCAAAGCTTCTTCTGCATCGGATCAAAAGGCGAAATGAGCGGGAATTTGAATTGCTCGCTCATCGCCGGGTCATTGCGCCTTCGCGTGCCAAACGCCTTGGCCGCTCGTTTTGGTCGCTACATTTGGATTCACGGTGTCCGCTTCCCCTACGGGGATAATGTGATTTCGCGTGCCATCGCAACCGGGCAAGCGATTTCCTACCGCTTTGTCCGTAAGCGCGGTGTGTGGTATGTGTTCGCCACCACCGAACGGCCAGCGGCCCCGATCACGACATCGCGGATGGCTGGCGCCCTTGGCGCGGATCTGAACCCCGACCGGCTGGCCGTGGCGGAGGTGGACCGCTTCGGCAACCCGGTGGCGGCTCGCGACATCCGGTTTCAGCTTCAAGGCAAGCGCCGCGAGCAGGTGAAGGCCATCCTGGGCGATGTGGTGGCGGACCTTGTGGCATGGGCAAAGGGCGCCGGCAAGCCCATCGTCGTCGAACGGCTGGATTTTCGGGAGAAGAAGGCCCGCCTTCGGGAAGAAGACAACCGCTACGCCCGGATGCTGTCCGCCTTTGCCTACGCCGCGTTTATGGCCCTGCTGCTCTCCCGGGCCGCCCGGGAAGGCGTGGAAGTGATCCGCGTCAACCCGGCCTTCACCAGCGTGATTGGCAAGGTCAAGTTTATGGCCCGGTACGGGCTGTCGCCCCACGCCGCAGCGGCGGTGGCGATTGCCCGCCGGGGCCTTGGTTTGGGCGAGCGCTTGCGCTCTGGAACCGCCCGCCCTCTACCCGCGAGGAATCGAGGGCGGCACGTCTGGAGCGATTGGCGGCGCATCGCCCCGGCGGTGCGCGGCAAGCAGGCGCACCGGCTTTATGAGTGGTCCTCCGAGGACGCCCCAGGCAGGGGAGAACCCCTACCCACCCTGGCACCGGCGGCCCCAAGGCCGCACGGCCCGGGGTGCGATGGTCTGGCTTGGGGTCCGGGGTGCGATCCCCCGGCGCGAATCGTCGGGAGCGCTGTTCGCCCGGCGTCATAGGCAGATGTAATAAATGCCTATGTTTTTAGGAACGGCCTGAGGTCTTTGAAGCCCGGGAGGTACCGGTACCCGAGCCCGGCCCGGGCGAGGTGCTGGTCGAGGTTCACGCCAGTTCCGTCAACCCGGTGGATTACAAGATTCGCCGCAACGGCACCTGGGCCGGTGTGGTGCCTCCTGCCATCATCGGCTACGACGTGTCGGGCGTGGTGGTGGCGGTGGGACCGGGAGTGACGGATTTCCAGCCGGGCGATGAGGTCTACTACACCCCCGAGATCTTCGGTGGCCGGCCGGGCAGCTACGCGCAGTATCACGTGGCGCGCCAGGAGATCGTCGCCCGCAAGCCGGAGAACCTGTCCCACACCGAAGCGGCCGTGGTGCCCCTGGCCGGGGGAACGGCGTGGGACGGCCTGATCACCCGTGGTGGGCTAAAGGTGGGCGAAACGGTGTTGATCCACGGCGCGGCCGGTGGTATCGGCCACTTCGCCGTCCAGATCGCCAAGGCGGCCGGTGCTTTCGTCTACGCGACCGCCCGGGCCGACAACATGGAATTCGTCAAGTCCCTGGGCGCCGACCGGGTGATCGAGTACCGGACCCAGGATTTCGTGGAGGTCATCCGGCGCGAGACCGGCGGCCAGGGCGTGGACCTGGTCCTGGACACGGTGGGAGGGGAGGTCCTCACCTGGAGTCTTGAGGTGGTGCGGCCCCACGGACGGGTGGTGACCATCCTGGGCGGCCAGGTCAACCTGGGCCCCCTGTCGCGGAAGAACCTGACACTGCACGGGCTCTTCCTGGAGCGGGCCCGGTACAAGCTGGACGCCCTCCGGACCCTGATCGAAGGCGGCAAGCTGCGCCCGGCCCTGGACGGCATCCTGCCCCTGGACCAGGTGGCCGAAGCCCACAGCCGCCTGGAGGAGGGCGGCGTGCGCGGCAAGATCGCCCTGCGGGTTCGACCCGCCGGTTCCCCCGGCGGCTTCTGAGCCGGAACCGGACCCGCGGGAGCCGGGAGCCCGGTGCAGGCCGGCCCCGCCAACGGCGACCGCAGCCGAGACGGCAGGAGAGAGAGCCGTGCAGGAGCTCGGCAAAAGTCTCGGCAGGAGTTCGGGGTCCCCCCGGCCGAACTCCGTCTCCCTCGGGTTCACTCGGGGCCGGACGTCTCTCCACTGCACCTGGAACCCTCGCGGAGGAAGGCAGGGAATGCCCGTGTCGTCCTGGTGGCACCAATACCGGCGGCTGCAGCTGTCCTGGGCGGAACCCGGGATCCTGGAGCTGGTCCTGGAGCAGCCGGAGACGCTCAACGCGGTGGACGCCGAGACCCATACCGAGCTTACCCGCATCTGGAGGGACATCGACGGCGACGCCGGAGTTCGGGTCGTGCTGGTACGGGGCGCAGGGAAGGCCTTTTCAGCCGGCGGCGATTTCCGCCTGGTCGAAGCCATCATGCAGGATCCCCAGGTCCGGGTGCGGGTCTGGAAAGAAGCCCGCGACCTGGTGTACAACCTGATCAATTGTTCCAAGCCCGTGGTCTCCGCCATCGAAGGCCCCGCCGTCGGCGCCGGACTGGCCGTGGCGCTGCTGGCCGACATCGCCGTGGCCGCCCGGAACGCCCGCCTGCTGGATGGGCACGTTCGCCTGGGCGTGGCCGCCGGCGATCACGCCGCCATCATCTGGCCTCTACTGGTGGGCATGGCCCGGGCCAAGTATCACCTCCTGCTGAACGAGCCCGTGAGCGGCGAGGAAGCCGCCCGGATCGGGCTCGTCGCCCTCTGCGTGGACGACGGCGAGGCCCGGGAGGCTGCCCTGAACATTGCCCGCCGGCTGGCCCAGGGCAGCCCGACGGCGATCCGCTGGACCAAGTACGCCCTCAACAACTGGCTGCGGGCCGCGGGTCCGATCTTCGACACCTCGACGGCGCTGGAGTTCCTGGGTTTCACCTTGCCGGATGCCGCCGAGGGCCTGGCTTCGCTACGCGGCAAGCGGCCGCCCCAGTTCGAGGCCAGCTCGCCGCTTTGAGGCACGGGCGCACCTTCGGTAGGGATAGACCCCGCCTGCAGCCCCCACCTCCAGCCCACGCCGGCGGAGGGGGACCCGCCCTGGAGCGGGGGCCGGGCTCGCCGCCACACGGGTGGGGCCGCTCGGTCCGTAGGTGCCCCTTCGCGGCGGGCCCCGATTCCGGGCAACATGCTTGGGGGAACGCGGCCGGGTCCGCGTCACCCGGCGACGCCCGCCGTCCCCCGGCACCCTTCGGCTGGGGCGAATCCCTGCAGGCGGGTCGGCGACTTCCGCCTGCAGGGAGCCTCCTCGCCGCTCGTCACGGTCGAACCCGCCGCCGGGCTGGTCGTGTCGCGGGAGCGAGAGGGGCTGGGGGCCGTGGGGTGCCCCGTGCTTACTTAACTTACTTAACATAATGCCACTTATACGAAGTACAGGACGGCGTCCTGAAGCCAGGTCCCGGGGTCTCACCAGAACCCCGGTGTCCCGCTGCCCGCCGGCCCCCCAGCCCTGGCGGTGGCCACGGAAGGTGGTCGCTCATGGCTTCTCCAGAGAAATCTGCGAATCTGGACGAAGCGACCCAGAGCGGCGGTAAGCCTGCCCATCGCATCCACCGGCTGCGCTGCAACCGGTACCGGTTCCTCCGCCCAGGTACGGCTCCGCCGCAATGTGGCTGCCCGCTACCCGCCCGAAAAATCCCGATCGGCGGACGGTTGCATGCTCACCCGGTGTACCGCTGCCGAGCAGCGGGCCCGCAGGATGCCTTCCGGCAAACACAAGGAATGAATCGCTCACAAGACATCCGTAAGAAAAGGCCGGGAGGATGGCCGTATACCATGGGCGGTGCGGCGGCCGGCAGCGGGCCGCCCTGCACCGGATGTCTGGGGTCCGCGGTGCTCCGCCTACCGGAGAACCTCGGGTGGCAGGACCAGGACCATACCGGGCCGTAGTGCCGGGGATGTTAGGCCGTTGGCCTCCATCACGGCCGCCACCAGATCCCGGGGATCCCGGTCGCTGCGCCCATACCGCTCCACAATGGCCCAGATGCGATCGCCCCGCCGGACGACCACCTGGTTCCCCTGCAATAAGGCAGCCTCCCCAGCGCCATCGCCATTCGTGGTCGACGCTTGCGGTGACCTCCCGGCCCGTGCCGCCGGATCCGCGCCCCCTGGATGACGGGCCACCTTTTGAACCGGCGGCTTGGCCGCACCCTCGTCCGAAGCCACCGCCCGTGCCGGCCAGAGCCCGCCGCCCCAGGCTACGCCCAGGATCACCCCTGTCACAAGAACCAGCGCGGCCACGGTCCGCCCAGGCCGGCCCCATCGGTACCGGCGGCGCCTGAAAGCGCCCGCCGCCGGCCGGCCGCTTCGGCCCCTACCGTCGCCAAAGGGTCTGGCACCCCGGCACTGAACCCGTACTGCCACGGTCATCCCCCCGGTACCGAAACATGTGTTCGGGTCCCATCATACCATGGAACATCCGTTCGGTGTCAAGGGACAAAAATCTGGCGACGGTGCGTCCCATCATGCAGGAATTCCCACGCGGGGTCCGAACAACTGTTTGTGGAACCTGCTTTCGATCCGTACAATGGGTGCAGGGCGGGTGCAGGGCGGTCCGCCGGCGCCCGAAGCCGGCAGCGCCGGCGTCACGGCGCCAAGGTGGTGGAAAAGGCCGATCCACCGGGTTAGGAACCGGGGCGGCCTAAGCAGCGGGAAAAGGGCCCGCGGCGGTGGGAGGTGCCGACTTGGAAGAGCTGACCCGCAGGCAGCGGCAGATTCTCGATTACATCAAGGCGTCGATCCGCGAGCGAGGCTATCCCCCTTCGGTACGGGAAATCGGGGAAGCGGTGGGCCTGAAGAGCACATCCACCGTCCACACCTATCTGGCGAGGCTGGAGCGAAAGGGCTACATCCGCCGCGATCCCACCAAGCCGCGGGCCATCGAGGTCCTGGAGGAATCCGGCCTGCGGACGCGGACGGTGCCGGTCCCCCTGGTGGGGCAGGTGACCGCGGGCCAGCCGATCCTGGCGGTCGAGAACATCGAGGACGTCCTCCCCCTCCCGACGGAGCTGGTGCCCGAGGGGGAGGTGTTCGCCCTGCGCATCCGCGGCGACAGCATGATCGGGGCGGGCATCCTGGACGGTGACTACGTCATCGTCCGCCGGCAGGAAACGGCCGACAACGGGGACATCGTGGTCGCCCTGATCGACGATGAAGCGACGGTGAAGCGGTTCTACCGGGAGCGCGACGGCATCCGGTTGCAGCCGGAGAATCCGGCCATGGAACCCATCCGCGTGCGGACGGCCCGTATCCTCGGGAAGGTGGTGGCCCTTCTGCGCCGGATGATTTGAGACCGGGGTGATCAAGGCCGATTCAAGGCCAGGAATGCCCCGGACCGCGGCACCTGACCCGCGGCGCGGCCTCATGCGAGGACCCGTATCCAGAAGTAGACCGCCATGGCGAGGCCGATGAGCAGCTCAAGTGCCAGGCCGGCCACCAGTCCCACCGCTGTCGTCCAGCCGGTGGACAACGCCTGTTGCCATGTCCGGCCGCTGGCCAGTTCACCCACCACGGCCCCGGCCAGCGGCCCCAGCAAGATGCCCAGGGGGCCCAGGATGAAGGTGCCGGCCAGTCCACCTGCAATGGCACCCCAGAAGGCGGCCCGGCTGGCGCCGCGGCGCCGGGCCGCTGCCGGCCCCAGGCCGTATTCCAGGGCCATGCCGGCCACGGTGGCCGCCAACATGACCAGCAGGGCCGTGCCGGAGATTTCCCGAAAGCCCGTGGCGACCGCGTAACCGGCGATGGACAGGAAGACCAGCGGGATCCCCGGGAGCGCGGGGAGGACGGTTCCCACCAGGCCAGCGGCAATGCCGATGGACGCCAGCAGGGCGAGCCACCACGGGCCTCCTCCAGCCTCAGCCGCCATTCCCGGCAGGATCGGCATGATCCCTGATCCCTCCCGTCTGCGGCGCCGTTCCGCCCGTTGCAGCGGCCGGCCCGGCCCGCCACGCCCGGTTCAAGGCCGGCTCCCGTCCAGCCTCCTTGCACCATCTTCCGCGTCCCCGATCGCCGCGTCCTCGATGCGGCACCCGGCCCGCCGGAGCCGCCCGATCTCGGCCTGCGGCAGGAGGGCCACCAGGCTCCAGCCCGCCGGGACCGGTTCTTCCGCCAGGACGGGGCCCCCGGCATGAATCCGGGACCGCAGGTCGCTCCGGTGGTAGGGCACCTCCACCCGCACCCGGCGGCGATCCCGACCCAGCAGTTCCGCCACCGCAACCGCCAGCCGGTCCAGTCCCTGGCCCGTCAGCGCGGAAACCCGCACGGCCCGGCCGCCAATACCAGCAGGGGCCGCATTTTCGCCGCTCAAGGGGGCCGCCGGCAGGGGATGCGCCGTCGGGATGGCCTCGGGCGGCCTGCCTTCTCCCCTGGGGTCCCTGCTCCCGTCTCCGGATTCCCTTCCCCAGGCCTCGCCGCCGCCGGCCTCCCCGCCCTTGCACTCCGCATCGTGTCGTCGGGTCTCCTCGCCGCCGGCCGCCTCTCCCCTCGCCCCCTCTCCCCCGGCCTCCCCCCGGTCGATCTTGTTCAGCACCAGCAGCCGGGGCTGGACGGCGCCCAGGTCATCGAGGATCTCCTCCACCGTGTCCACATCCACGGGCCACCGCGGCTGGGAAACGTCGACCACGTGGAGCAGCAGGTCCGCTTCCAGGACCTCTTCCAGGGTGGCGCGGAAGGCGGCGATCAGGTGGGGCGGCAGGTCGTGGATGAACCCCACGGTGTCGGCCACCAGAACGGGCCCCAGACCGGGCCACTCGACCCGCCGCACCGCGGGGTCCAGGGTGTCGAACAGCCGGTCGCGGCCCGCCACCACCGCACCGGCCGGGACGGCCCCGAACCGCCGGACCAGCGCGGCGTGCAGGGTGGTCTTGCCGGCGTTGGTGTAGCCCACCAGCGCCACCACGGGCAGCCCCGCCCGGCGCCGCCCCTTGCGCTGGGTCTGGCGCTGGCGGCGGACTTCGGCGAGCAGCCGGCGCAGGCCCGCGATCCGGCGGCGGATGCGGCGGCGGTCGACCTCCAGGCGGGTCTCGCCAGGGCCCCGGGTGCCGATCCCGCCGCCCAGGCGGGAGAGGGCTTCGCCCATGCCGGCCAGGCGGGGCAGCAGGTACTGCAGCTGGGCCAGTTCGACCTGCAGCTGGCCCTCCCTGGTCCGGGCCCGGGACGCGAAGATGTCGAGGATCAGCTGGGTGCGGTCGATCACCTTGCCGCCGATGGCCCGCTCCAGGTTCCGCTGCTGGGCCGGGGTCAGGTCCCGATCGAAGATCACCACGTCGGCTTCGAGCCGCCGGCGGGCCTCCGCCACCTCCTGGACCTTGCCCGGCCCGATCAGGGTGGCGGGCTCCGGCCGGTCCCGCCGCTGGCGGATCTCCCCCACCACCTCCGCCCCCGCGGAGCGGGCCAATTCCCTCAGCTCGGCCAGCCGCTCCTCGGGGGAGAGGCGCCCGCCCCGCTCCCAGCTGACGCCCACCAGCAGCGCCCTTTCCGGCCGCCGGCGGGGACTTCCGCCGGCGCTGTCGCCCGTCAAGCCGGTTCCTCCTTCCTCCCGCCTGCCCCCCGGCCCTCCCCGCCGCATCTACCCGAATTCTATCAGACACCCCCGCGACGTCCGCGGCGTCACCGGGGGCGGAGGGACCTCGCCTGGACCCCCGCCTCCTATCCCCCGGCGCCGGACGAACACGGCGCCCCGGCGCCCCGAATACACTGGAACGATGCCGGGCCGGAGGTGGTTTCATGGAACGCGTCGTCGTCACCCGCCCGCCCGCGGGCGGCCGGGTGCCGTCCCCGCAACCGCCCCAGCCGTCCTCCCCCGACGAGGTGCTGCGCTGGATCGAGGACGGCCGCATCGCCCCGCCCCAGGCGGTGGTCTACCTGCACCGGCTGGAGCGGGAACCGGCACCGGACACCACGGAGGACCAGCGGCAGCGAGAGCGGGAAATCGAAGCGGCCCTGGCCGAGCTGGACGCGCTGATCGGCCTGCACCACGTCAAGCGGGTGGTCCGGGAGATCCGGGCCTACGTCACCGTGCGGGAGCGCCGGGCCCGGGCCGGCCTGATCAACGAGCCCCTGACCCTGCATATGGTCTTTACCGGCAACCCGGGCACCGGCAAGACCACCGTGGCCCGCATCCTGGCCCGGCTCTTCCGGGCCCTGGGCGTGCTGGAAAAGGGCCACCTGGTGGAGGTCGAGCGGGCCGACCTGGTGGGCGAGTACATCGGCCACACGGCCCAGAAAACGCGCCAGGTCATCCACCAGGCCCTGGGCGGGGTGCTGTTCATCGATGAGGCGTACTCCCTGGCTCGGGGCGGCGAGAAGGACTTCGGCAAGGAAGCCATCGACACCCTGGTCAAGCAGATGGAAGACCACCGGCAGCGGCTGGTGGTCATCCTGGCAGGGTACCGGCAGGAGATGGCCTGGTTCCTCCAGGTGAACCCGGGCCTGCGCTCCCGGTTCCCCATCCACCTGACCTTTCCCGACTATACCGTGGACGAACTGGTGGCCATCGCCCACCAGCTGGCCGGGCAGCGGCAATACCGGCTGGATCCCGGCGCCGAGCAGAGGCTGCGGGAGATCCTCCTGTCCCTGCCTCCCGGCTACGGCGAGCGGTCCGGCAACGCCCGCACGGTCCGCAACCTGATCGAGCGGGCCATCCGCCGGCAGGCCGTCCGGTTGCTGGACCGGCCCGCGGCCGGCCGGGAGGAGCTCATGCGCCTCACCGCGGCCGATTTCGACCCGGCCCCCGGCCCCGGGGAGGGGTGGCCGTGAAGACGGCGCTGATCATCGGGCAAGCCAACGCGGGCAAGACCCTGTTCCTGCTCAACTTCGCGCGCTACCTGGGGATCGAACGGGCGGAGATGACCGTCCAGGCGGCCGAGGGCGGCACCTTCACCCGGCCCTGCCACCTGGAACGGGACCGCCCGCTGCTGGTGGGGGACGAGCCCCACACCACCCGCTGCCTGCAGTCGCTGACGGTGTCCGTGCCGGGCCGCAAGCGGGCCCGGGTGGTGGTGCTCACCGACTCCACCGGCCTTCTGGACGGCATCGACGAGGACCGCCAGGTCCGGCTGGCGGTGGCCCAGACCCTGCGGGCCCTCCGGCTGGCCGATGCCGTGCTGCACGTGATCGATGCCGACCGGGTGGGGCGGCAGGGCCGGAGCGCCATCGCCGAGGTGGAGGTCCAGATCGCCCGCTACCTGCCCCTGCGGGCACCCTACGCCGTCCTGGCCAACAAGATGGACCTGCCCGCCGCGCCCGGCGGGCTGGCCACCATCCGGCGGGTTTTCAGCGGCCGGCCGGTGCTGCCGGTCTCGGCCCTGCAGCGGACCGGCTTCCGGGAGGTGCGGCGCTTTGTGGCCCGCTACGTCTGATCTCCTTCCCCTGCTGGCCCGCTGGCGGGAGGGGCTGGCGGCCGGATGGCTGCCGCCCGCCGGTCCAGCCGAGGGGCTGCGGGTCCTGGCGGTGCTGCTGGTGGGCGTGGCGGTGAAGCTGATGGACGACGTCCTCGACCGGGAAGAAGATGCCTGGACGGGCCGGCCCAACGCCGCCGCCCGCCTGGGGCCCGCCGCCACCGCCTACGCCCTGGCTGCCCTGGCCGCCGCTGCCGCCCTTTCCCTGCGGGACGCGCTGCTTCTCTTTTGGGCCAGCTACGCCTGGGGGATGGCCCACGGCAGCGGCACCCGGCTGCCCCTGGGGCTGCGCGCCTGGCAGGAGACGGCGCTCACGGTGGCCCTTTCGGTGGCCGCCGCGGGCCTGCCGGACACCCTGGCCGCCCTGGCCCTGGTGGGCTCGGTACAACTGGTGGACGACTGGATCGACCTGCGGCGGGAGCAAGCCCGGACCTCAGGGGACGACCCGCTTGGGCCGGTGCCCGGGGCCGGGCCCGCCCGCAACTGGGCGGCGCGGCTCGGCCCGCAAGAGGCGCTGCTGACCGGGCTCGGGCTGGCTCTGGTGGCGGCCGCCTGGGACCCCCTGCGGGCGGTGGCCGCCTGGGCCGCAGCCGCCGGGGCCGGGCTGGCCGGTCGCGGGCCGCTGGTCCCGGGGAGGCGGGGCCGGACGCACCCGGCGCGGGATCCCCAGGCCGGCAACGGCGCCGTGGCCTCCGGGGCACCCCCACAACGCGGTGGATCCCCGGCCGGCCCTCCGGCCGGCGGGGAGGGTGTGCCGTGAGCCCGGGGGCGTCCGTGCCGGCGCTGGCCGAAACGGGGGTGGCGGCGGTGCTGGCCGGGGCCGCCCTGCTCGTCCTGGCGCTGGCCGCCGGGTATGCCGCCGGCCGGCGGCGGGGGCGGCGAGAGGGCTACCGGCTGGGCTGCGCCGAAGCGCCCCTTGCCCTGCGGGCCGAGGCCCTGGTGCGAGGCAGCTGTCCCGTCTGCGACCACCGGACCGGGGCAGGCCACGACCCCGACAACACGGCCCCGCCCGCCCTCAGCGGCCCGGGGCAGGGGCCTGGCCCGGGTCGTCTTTTGCCGGTGCCACCGGAGCCCGTACCTTCCCGGACGGCATCCCCGCCCCCGCCTCCGCCGCGATGAAGCGGGCCACCTGGGGCAGGGTCCACTCCCGGCGGTCGAACCACCGGACCTCCGGCAGCTGGTGGCGGAACCAGGTCCACTGCCGCTTGGCATAGTGCCGCGTGTTGCGAATGAGCCGCCGCCGGGCCTCGGCCAGGTCGTACTCGCCCCGCAGGTATCCCGCGATCTCCTTGTAGCCCAGGGCCTGCAGCGCCGGCAGCCGGGGGTCGTACCCCGCCTCCAGCAGCCGCCGCACCTCCTCCACCAGGCCCCGGGCCAGCTGGCGGTCGACCCGCCGGGCGATGGCGCGGTAGACGTCATCCCGCGGTGCCGTCAGGCCGTAGCAGCGGGCGGCGAAGGCGAGGGGCCCCGAGCGCGGCGGCGCGAACTGGCTGGGCGGCCGGCCGGTCTGGTACCAGATCTCCAGGGCCCGGACCAGCCGCTTGCGATCGCGGGGGTAGATGACCGCGGCCCGCTGGGGGTCGACGGCGGCCAGCCGCCGGTGGAGGGCCTCCGGGCCCAGCTTCTCGTACTCTTCTTCCAGCCGCCGCCGCAGGTCCGGGTCGGGAGGAACGGGCTCGAAGTCAAAGCCCCGCAGCAGGGCGGTGACGTAGTAGCCCGTCCCTCCCACCAGCACCGGGTACCGCCCCCGCCGGCAGATGGCCTGGATGGCCGCCGTGGCGTCCCGCCGGAAATCGGCCACGCTGTACGGCTCATCGGGGTCACGGATGTCGATCAGGTGGTGGGGGATGCGGCGCCGGACGGCAGGATCGACCTTGTCGGTGCCGATGTCCAGGCCCCGGTAGACCTGGGTGGAATCGGCGGAAACCACTTCGACGGGCATGAGATCGGCCAGCAGCAGGGAGAGTTCGGTCTTGCCCACCGCCGTGGGTCCCACGATCACGATGAGCACGCCGCCTCACCCCCCGCCCCGCCGGCCGAACCGGCGCTCCAGCTCGTCGACCCCCACGCGGATCACCGTGGGCCGGCCGTGGGGACAGGCATAGGGTTGCCGGCAGCGGGCCAGGTCGGCCAGAAGCTGGGCCATTTCCTGGGGGTGGAGCCGGTCCCCCGCCTTGATGGCCGCCTTGCAGGCCGCCAGGATCCGGGCCGCCCGGTCGGTGTCCAGGACCGGCGCCTCCTCCCCCCCGCCGCGGACCGCCTCGGCCAGCAGCCGGGCCAGGAGGTCGGCCAGCAGGGACGGCGCCGGCCGGTCGGCCAGGGCGGCCGGGACCGCCCGCACGGCCACGGAGCGGGGCCCGAAGGGCTCGATCTGAAAGCCCATGCGGGCCACGGCGGCCGCCTGCTCGAGCAGCAGCGCGTATTCCGATGCCGGCAGGTCCAGCACCACGGGGACGGCCAGCAGCTGGGCGGGCACGCCGGCCTGGCCGGCTCCCTGAGCCAGGAACCGCTCGAAGTAGATCCGCTCGTGGGCGGCATGCTGGTCGACCACGTACAGGCCGTCGGGTCCCGCACAGGCCAGGTAGGTCCCCGCCACCTGGCCGAGGGGCTCCAGGCGCAGCAGCAGATCCCGGGCGTCCTGCGTGGGGCCCGCGGGCCCCACGCCCGGCTGCCGCGCTCCGTCGGGCACCTCCTCCTCCCGGGCAAGGGACCCGGTCCCGGCCGCCGGGCTGCCCGTTCCACCGGCGGGGTCGTCCCTCCGGGCGCCCGGACTCCCCCACCCCTCGCCGGGCGGCTGCGGCGCGGGCTCGAACGTCTCCCCGGGAGTACCGGCCTGTCCCGCTCGTGGCCCGCGCGCCGCCCCGGTCCCGTGGGGTTCTTCCCCCCGGCGGAAGACCTCCAGCCAGGCGGCCGTGGCCCCCTCATAGGCTGCCGCCGCTTCCGCCGCGGCCTCCGCCGTCCCTCCCGCCGCCCCTCCGGACGCCACTTCGGGAGCTCGACCGCTCCCCGGCCGCACCGCCCACGACGCCCCCCGCACCCACCGGGGCGACCCCGGGCGCCAGGGGCCTTCCCCATTGCCCCAGGGCCCCTTGGGGGGCGTGAACCGCTCGCCGGGGTTTCCAGGAGAGGGTGCATAGAAGGGGCCCGGCGCCGCAGGACGCAGCGGGTCCCGCTCGGCCAGGGCGCTCTCCACCGCCCGGTAGAGCAGGGACGCCACCGCCCGTTCCCGCACCAGGCGCACCTCCAGCTTGGCGGGGTGGACGTTGACGTCGACCTCCTCCCCCGGCACCGTCAGCGCCAGCACGGCCACGGGGTAGCGGCGGGCGGGCAGCAGGTGGCGGTAGGCGTTCTCCAGGCTGAAGCGCAGGCTCGGCACCTGGACGGGCCGGCGGTTGATGCTGAAGAACTGCCAGGCCCGGCTGGCCCGGGCGATGCGCGGGGCCCCCACGTAACCCTCGATCCGGCAGGCGTCGCCGGCGGCCGCCACCGGGATCAGGCCGGTGGCCACGTCGGGCCCGAAGCACTCCAGCACCGCCACCGCTGGGTCGCCGCTGCCGGAGGTGCGCAGCACCTCCCGGCCGTTGTGCCAGAGCTCGAAGCGCACGTCGGGCCGGGCCAGGGCGTGGGCGGTGACCACGTCGGCGATGCGGCCGAACTCGGCCACGGGCCCCTTGAGGTGCTTGCGCCGGGCCGGCGTGTTGAAGAACAGGTCCCGCACGGTCACCCGGGTGCCGGGCGGGCTGGCCCAGGGCCCGGCGCTGCGCTGGGCGCCGCCTTCGACCACCACGCGGAAGCCGCCCTCCGCCGCCGGCGGCCGGGTGACCAGCTCCAGGCGGGCCACCGAGGCCATGGCCGCCAGGGCCTCGCCCCGGAAGCCCAGGGTGCCGGCGCGGGCCAGATCGTCCAGGCGGCTGATCTTGCTGGTGGCGTGGCGCTCCACGGCCAGCAGGGCATCGTCGGGGTCCATGCCGCAGCCGTCGTCGGACACGGTGATGGAGCGCAGGCCGCCCTCCGCCACGTCGACGCGGATGCGGCGGGCGCCGGCATCCAGGCTGTTCTCCACCAGCTCCTTGACCACCGAGGCGGGCCGTTCCACCACCTCGCCGGCGGCGATCTGGTTGATCACCTGGGGATCCAGGCGCCGGATCCTGCCCATGGGCCTCCTCCTATTCGCCGCCCTCCGCGAGCCGCTTCAGCCGCCGCTGCCAGGCGTAGAGCAGGTTCATGGCATCCAGCGGCGTCAGGCGGACCAGATCCAGCCGGGCCAGCTGCTCGAGCCAGGCCCTCGCCAGGCGCTCCCCTGCGGGCGGGGCGGCGGAGGCCGCCGTCCCCCCGGCGGCCGGCGCCCCGTCCCCCGCGCCGGGGGCGGTGGCGGGCGGGGCGGCAGGTGCGGGGACCGCACCGGGTGCCCCGGGCCCCGTCCCCAAGACCCCGGCCGGGCCGGGAGGCTCCCCCGTACCGGGCTCCCGGGCAGCGGCAGCCTGGGACCAGCCCGGCAGCGCCCCGGCGGTACCCGGCGCCCCTGCCGGCGAGCCCGGCCCGAGGCCCGCGGTCCCCGCCGCCTCGCCGCCGGCCCGCCCGGTGGTGGCCCTCCCGCCGGTCTCCCCCGCTGCGGCGCCCGGTTGCGGCGCGCCGGGCGGGCTGCCGCCGCCGGAGCCGGGGACCCCAGCCGGCGGCGCCGCTCCGGCGGCGCCGGTGCCGGGTTCGTCCCGGGACGGCGGAGCCCCCACGGGCTGCGCCATCAGGTCGGCCAGGGAGATCTGCCGCGGCCCGGCCCGCCGGTCCAGTTCCGCCAGGATGGCCTTGGCCCGCTCCACGATCTCCACCGGCAACCCCGCCAGCCGGGCTACATTGATGCCGTAGCTGCGATCGGCGCCGCCGGGCGCGATGCGCCAGAGGAAGCGGATGCCGTCCCCTTCCTCCACCACCCGGGCGTGGTAGTTGCGGATCCCGGGGCGCGTGGCCGCCAGGCCCGTCAGCTCGTGGTAGTGGGTCGACACCAGGGTGCGGGCCCCGATGCGGTCGTGGATGTACTCGATCACCGCCCGGGCGATGGCGATGCCGTCGAAAGTGCTGGTGCCGCGGCCGATCTCGTCCAGCAGGATCAGGCTGCGGGGGGTGGCGTGGTGCACGGCCAGGGCCGTCTCCGCCACCTCCACCATGAAGGTGGACTGGCCCGAGGCCAGGTCGTCGCTGGCCCCTACCCGGCAGAAGATCCGGTCGACCAGGCCGATCTCCGCCTCGGCGGCCGGCACGAAGCTGCCCATCTGGGCCATGATGACGATGAGGGCCACCTGGCGCATGAAGGTGCTCTTGCCGGCCATGTTGGGGCCGGTGATCAGCATGACCCGTTCCTCTTCGCCGTCCAGGTCGATGTCGTTGGGGACGAACCGGCCCTCCAGCGTCCGGTCCAGCACGGGGTGCCGCCCTGCCTTGATGCGCAGCCGGCGGTCGGCGGCCAGCTTGGGGCGCACGTACCCGTACCGGGCCGCGGCCTCGGCCAGGGCGGCCAGCACGTCCAGCTCGGCCAGGGCGTCGGCGGTGGCCTGCAGCTGGGGGATGGCTGCGGCCACCTCCTGCCGCAGTTCGAGGAACAGCTGGTGCTCCAGGGCCGCCAGGCGTTCCTCCGCCCCCAGGATCCGGCTCTCCATCGCCTTGAGCTCCGGGGTGACGAAACGCTCGGCCCCTGCCAGCGTCTGCCGCCGCTCGTAGTCGGGAGGCACCAGGTGGCGGTTGGCCCGGGTCACCTCGATGAAGTACCCGAAGACCTTGTTGAAGCCCACCTTCAGGGATTTGATGCCCGTGCGCTCCCGCTCCCGCGCCTCCAGGGCCGCGATCCAGTGGCGGCCCTGGGCCATGGCCTGGCGCAGGGCATCCACTTCGGGGTGGAACCCGTCCCGGATCAGCCCGCCCTCGGTGATGCCGGTGGGCGGATCGTCCACCAGCGCCCCTCGCAACCGGGCGGCCAGGCCCGCCAGTTGGGGATCCAGGGCCTGGCGGACGGCCTCCAGCCGGCCCAGGGGGCCGGCCCTGGCGGCTCCCTCCAGCTGCGCTGCCAGCTCCGGCAGCCGCTCCAGGGCGCGGGCGATGCCCAGCAGGTCGCGGGCGTTGGCCTGCTGGTAGCCCACCCGGCCCAAAAGACGCGGCAGGTCCTGCATGCCGGCCAGTTGCTGCCGCAGCCCGGCCCGCAGGAAGGGGTCGCGCACCAGGGCCTCCACCGCATCGAGCCGGGCGGAGATGGCCGCAGGGTCCACCAGGGGACGCTCGATCCACTGGCGCAAGAGTCGCCGGCCCATCGCCGTTTCCGTCAGGTCCAGCACGTCCAGCAGGGTGCCCTGGCGGGAGCCGTCCCGCAGCCGGCGCACCAGCTCCAGGTTCCGGCGGCTGTTGGCGTCGATGGCCAGCCACTGTCCCAGGGCATCGGTCCGCAGCCGGCGCAGGTGCTCCAGGTCCACCTTCTGCGTGGCCCGGAGGTAGGCCAGGAGCCCGCCGCCCGCGCTCAAGGCGGCGGCCCCGGTCTCCGCCCGGGCCTGGTCGACCGCCGGCCGGCCGAACTGGGCCGCCAGGGCGGCGGCGGCTTCCCGGAGGCGCCAGGGACCGGCCTCGGTGCGGGTGAGCGTGCAGCCTCGCTCCCGCAGGGTCTGCTCCAGCCCGGCGGCGCCAGGTCCCTCCAGCCCCGGTCCCAGCAGGCACTCGGCCGCCTGCAGCCGGGCCAGCTCGTCCAGGGCCAGGCGCAGGGGGTCGTCCCCGGCCAGCTGGGCGATGGTGAACTCGCCCGTGGACACGTCGGCGTAGGCGAGCCCCAGAACCCGCGGTGCCCCCGCGGCGCTGCCGGTCTCAAGGCCGCTGCCTGCCGGCTGCGGAGCCGGGACCCGGCCATTACCCGCGGGCCGGGTGGCCGGATCCGGGTCGAGGGCCAGGGCGGCCACGTACCGGCTCTCGTCCCGTCCCGCCGCCGACCAGAGGGTGCCGGGGGTGACGACCCGCACCACCTCCCGGCGCACCAGCCCCCGGGCCAGCCGCGGATCCTCCACCTGCTCGCAGATGGCGACCCGGTAGCCCGCTTCCACCAGGCGCGGCAGGTACTGGTCGACGGCGTGGTAGGGCACGCCGCACATGGGCACCCGCTCGCCCTTGGCCGTCTCCCGGGAGGTCAGGGTGATGTCCAGGATCCTGGCGGCCAGGCGGGCGTCGTCGCCGAACATCTCGTAGAAGTCGCCCAGGCGGAAGAACAGGATGCAGTCCGGGTAGCGCTCCTTCCACTCCCGGTACTGACGCATCATCGGGGTTTCCCGGCCCGACCTGCCCTGCTGAGGCTCGTCAGCCTGCGCCATGATTGGAGCCTGCCACCCCCGCCGCAGCGCTTCCCCTCCCGCCCAGCGGCGCCCCTTGCCTGCCCGGAATCGGCCCGGAGCCCGCCGCGGTCCGCGCACCGTTCCCGGAGCCGGAACCGGCTGTTACCACAGCTCCCCGGACGGCCGCACTGCCCGCCGCGCCCCGACCGGGTCAGGCCCCCCGGGCCGCGGCGCTGTAGGGCGAGAACTGCCCGTGCCGCCCGATTTCGGGCGCGTCGTCCGGAAGGAGTTCCAGCAGCCGCCCCTCCAGGGTGAAGGTCTGGGCCCGGGTGATCTCCACCCGGGCGAAGCGGCCGGCCCAGGCGGCGTCGCCCGACACCAGCACCAGCTTGTTCGTGCGGGTGCGGGCACTGAGGACCTGCGGGTTCTTCTTGCTGGGCCCGTCGATGAGGACCACGGCCCTCTGGCCCACCAGGCGCTTGTTCTTCCGCAGGTTGATCTCGTACTGCACCTCCATCAGCCGCTCCAGCCGCTCCTGCTTGACCTCCCGCGGCAGCTGGGGCCAGCGGGCGGCCGGCGTGCCCTCCCGGGGCGAGTAGATGAAGGTGAAGGCGTTGTCGTACTCCACCTGCCGCACCAGGTCCAGGGTCTGGCGAAAGTCTTCCTCGGTCTCCTTGGGGAACCCGACGATGATGTCCGTGGTGATGCAGGCGTCGGGCACCGCCTCCCGGATCTTCTCGATCAGGCGCAGGTAGTGCTCCCGGGTGTAGCGCCGGTTCATCCAGCGCAGCACCTGGTTCGAACCGGACTGCACCGGCAGGTGGAAGTGCTCCGTCACCTTGTCGGACTCCGCGATGGTCCGGATCAGCTTGTCGCTGAAGTCCCGGGGGTGGGAGGTGGTGTACCGGATCCAGCGGATTCCCGGAACCTGGTCCAGCCGGGCCAGCAGATCCGCGAAATCGTACCCGATGCCCAGGTCCTTGCCGTAGGAGTTGACGTTCTGGCCCAGCAGGGTGACCTCCTTGTATCCCTCGGCGGCCAGGTACTCCACCTCGGCGATGACGTCTTCCGGGCGGCGGCTGCGCTCGCGCCCGCGGGTGGTGGGCACGATGCAGAAGGTGCAGAACTTGTCGCAACCATAGATGATGTTGACCCACGCCTTGACGCCCCCGGCCCGCCGCGAGGGCAGGTGTTCGACCACGCCCTCCGCCGCCTGCCAGACGTCGACCACCATCCCCTCTTCCCGCCGCACCCGCTCGATCAGCTGGGGCAGCTGGTGGACGTTGTGGGTGCCGAACACCAGGTCCACGTGGGGATAGTACCGCTGGATGCGGCGAATGGTGGCCTCCTCCTGGGCCATGCAGCCGCACAGGCCCAGGATCAGGTCCGGGTTCTTCTGCTTGAGCACCTTCAGGTAGCCGATGGTGCCGAAGACCTTCTCCTCCGCCGTCTCCCGCACGGCGCAGGTGTTGAGCAGGATCAGGTCCGCGTCGTCCAGGAGGCCGGCCGGGACCATGCCCATCTCTTCCAGCTGGCCGGCCAGGATCTCGCTGTCGCGCTCGTTCATCTGGCAGCCCCAGGTCAGGATCTTGTACGCAGGGTGGGGCTTGCCGAAGATCGACTCGGCCAGGGTGCGGCCGTCGGCCAGGCGCCAGACGTTCTGCTCGTCCCGGTAGGCGCCGTAGCGGGTGGCCCACTGGGCCTGCAGCACCCGGTAGTCCTGGGTGCCTGCCGCCCCCGGCCGCGGGATCAGGGGCAGGGTCTCCATGGCTCGTTTCCTCCTTTGTACCTTCGTTCATTATGGGCGCTGCGGGCACCCGTGGGCAATGCAGCGGCTGGTACGGCATGCAGGCCGTTGCAGGGCCGTCGCAGGCGCTGCAGGCCGTGGCAGGCCTGTCCGCCGTTGCGGACCGAACCCTGGCCAGGGAAGCTCCGGTGCTGCCGTGGCCCTCGGCCGGTGCCGGTTGCCCGGCCGGCTTGGCTGGGCGATCCAGGGGCATTCTAGGCGATGGACGATCCGGGATGGAGGTGGTTGGGGTGGAAACCGGCGCAATGCCCGAAGGGGGGCTTTCCCCGGCCGCCCACGCCGGCGGGACGCCTCCGGCGGCCGGAACGGAGCCTGGCGCTGCGGTGGCGGCCGGCGACACCGCCGCCTGGCAGGCGGCCCTGCCCGCCCTGACCCGGCGGCCGCCTTACGCGTGCCCGCGCTGCACCGGCAACCGGGCCTCCTTCACCCTGCTGTGGCCGCTGACCTGGTCCGTGCGGAAGAACGCCCACACGGGGCAGGTGGAGGAGTGGCGGGCAGGACCGGCGCTGGCCACCGCGGCCGGCGGGGAGCCGGACCTGACGGTGCGGTGCGAACTTTGCGGCTTCGCGGGTCCGGAGTCCATGTTCACCGCGGCGGCCCGCCGCTTGCCGCCGCCTTTCCAGGCAGGACCCGCCGCCGGCGGATGAAGGCCAGCAGCCGCTGCCGTTGCCGCTCCAGCTCGTCCACCCGGCGGCGCAGCCGGCTGACCTCCGCCTCGTAACGGGCCTGCTGGGTCGCCAGCAGCTCGAGCAGCACCCGGCGGCTGCGGCGCAGGGTCACGACCCGCCGCTCCAGCAAGAGGATCCGGACCTGCCAGTCCCCGGCACCGGCCGGCCCCGCCGGCGCACCCGCCTGCCCGGCGCCCGCCGGGACCGGTTCTTGCGGGGCGGGTACCGGAACCCGTTCCGCCGGCCGGGATGCCGGGGGCGGGTCCCCGGCAGCGGGCCACTGGCCCCCTCCGCCGGGCCGGGACGCCGGTGGCGCGCTCCGCGGCCCGCCCGGGGGCTTGGACCATCGGGCCTCACGCTTCACGGGCCTTACCTCCCAGGGGGAGGATTATGCGGGGGGCGGCGGGTCCATGCATTGGGCGTCCTGGACCCGGCGTGGAGGGTTGCCCTGGCCCCGGCCCTGGCCCCGACCCCGGGCCTGCCTCGGCCGCCGGCCGGGAGGGCGCCCAGAGGCGCGCTCCCGGTTTCGGAAAGGTGGGTCGAGAGGGTGCGACCGGACCGGCCGGGCGCCTCCAGGTCTCTAGAGGGTATGCTCTGGATCGGCCGCCCGGGCGGCCAGCCGCTCCACCCACTCCCGCGGAACCCGCACCCGCCCCATCAGAGCAGGCTGTCCCGGCTGGGGCCCGTGGCAGTCGGACCCTCCGGTGGGAACCAGGTCCAGCTCGCGCGCCCGCGCCAGGAAGTCCGCGGCCTGCCCGGGGCTGTGCTTGGAATGGTAGACCTCCACGCCTGCGAGGCCCATCCGCTTCCAGGCCGGCCACAGCCCCTGCAGGCGGCTGGGCAGGAGGCCCGGATGGGCCAGGACGGGCACGCCCCCCGCGGCCCGGATGGCCGCGATGGCCTCTTCCGGCGCCAGGGGCGCGCGGGGCACGTAGCCCGGCTTGCCCGGCGTCAGGTACCGCTCAAAGGCCTCGGCCACCGTGGCCACCACCCCGGCCTCCACCAGGGCCCGGGCCACGTGGGGGCGCCCGATGGCGCCCCCTTGGGCCATGGCCCGGATCCGCTCCTCATCCAGGACGATCCCGGCCTCCGCCAGGCGCTGCAACATGCGGGCCAGCCGCTGCTCCCGCGAGGCCCTCCGGCGCGCCAAAAGCTGCACCAGGGGCTCGGCGGCCTCGTCGACCCAGTACCCCAGGATGTGCACGCCCACCCGGCGGCTCCCCAGGTCGACGTCGGTGCTGAGTTCGACCCCCGGTACCAGAACCACCCCGGCCTCCCGCGCCGCTTCCCGGGCCGCCGGCAGGCCGGCCAGGGTGTCGTGGTCCGTGATGCCGACGAACTCGAGCTCCGCCTCCCGGGCCATGCGGATGCGCTCCCGGGGGGTGACGGTGCCGTCGGAGGCAGTGGTGTGGGTGTGCAGGTCGGCCCCACCCCGCTCCGCCGTCATGCCCGTCCCCCCGCCGCCAGGTTGCGGGCCAGTTCCACCAGGGTGCGGACGCCGTAGCCCGTGGCCCCCTTGCCGTGATCGCCCTCGACCCGGTCGGACCAGGCCACCCCGGCGATGTCCAGGTGCGCCCAGGGCGTGTCGCCGGCAAAGGTCTGGAGGAACAGGGCCGCGGTGATGGACCCGGCGGGCCGGCCGCCGGTGTTACGCAGGTCGGCATACTCGCTGCGCAGCCGCTCGCGATACGACGCGACCAGAGGCAGCCGCCACAGGGGCTCGCCGGCGGCGCCCGCGGCCCGCAGCACCCGCGCTGCCCAGGCATCGTCGTTGGCAAACAGCCCCGCCACGTGGTGCCCCAGGGCGATGACCATGGCACCGGTCAGGGTCGCCAGGTCGATCAGCCGTCGGGCGCCCCGCTCGCGGGCGTAGGCCAGGGCATCGGCCAGGATCAGGCGCCCCTCCGCGTCGGTGTTGTTCACCTCCACGGTGGTGCCGTCGTAGGTGGTGATCACGTCACCGGGCTTGAAGGCGCGGCCGCCGGGCATGTTCTCCACCGCGGCCACCACGCCCAGCAGCCGGGCGGGCAGGGCCAGCCGGGCCACGGCCTCCAGCGCCCCGATGACGGCCGCCGCGCCCATCATGTCGAACTTCATGTCCTCCATGCCGTCCCGGGGCTTGAGGGAGATGCCGCCCGTGTCGAAGGTGACGCCCTTGCCGACGAAGGCGGCGTCGGGCGGTTCCGACCCATCCCGCCCCGGCCCCACGTAGTCGATGGCGATGAGCCGCGGCGGCTGGGCGCGGCCTTGGCCCACGGCCAGGATCGCCCCGAAGCCGCGCCGCCGCAGCTCCTCCTCGTCCAGGACGGCCACCTGCACGCCGGGCAAATCCTCCAGGCGCGCGGCCGCCTGGGCGAGGCGGGCCGGCGTCAGGTCGTTGGCCGGCCGGTTGCCCAGCTGGCGAGCGGTGATGACGGCTTCGGCGAGGATGCGCCCTTCCTGCAGGCCGCGCTCCAGCGCCTGCTGCTGCGCTCCGGTGCGGTCGACCAGCCAGATCTGCTCGACGCCGGGCCCGTCGCCTTCGTCGGCGGCGCGGCCGCGCCGTCCCAGGGGCCGGCCGCCGCGGCGCCCCGTGGGGTCGACGGCCGCCCCCAGAAGGCCCAGGGCGTGGCTCGTTTCGGGAGCCGTCTCCGGGCCTGCCCCGGCCGGGGCGCCGGGCCCCGCCTGGCGGGCGGCGGATCCGGCCCAGGACCCGGCGGCCCCTTCCCCGCTGTCCCCATGGGCCGGGGCGCCGCCCATACCGGCTGCGCCCCTGCCGCCACCCGCTGCCTCGCCGCCTGCTCCGGACTGCCCTCCGGGCCCCTCGGGCCGGTAGCGGTACAAGCCCAGGAGGGCACCCTCCACCGTGGCCAGGGCAGCCAGCTGCGGGTCCAGACCGCCGATGCCGGCGCCGTGGGCGATGGTGGCCACCGAGCGGCAGCCGTGCTTCTTCGCTGCCCGCAGCGCGGCGGCGGAGGCCGTCCGGACTGCCACGCGGCCGAACTCCTCCCGCGGGCCCAGGCCCGCCACCACCACCCAGCGGGCGGGGAGCCGGCCCAGGGTGGGCAGCACCAGCACCTCCCCCAGCCGGCCGCGCAGGGCTCCGGCGGCGATGGCTTCCTGAATGGCGCCGTGGAGCGCCTGATCCACCGCCCCCGTGGCGCCGCCCGGCACCGTGACCCCTTCAAACAGGTTGACCACCACGGCGTCGGCGGCCACCTCCGTCACCGGCGCCACGCGAAAGGCGACCTCCGGCGTGCGCATGCCATTCCCTCCCAACATGCCATCCCCTCCCCGGGTCAAGATTCCCCTCAGCGGGCTCCGCCGGCCGGGTCCTCCGGCACCGGGTAGGCCGGCTCACCCGCCGACCACACCTGGCGGAAGACCCGGAGGAAATTCTCACCCAGGATCCAGCGCAGGTGTTCTTCCTTCCAGTTGCGTCGCAGCAGCGCCTCGACCAGCCGTGGCAGGCGGGTGACGTCTTCCAGCCCCTGGGGCGTCTCGCTGATGCCGTCGAAATCGGAACCCAGGCCGATATGGGCGGGGCCCACCAGGGCGGCGATATGTTCGATATGTCGAACCACGTCGTCGATGGTGGCGGGGCCCTCGGACCGGAGGAACCGGGCGAAGAAGTTCATCCCCATCACACCCCCCCGGGCGGCCAGGGCGCGGATCTGGTCGTCGGTCAGGTTGCGCGGGTGGGGGCAAAGGGCCCGGCAGTTGGAGTGGGAGGCCACCACGGGCTGGCTTGATACGGCCAGGACGTCGTAGAAGCCGGCATCGGAGAGGTGGCTGACGTCCACCACCATGCCCAGGCGGTTCATCTCCCGCACCACCTGCTCCCCCAGCTGGGAAAGGCCGCCCCCGCTGCGGGCGTCACCGGCTCCGTCGGCCAGGTCGTTGCGCTCGTTCCAGGTCAGGCCGATCAAGCGAACCCCCAGGCGCTGGAGCAGGCGCAGGATGCCCAGCCGGCCCTGCAGGGCCTCGCCCCCCTCGATGCCGATGACGGCAGCCACCTTCCCCGCCGCCAGGGCGCGATCCAGCTCGGCGACGGTGGTCACCACGGTGATCCGGTCGGGGTGGCGGGCCACCTCCCTGAGGAACACGTCGTAAAGCTCCATGAAGCGGACCAGGGCGGCATGGGGCTTGTAAACGGGTTCGATATAGTGGGCGAAGACCTGCACGCCGACGCCGGCCTCTTCCAGGCGGGGCAGGTCCACATGGCCCTGGTGGGAACGCTCGCCCAGCCGCCGGCGACCGGCGGCCAGATCCAGGACGGTGTCGACATGGGCATCCACGATGGGGCCGTAGGGCGTATAGGGCATGGCTTTCGCCTCCTGATGGGTGGGTCGCACCGCAGGCAAGCGGCGGGCCTCGCCCCGGCCGGCGGGGCCGGCTGGGGGCGAGCCAGGGTAGCCGGGCGGCAGGGGCGGCAGGGGCCGGCTCCAGCGGGAGGCCTCCCTTCCGCCACCATGCCGGTGTGCCGGGCAAGCGTCGGACCGGGGCCGGCCCCATCCTGCCGGACGGGCCTCCCCGGCACCGCGGCGGCGGTGGTCGCAGCCCCTGACGGGGCGGCGGCCCCAGCGTGGCCGCGCTCCGGGGAACGGTCCGGCCGGAGGCGGACCGGGGGCGGCCCGCGCCCTCAGCCGGAATCCTCCAGCCGGATGCGCTCGATGGCCACAGCCCGGCCGGTGTCGCGGTCCACGTCCACGATGACGCCGCACAGCATGCGCGGGCCGGGCGCCACCTCCAGGGTCACGTGGAGCTGGGTGCGCAGCCGCTGGATCACCAGGTCGGGCCGGAAGCCGATGACGGAATCCCGAGGTCCCGTCATCCCCACGTCGGTGATGGCGGCCGTGCCCCCTGGCAGCACCCGCTCGTCGGCCGTGGCCGTGTGGGTGTGGGTGCCCAGCACCGCCGAGACCCGCCCGTCCAGGTACCAGGCCATGGCCTGCTTCTCCGACGTGGCGTCGCCGTGGAAGTCCACCAGGATGGCCGTGGCCTGGCCGGCCAGCTCGGCCAGGGCCTGATCGGCCGCGGCGAAGGGGTCGTCCAGAAGGCTGTCCGCGAAGACACGGCCCATGAGGCACACCACCGCCACCGGGCAGCCGCTGCGCCCCTCCACCACGGCCAGCCCCCGGCCTGGCGGGCGACCGGGCCAGTTCAGGGGGCGCAGCACCCGCGGGTGGCGGTCCAGGTAGGGCAGGATCTCCTTGCGATCGGCCCAGTGGTTGCCGAGGGTGATGACGTCGGCCCCCGCGGCGAAGATCTCCTCGGCGGTGTCCGGGGTCAGGCCCCACCCGCCAGCGGCATTCTCGCCGTTGGCCACCGTCAGCTCGATGGCATGCTGTTCGATCAGGGTCTCCAGGTGGTCCCGCAGCATGCGCCGCCCCGCCCGGCCCACCACATCGCCGATGAACAGTAGCCGCACGCCCGTGCCCCCTATCCTGGCTCTGGGTTGAAAAGCCGCGGCGCGCCGAAACGGCGGGCCCCCGCCCGCCGTTTCGGCGCGCCCTGTCACACCCCGGCTGCCTGCGCGGCCCAATGGGCGGCCCCCGGCCGCCCATTGGGCCGCCTTGCCTCAACGCGCGTACTCCGTCACCCTCGTCTCCCGGATCAGCGTCACCTTGATCTGGCCCGGGTACTGCAGCTCCTGCTCGATCCGCTTGGCGATCTGCCGCGCCAGCAGATAGGCCTCGGCGTCATCCACCTTGTCCGGGTGGACCATGATCCGGACCTCCCGCCCGGCCTGGATGGCGTAGGCCTTGGCCACGCCCTCGAAGCTGCTGGCGATCTCCTCCAGCTGCCGCAACCGCCGGATGTAAGCCTCCAGGGTCTCCCGCCGGGCACCCGGCCGGGCCGCCGACAGGGCGTCGGCCGCCGTCACGATCACCGCCTCGATGGTCCTGGGCTCGAAGTCGCCGTGATGGCAGGACATGGCATGGATGACCTCTTCGGACTCATGATACTTCTGCAGGATCTCCATGCCAATGGTCAGGTGGGTGCCCTCCATCTCGTGGTCCAGGGCCTTGCCGATGTCGTGCAGCAAGCCGGCGCGCCGGGCCACGTTGACGTCGGCCCCCAGTTCGTACGCCATGAGGCCGCACAGGTGGGCCACTTCGATGGAGTGCTGCAGGATGTTCTGGCCGTAGCTGGTGCGGAAGGCCAGCCGGCCGAGGAGCTTGACCAGCTCGGGGTGCAGGTTGTGCACGCCCACCTCGTAACAGGCGCGCTCGCCTTCCTCCTGGATGCGCTGGTCCATCTCCTGGACGGCCTTGGCGTACATCTCCTCGATCTTGGCGGGGTGGATGCGGCCGTCGGCGATGAGCTTCTCCAGGGTCATCCGTGCGATCTCCCGCCGGATGGGGTCGAAGCAGGAGATCACCACCGCTTCCGGCGTGTCGTCGATGATCAGGTCGACGCCGGTCAGCGCCTCAAAGTGGCGGATGTTGCGGCCCTCCCGGCCGATGATCCGCCCCTTCATCTCATCTCCCGGCAGCTCCACCACCGAGACGGTCAGCTCCGGCACGTACTCCGCCGCCAGGCGCTGGACGGCGGTGGCGATGATCTCCCGGGCCCGCCGGTCGGCTTCCGCCCGGGCTTCTTCCTCCATCTCGCGGATCATCACGGCCAGGTCATGGCGCATTTCCTGCTGGACCTGAGCCAGCAGGTACTCCCGCGCCTCCTCCCGGCTCAGCCCGGCGATGCGCTCCAGCTCCGTCATCTGGCGCAGGCGGAGCTCTTCCACCAGCTCCTCCGCCCGGTCCAGGTCCCGCTCCCGGGCCCGCATGAGCTCTTCCCGCTCGTCCAGCTGCCGGGCCCGGCGGTCCAGCGCCTCCTCCCGCTGGAGGAGGCGGCGCTCCAGCTGCTGCAGTTCCTGGCGCCGCTCCCGGGTTTCGCGCTCGAAGTCGGTCCGCAGCCTGTGAACCTCTTCCTTCGCCTCCAGCAGGGCCTCGCGCTTGCGCGCCTCGCCTTCCTTACGCCCTTCCTCCACCAGCTGCCGGGCCAGCGCCTCGGCCGACCCGATCCGGCTTTCGGCCACCAGCTTCCGGATCACGTAGCCCGCCGCCCCGGCGATGACGACGGCGACGAGCACGATCAGGACGACGATGGCTGTCGACACCATCCCTTTCACTCCCTCGGGCCACGACCAGCAGTCCCCCGGTCCCCGCCGGTGCTGGGGTCCCTGTAACAAAAAAGCCGAGTTCGGGGACCCGGCTCGGCGCGCTGACCACTCCGACGCACGCCCCGAACCCCGTGGGGGCCGGGACGGGGACCGGCAATCCGTTCCTTGTTACACCCAGGTTTCGGACATATTTCATGATTATCGCCGATTTTCGTCAAAAGGCGGATGCGTGGTCGCGTTTTCGAGTCATCCCGATAATTCATTCTAGGGGCTGCGGGAAAGCCATGTCAAGGGAACCGCGGCCAGGCCTCCCTGCCGCTCCCTGACCGGGCGTGTGCCGCCGGCCGTCCCCTCCGCAGCCGGCGGCCGGGGGCCGGGCGGGCTCGCTGCCGGAGCCGATAAAGCTGCAGGAGCCGATAAAAAAGACCCGCAGCGGCAAGGCCGCGCGGATCGCCCCCCATCCAGCGCTGCACCGGTGACCTCCGGCCACCTGCCACCGGGCCCGCCTCCCGGCCGCCGCTCCCGGGCACCCGCGTCAGGGTTCGGCGCGGGCCTGGGCGGTGCCCCGGGCCTACATGGACCGGTGGGAGCCGGTCCCCCCGCCCGCCCCGTCCTGAAGGTCACCGACGAGCTCGCGCACCACCCTCTCCGCCACATGGGCATGGAATCCCCGGCCCAGAAGGTACCGGTACAGCCGCCCCGCAGCCCGCCGGCGCGGGTCGCTGCCGGGCCGGTCCCCGGGATGCAGGCGGGCCTCCGCACCCTGGCTGCGGGCCGGGCTCCCCTTCAGTTGCGCCCAGCGCCGGCGGGCCAGCTGGCGCGCCTGCTCCAGCTCGGCCCCTTCCGGCCATCCTTCGGCCAGGACCTGGTCGGCCAGGGGCGGCGCGATCCCGCGGCGCAGCAGTTCGGCCCGCAGGCGGAGGGGTCCGATATGCCGAACCCGCGCCCCTTCCACCTGGTCCCGGGCCAGCCGCCGGTCATCGATGTAGCCCCAACCCTGCAGGCGATCCAGGACGGCCGCCACCACCGGCTCCGGGAAGCCCCGGTCCTGCAGCCGCCGGGCGATCTCCCTGGCCGTACGCGCCCGGAAGCCCAACCAGCGCAGGGCCAGGGCGAGGGCCTGGTCCAGGCCCAGTTCCTCGCCGCCGCCAGCGCCGGCGCCCCCGCCCGCTCCAGCCCTCCCGGCCGGCTCCTCTCCGGCCTCCCCCGCGCCCCCGGATCCCGGTCTCGCACCGGCCAATGCGGTCCCTCCCCTTGACGGGCGCCTACGAGGCCGCTCGCCGTGAGGCCCTTCTCAGGTGCCTTCACTCGTCCTCGTTGGCCGTGGCGGCCCGGATGCCGCCCAGGCTCAGCAGCTCCCGCAGCCGCCGTTCGATGGCATCGGCCACCTCGGGGTGCTGCACCAGGTACTCCCGCGCGTTCTCCCGGCCCTGGCCGATGCGGGTGTCCCCGTAGGAATACCAGGCGCCCGCCTTCTCGATGATGCCGTGCTGGGTGGCGATGTCCAGCAGGTCGCCCTCCCGGGAGATGCCCTTGCCGTAGAGCAGGTCGAACTCCGCCTGGCGGAAGGGCGGGGCGACCTTGTTCTTCACCACCTTGGCCCGGGCGCGAATACCGATCATCTCCCCGCCCTGCTTGAGCGTCTCCACCCGGCGCACATCCAGCCGAACCGAGGCGTAGAACTTCAGCGCCCGCCCGCCGGGCGTCACCTCGGGATTGCCGAACATCACCCCCACCTTCTCCCGGATCTGGTTGATGAAGATCAGGCAGGTCCTGGACTTGGCGATGGCTCCGGTGAGCTTGCGCAGGGCCTGGGACATGAGCCGGGCCTGGAGGCCCACGTGGGCGTCGCCCATCTCCCCTTCGATCTCCGCTCGGGGCACCAGGGCGGCCACCGAGTCGATGACGATCACGTCCACCGCGCCGCTGCGCACCAGGGCTTCGGCGATCTCCAGGGCCTGTTCGCCCGTGTCCGGCTGGGAGATCAGCAGGTTGTTGATGTCGACCCCGAGATTTTCCGCGTAGACCGGGTCCAGGGCATGCTCGGCGTCGATGAACGCGGCCACCCCTCCGGACCGCTGGGCGGACGCCACCACGTGGAGGGCCACGGTGGTCTTGCCCGACGCCTCCGGCCCGAAGATCTCGATGATCCGGCCCCGGGGCATGCCGCCGACTCCCAGGGCGATGTCAAGAGCCAGGGAGCCGGTCGGGATGACCTCGACGTTCAGGCGCGCCGAGGCTTCTCCCATGCGCATGATGGAGCCCTTGCCGAACTGCTTCTCGATCTGGTTGAGGGCCATCTCCAGGGCCCGCTCCCGCTCGATCATGGGCGTCGCCTCCGTCTCCGGCCGCACCCGAGCCCGCAGGTCACGGCCTGCCGAATCCCGCCATGGATTTCCAGTTTCTACCTTACCGTGGGGCAGGGGGCTCGTCAAGGCCGGCGGCCGCCTCCCCCAGGGGCCAGCGGTGCAGCGGCGTGTACACCGGCCCGCCAGGATGCAGCTGGCTGCGGAACAGGACCATGGCCCGCACGGGCAGCCGGCCCCAGTCCTGTTGCCGCACCGCCGCGGCATGGGGCCAGCGGTCGAGGTCGATCCAGCCGCCACGGACCCGGGCCAGGGTGATGTGGGCCTGGAAGGGCTGTTGCACCGGATCCAGGTCGGGCGCCACCGCCAGCAGCTGCGTCTCCAGGCTGGCCGCCAGGGCGGCCAGCGCGGCGGCTCCCTCACCCACTCCGGCCCACAACGTGCGGGCCCGGCCGGCAGCGGGAAAGCCGCCGACCCCTCGTACCGCCACGTCCAGCGGGGCCGCCTCCCGCGCCGCCCTCGCCCCGGCTGCCACCAGGGAGGGAATGCTGGCCACGGGGCGGTTCCCCAGAAACCGCAAGGTGATGTGCAGGTCCCCGGGGCGGACCCACTTGAGTCCGGGCCGCTGGCGGCGGGCCGCGGCCATCCAGGCCTGCAGCGCCCCGGCCACCGGGCCCGTCACGGGCACGGCGATGAACAGCCGCCAGTGGTCTTCGCCGTCCCCACCGGCCGCGATGCGGGCCGGCATGGGGATGCGGGCCGGCACAGGCCGGGACCCGCCGTCCGCCCGAGCGGCCGCGACCGGTCGCGGGGCGGCCGCGTTCGTCCCCTCCGCCGGCAGGGACTGCCGGTTCCTGTCGATGGCCGCCACCTCCAGACGGGCCCGGGCTGGTGGGGCCGGAGCGGCCCTGCGGCAAGACCGCGCACCTCCCCGGCGGGCCCGGCACCGAACAATAGTTTGACATGCCGGCGTCGAATCCTGCGCCGGAGGCAACCTGCATCCCGTGGCGCTCCGGGGCGGCGGGGTGCGGGGCAGCGGAGGCTAGGCGGCCGGCCGGAGGCCGGCCCGGCGGCCGGTGGGATGGCCGGCCGGTTGGGCGGCAGGACGGCCGGACAGCCGCTGAGACGAGCCGGCCGGCCGGGCCCGGCACCAGGCCCGGACCCCCGGCCGGCGCAGGTCGATCCGGGGGCGACGGCCGGTCCGGCGGGCGGTCCGGGCGTCGTCAGGGGCCGTCGCCGCCGCCCGCGGGCAACTCCTCCAGGGGCAGGGAAGGCCGTTCCCGGAAGGAGACGGGAGCATCCGGCCGGCCGTCCACCACGTAGCGCTGCAGGGTGAAGCCCGTGGACGCCAGGCGAAAGACCTCGACAGCGTCGACGGCGATGGGCACCCAGCCCGGAGCGTCGCCCGGCGCCGGCACCAGGGTCAGCAAGAGCAGGCCGTACGGGATCTCCCGCGGCGCGGTGAGGCCGCGCAGGCCGGCGGCCCCCGTGGAACCCGGGTTGAGGAACAGGCCCTGCGGGGTGTCGTCCACCCGCTGGACGTGGGTGTGGCCGCTGACCAGGACGGGGACCCGTCCCCGGAACCGGCCCGCCACCACGGGGTTGTGGACCACCAGGATGTCCGGGCGCCGCGGCGCCGTCTGGAGGAGGCTCTCCAGCGCCCCCACCTGGGCTTCGATCTCCGCCGGCCGGCCCATGGCGGGGGACACGCGGTGACTGGCCGGATCCCGGCTGGCGGCCAGGAGCAGCCCGCCGGGCAGGGTGACCAGGCCGTCCTCCAGGATCTGGACACCGGTCTGGGTTGCCAGGGCGCCGAGCGACTGGGGAGAGTCGTGGTTCCCCGGCACCAGGTAGTAAGGAACCTCCAGATCGGCCAGCTCGGCCACCAGGCGGGCTTCCGGCGCGGTGCCCCAGTCCGCCACGTCGCCCGCATCCAGGATCAGGTCGGGACGGAAGCTGGCGGCCATCTCCCGGATCAGCCGGACCCCTGCCGGGTTGTTGTGCAGGTCCGAGACGACGAGCACCCGCAGGCTCTCGTCCTGGGGCACCACCGCCTGCTGGACCTCGATCCCCTGGTAGAGGTCGTTCAACCGGCCCACCAGCACCTCCATCTGGCGGCTGAAGGCCTCCACCTTGGCCGGGGTGCGGGTGAACACGTCCAGCAGCCAGGGCGCCGCGGTGATGGCGCCGCTGTACTCCGCCTGGCGGAAGGCGCCCGGATCGTAGGTCTGCTGCGTGGCCACCACCAGGCCGCCACCGACCAGCAGGCCCACCGCCGCCCCCACGCCGATCCGGCGCCAGCGCCGCCGGGCCAGGACGAACCCGGCCAGCCCGCCGCCCAGGACACCCAGCAGGACCAGGCGCAGGGCAAACCGGCGCGCCACACTGCCGACCTGCTGGCGCAGGCTGTCCACCAGGCCGCGGGTGCCCCGGTGCTCCAGCAGCCGGCCCAGGGTCGGGATATCGACGGTCTCCAGCCGCACCTCGAGCTCCAGGGGAGCGGCGTGGGTGGCTGCGCGCACCCGGCCCAGGGGCGGGATGGCCACTTCGGTCAGCCCCTGCCATGCCGGACGGGCCGCCACGGCCACGCCGAAGGGGCCCAAGCTGACCCGGGCGGCCGAACCGGCCACCATGGCCAGGTAGGCCCCGGCGGCAGCCGCCAGGATCAGGACCAGGCGCCGCTGCCACAGGCGCAAGACCCGCGATGGCGCAGGCCGCGGGGAATTCCCTTGCCTGCCCGGCAAGCCCGCTCCTCCCCTCACGGGCGCCCCGCCGCTCCGGCCGGCCGGTGGGTGGCACCCCCGCCCACCCGAACGCCCCAGGCCACAGCCATCCCGCAGCACCCGCCCGGCAGGATCGCCGGACGTGCCGGCGGCCCCCGCCAGCCTTCCGGCGGCCGCTCCTCACCGGGTCGCGAGGCCGGGCCGGTACCCGCCGGCCGCGGAGCGGGAGGGTCCGACCTGGCGGGCCGGGCGCCCTTCCTTCGACTCTGGCACCGTGCCATGCTTACCGTGACCGTTACCTGAAACATCATCATCTGCTTCAGGTAGCCGATTCTTGCGGATCGGCGGTGCCGGTCTTACCCGGCCATGCGCCGGTGCCGGCTTCCCGCTTCCTCCGGGATCGCCTGCCTTGCGGCAGGTCTTCCATCCCGTCCACGGGCGTTTTCCGTCTCCGGACCACTCCCGGCGACGGCGGCCACCAGGGCCGCGAGATTCCGGGCCGCGTTTTCGTCCCGGTCGAGCACGAGCCCGCATTCCTCACAGCGGAAAACGCGTTGCGAAAGCGGCAGCGACGGCTTGACCGCACCGCACCGCGAGCAACGCTTGCTGTTGGGATCGAAGGGCGGCGCTTCGACCAGAACCGCCCCGTGCCAGGGACACTTGTAGCTGAGCTGGCGGCGGATCTCCGTCAGGGCCGCATCGGCCAGCACCCGGGCCAGCCGCCGGTTCTTCAGCATGCCCGCCCCGGCACCCATTGACACCGGTGGCCGCACCTGGTTAGGGAGGGCCGCACCGGGGACGGGTGGAAGGGCCGGCAGCGGGGTCCCGACACCGCCGGGATCGTCGGGGGATGGCGGCTCCGTCCGGCCCGGCGGGCCGGGGACGTCCGGGAAGGGTTTGTGGGGAAGCCGCGGGAGGGATGCACGGTGGGCCACGCGGGCCGGTCCGGCAATGGACCCCCGGCGGGACGCCGGGGCGCGGGGCCCGTCAGGCCGGGCCCCCGGCCCCGGCGTTCCCGGCCTCCAGGCCTTCCACCAGGGCCCGGTAGAGCAGCAGCAGGGCCGCCTGGGCCGAGCGGGTCTTGACGGTGTCACGGTCGCCCAGGAAGCGGTGGCGTTCCACCCGGCTTCCTCCCGGGCCGGCGACGGCCACGTAGACGGTGCCCACCGGCTTTTCCGGCGTACCGCCGCCCGGACCGGCGATGCCCGTGGTGGCCACGCCCCAGTGGGCTCCGAACATGCGCCGCACGCCCGCCGCCATGGCCCGGGCCACCACCTCGCTCACCGCGCCGTGGGCCGCCAGGTCGTGGGGGCTGACCCCCAGGGCCAGCACCTTGGCGGCATTGGCGTACGCCACCACGCCGGCCAGGAAGTAGGCGGAGCTTCCCGGCACGGCGGTGAGGCGGTCGGCCACCCGCCCGGCGGTGCAGGACTCCGCCACCGCCACCGTTTCGGCCCGCCGCCTCAGCAGCTCCCCCACCACCGCCTCCAGGGTCTGGTCATCCTCGCCGTAGACGTGGATGCCCAGGCGCTGGCGGATGGCCGCGGCCACCGCCTCCAGCTCGGCCAGGGCGGAGGCGGCGGCCGCCTCCGGTGAGGGCGACGCGCCCGCCCTGGCGGCGGGCGCCCCGGGGTCCCGCCCCGGCGCGCCGCCGGGTTCTGCCCCGGGAGGAAGGGGCACCTTGGCCGCCAGCCGCAGGTGGACCTCCCCGTCCCTGGCGTAGGTGGCCAGGGTCACCCGCTGCTGCCGGGCGAACAGGTCCGCCAGCCGGTGCTCCACCTCGCTCTCCCCGAGCCCCGCGACCCGGAGCACCCGCCGCACCAGGCGCATGCCCCCCGCCCGGCGGCTCCACCGCTCCAGGTAGGGGACCAGCGGGCCGTCCACCATGGGGCGCAGCTCCCGGGGCGGCCCGGGCAACGCGACGAACCAGCGGCCACCCTCCCACTCCAGGACGAATCCCGGGGCGGTGCCGTTGGGGTTGGGAAGGATGGCGCTGCCCGCCGGGAAGAGCGCCTGCTTGCGGTTGCCCGGGGCCATGGACCGGCCCCGGGCGGCGAAGTAGCGCTCGATCCCCTCCAGCACACCGGCGTCCAGGACCAGGGGACGGCCCGTCACCCGGGCGATGGCCTCCCGCGTGAGGTCGTCGCCGGTGGGGCCTAGGCCGCCGGTGACGATGACGACGCCCGCCCGGCCGGCGGCCTGGCGCAGGGCCGCCTCCAGGCGGGCGGGGTTGTCGCCCACGGTGACATGGTGGTAGACGTCGATGCCGTACTCCGCCAGCCGCTGGGAAAGAAAGGCGGCGTGGGTGTTGAGGGTTTCGCCCAGCAGCAGTTCCGTGCCCACGCAGACGATCTCAGCGTTGAGGCCGGCCCCGGTCCCCCCGGCGCCGGCCCCGCCCGTGCCGGTGCCCGTGCCGTCCCGCGCTGGCCCGTCCATGTCCATCCGTCGCCCCCTGCCCATCCCGGCGACCGGCCCGCCCCCGCGGCGCTCTGCCCTTGGGGCCGTCCCATCAATCGCCGGCCGTGTCCTGCGGCGCGCCGCGCCGGCCCCGGGGGCCGGGTTCGTCCCGGCCGGAACTGCCGTCCTGCGGCCCGCCGGGCCCCTCCGGCCGCGGGCCGCCACCCGCCGGTCCGCCGTCCCGCGGGCCCGGGCCGCCACCGGCGGCTTCCTCCGCGGTGCGGCCCGCGGCGCCGCCCGGCAGGGGCGGCAGGCCCACCAGCCGCCGGAACTCGGCCGAGGTCAGCCGCTCGCGCTCGAGCAGGACCTCGGCCGCCGCGCGCAGCCCGTCGCTGAACTCGCCCAAAAGCGCCCGGGCCCGCAGTTCCTGGCGCCGCAGCACCCGGCTCACCGCCCGGTGCAGCGCCGCGGGCGGCAACACGTCCCGGGCCACCACCCCCAGGGGTGTCATGCCGTCTTCCACCATGCGCCGGGCCAGTTCCACCGCCTGCTGGAAGTCGGCGGCGGCGCCGGTGCTGGGCCGGCCCAAAAGCAGCCTCTCGGCTTGCGAACCGGCCAGGGCGATGCAGATGGTGTCCTCCATCTGGTCCTGGGTCTGGAGGAACCGGTCCTCGTCCGGGCGCTGGCGCACGTAGCCCAGCGCCTGCCCCCGCGAGGCGATGGTCACGCTGGCCACCGAACCGGGGCGCAAGAGCTCGGCCACCAGGGCGTGGCCGCACTCGTGCACGGCGATCCGCCGCCGCTCCTCCTCCCCGGGCCGCCGGTCCAGGCGCTCGCCCATCATCACCTTTTCGATGGCCTCGCGCAGGTGCTCCATGGTGATGGCCGGCGCTCCCGCCCGCATGGCCAGGATGGCGGCCTCGTTGCACACGCTCTCCAGGTGGGCGCCGGAGAAGCCGAAGGTCTCCTGGGCCACCTGGCCCAGGTCGACGTCCGCGGCCAGGGGCTTGCCGCGCATGTGGATGCGCAGCACCTGCTCCCGCGCCTCCCGGTCGGGCAGCTCGACCCGCACGATGCGGTCGAACCGGCCGGGCCGCAAGAGGGCATCGTCCATCAGGTCGACCCGGTTGGTCGCCGCCATGACCAGCACCTGCACGTCGTCATCGGATCCGATGCCGTCCAGCTCCACCAGCAGCTGGTTCAGGGTCTGGTCGTACTCCAGGTGCGAGGTGTGCCGGCCCCGCTTGCCCGCCAGCACCTCGATCTCGTCGATGAACAGGATGGCGCTCTGCTTGCCCTGGCGCCGCGCCAGCCGCCGCACCTCCGCGAAGACCTCCCGCACCCGCTGGGCGCCGACCCCCGCGTACACCTCGACGAAGGCCGAACCCGAGGTGGCCAGGAAGGCCGAGTCGGTGTAGGTGGCCGCCGCCTTGGCCAGCAGGGTCTTGCCGGTGCCCGGCGGCCCCGCCAGCAGGATGCCCTTGATGGGCCGGATGCCGAAGCGCTGCGCCTCCTTGGGCCGGCGCAGGAACTCCAGGGCCTCCTTCAGCTCCTGCTTGGCCGCCGCCTGCCCGCCGATGTCGTCGAAGGTGACGCCCGTGGACTCGACGGCCCGCGCCGCCGGCCCGCGCCCCGTTGCCGGCAGCAGGCCCGACCGGAACACGAAGAGCAGCACGCCCGCCAGCACCAGCAGGGGCAGCCACTGGGCCAGGGGCAGCCGCAGGAGGAAGAAGGCCAGCACCCCGGCCCCCACGCCCACGGCGATCTCCAGCCAGCGCTCCTTCACCGGGCCGTCACCTCCTGCTCCGGCCGCAGGGGCATGACGGAATACAGGACACCGTCGCCGCGAGCCAGCTCCAGGTAGAGGAACTCGGCGTCGACGTACAGCCGCGCGCGGTCGAGGCCCAGGCGCCGGCCGGCGGCTTCCACCTGGCGGGCGGCTTCGGCATAGTCGCCCCGGCTGCGCCCTTCCTCTACGTAGTAGCTCACCTCGTAGAACGCCTGCTCCAGCTCGGGCGTCCGGCGGTCGGCCAGCTCCAAGTCGTACTGGCCGGGACCCAGGCGCCGGTCAGCCCGCTCCCGCAGTTCCCGGTAGGTGGCGGGGAAAAGGTCCACGCTGCCCAGCTGGACCCGCACGTGCCAGCGGCCGGCATCCCGTTCCACCGCCACCGCCGCCACCCCGGGCACGCCGGCCAGATCCCGCTCCAGGGGCGCTGCCTTGGCCTGTTCCTGGTAGAACAGGCTGGCCAGCAGGAGGACCCCCAGGGTGATGGCCGCGGTCAGGGCCACCCAGCGGATTTCCAGCGGTCGTCCAAACATGCGCTTCAACCCCATCGTCGCCCCAGCAGCCGCTCCGGGCGATGCCGTGATCAACGAACCGGGGAACACCCCGTTCCCACCGGGGTGCATCGATTCAGAAGCGGCGAAGGCCGCCGCACCGGGTACGAGAAGCGGCGCTGGATCGCGGTCAAGCAGCGTAAAAGGCACGAAGAGAGGTCAACAAACCGTCAACAGGCAGGTTCCATTATACCACCTGTGGGGCGCCTGGCCCGGTGGCCGGCGCCGCGGCGGCCGGCACAAACTCCGGCATCACCGGGACCGCCTGCCACCCTGCCGCCATGCAGGGCGACGGGCTGCGTGGCGTCGGGGGCATCGGGTGCGGGCTCCTGGGTCCGACATCGGCAGAGGGCATGCCTGGGGCGGCGGGTGTCGCGGGGGTGCTCGGGCCCGTGCCCGGCGGGTGCCGCAGCGGACGCCCGGCGGGGACGGTAGGCGACCTCCCCCTAGGGGCACCTGCGGCGGTCCCGGACCGGCAACACCCTGCCCCCCGCGGGGCCGCCCTACGCGGGTTCGACCGCACGGTACTCCCACGGCCCGGGCTGCCAGGAGGCCTGTCCGGCAGACCGTTCCCGCGCCTGGGCGGGAACCTGGGCCTCCAGATCCTCCGGCACCCACAAGTCCAGGGAGACGCCGGTGCCGAAGGACTCGTCGAGGATGGCGATGGCCTGTTCCTCCAGCCAGGCCCGGACCGGGCCGTAGGCCGCATAAGGCAATTCCAACCGCCCGCGCCGGCCCCGCCGGTAGGTGACGGGCCCGGCCGCCTGGACGGCGGCGGCGCAGGCACCGGCATAGGCCCGCACCAGCCCTGCAGCCCCCAGCTTCACCCCGCCGAAGTAGCGGGTGACGAGCACGGCCACCTGGACCAGGCCCGCCCGCTCCAGGACATCCAGCACGGGACGGCCGGCGGTGCCGGAAGGCTCACCGGCGTCGCTGCACCACCGCCACTCGCCCCGGAACCCCGCGATGAACGCGGGCACGTTGTGGGTTGCCCGGGGGTGACGGGCCCGAACCTCTTCCAGCCAGGCCTCGGCCCCTTCCCGGCCCGCCACCGGGGCCACCCGGGCGATGAACCGGGAGCGCCGGATCTCCAGCTCCACCTCGGCCTCCCGGGTCACCGAGCGGAAGGCGGGCGGATCCGCCGCCGTGGCCGGCCAGGTGGGCGTGCCGCCCGGGCCCGGCACCGCCGCCCCGCGCCCTGTCACCGCCCGGAGCCCCCTGCCGGTCCCGGTGCCGGCGCTGCACCCGGCTCCCGGCCGGCGGCAGGGCTGCCTTCCGCCACCCATGCCCGGGGGCGGCTGGCACCGGGCTGGCGGTACGACCGGCGCCGGAGGCGCCGCTGCCACCCGCGCCGGAGGCGTCGCCGCCGCCTGCGTCCGGCGGGCCGGCGTGACGGCCTGCGCCCGTTGCCCGTTCCGGCGGCAGGCCCGGAGCGTGGGCTGGCGCGGCGATCGCCGGCAGGATGCCGGGTTCGTCCCCGGGGGGATCGAGGAACACCAGCTGGTGCCCTCCCGGCCAGGGCGCCCGCAGGAGGGATCGCAGCCAGCGCTCGCCGTAGCGCATCAGATAGGGGAAGACGTTGTGCACCCTCTCCTGGGGCTGGCCGGCAGGGCGCAGGCTGCCCTCCAGCCAGTCCAGGTCGCGGCCCGCCTCCCGCTGGCGCCGCCGGTGATGTTGCCAGGTCTTGCGGTGCAGGTAGTCGACCTGCATCAGGATCCGGCCCAGGTTGTCTTGGCCCAGGGAGCGCAGCTCGGGCCGCACCCGCTCCAGATCGTCCAGCAGGGCGGCGTAGAGGTCCTTGAATTGTTGCCTGAGGGAGGCGAACCGGTCGTCGATGCCCACCGGATCCAGCTCCTGCAGCACCCGCCGGCGCAGGCCCGCCGGATCGGCCAGCACCTCGCCCACGGTGGCCCGGTACCGTCCCAGCCGTTCCACCGCCGCCGGTTCGACCAGCGTGAAGCCGGGCCGGGGCAGCACCACCGGCATCTCCAGGCCGAACAGGGGGTAGACATCGCCCAGCTGGGCCAGGTAGAGCGCCTCGCCGGGTCCGACCACGAAGCCCACCACCGGCAGGAGCCAGTCCTGCACCAGGGGACGCAGCACCACGTTGGGGCTGAAGGCCTCGGGCCGGCGCTCCAGTTCCCGCGCCAGGTCCGCCGGGCTGAAGGCCAGCCGGCCGTGCCGGTCGGCGAAGCGGCCGTCCTGCCAGAGCAGGGCGGCCCGGCGCCGCCCATCGAAGTAGAACAGGTTGGTATGGGCGGGATCCACGTCCAGACCGGGCCGGTAGCCCCGCCGCTGGAGCCGCTGGGCTGCCGCCGCCAGCTCCCGGTGGATCGCCTCCCGCCGCACCACCGCGCGCTGGAACAGGGGCCGGCTCAGGCGCCGCAGGACCGAATCCATAGGATCCAGGATCACCAGCCCGTCCCGGGAGAACAGGCGCGCCAGCAGGCGGCCCACCCACTGGCCCAGGTTCTGCGAGCGCTGGCGCGCGTCTTCCAGCACTTCGACCACCGGGTGGCCCGCGGGAACGCCCGCCAGGCGTGCCATCTCCGCGATCAGGGCGCGGGCGGCCGGCACCAGCGGCAGGGTGCCTACCGGCGGCTGGCCGCCGGCGCGGGCGGCCGGAAAGGGCAGCGCCAGCCGGTGAAGCCGGCCGCGGTCGTCCAGCAGGTGGAGCTGGTTGCACTCGGCCAGGTCGTGGTCCTCGGTGGCCAGCCAGAACACGGGGACCACCGGCCGGTTGAGGGCGCCGGCCAGCCGTTGCGCCCACCGGATGATGCCCAGCGCCTTGTACACCGTGTAAAGCGGCCCCGTGGCCAGGCCCGGCTGCTGGCCCCCCACCACCACCAGGGCCCGCGGATCGGCCAGCCGGCGGGCGGCCTCGAGGGCCGGTTCTTCCGCATCCAGGGCCGCGTTGTAGGCCGCCAGCGCCTGGGCCACCGCCTCCCGAGGCGGCCGGTGGGGAAGCCGCTCCAGGACCTGGGCCCGGCGGGCGAAGGCCGACTCGTCCTGGGGGTTGTAGTGAAAGAAGGGACGAACCCGCTCGAAATCCCGCTGATAATGAACGAAGAAATCGGGATATACCCATTCCAGCTGTTCCAGGGGCTGAATCTGCACCGGCCGGTCCCTTCCCCTCGTCAACATTGGTCGCCCCCGCCGGTCTTGGGGGGCCGCCTTCCCCTTCTTCGCCGGGGGCGGGGGGAAGCCTGCCCGCCGGCCGTGACCGGCCCCGGGGGCCGGCTGCGGGGTGCCCTGGGCGCCACGGCGGCAGGGAAGGCGCTCCCGGCAGCGAACGGATATTCGCTGGAGGTGGCCTCCGTGCCCTTGAACCTGAGCCAGGTGCTGGACCAGCTGCGCACCGACCCCGCCTGGGTCGCGGGGATCCAGGCCTGGGAGGTGGAACCGGCCTGCCCGGGCCGCTTCGTACCGCCGCCGGAGGCCCTGGACCCGCGGCTGGTGGACTGGCTGGACCGGCGTGGGATCGCGCAGCTCTACAGCCACCAGGCAGAAGCCGTCGCCGCCAGCCTGGCCGGCGAGGACGTGGTCGTGGTGACGCCCACCGCCTCCGGCAAGACCCTGTGCTACACCCTGCCCGTGCTCCAGCGCATGCTGGAACGGCCGTCGGCCCGGGCGCTGTTCCTGTTCCCCACCAAGGCCCTGGCCCAGGACCAGTATGCGGCCCTGCAGGAGGCCATCGACCAGCTGGGCCTCGACCTCAAGGCCTACACCTACGACGGCGACACGCCCGAAGCGGCGCGGCGCGCCATCCGGGCTGCGGGGCAGGTGGTGATCACCAACCCGGACATGCTGCACGCGGGCATCCTTCCTTACCATACACGCTGGGTCAACCTCTTTGAGAACCTGGAGTACGTGGTGGTGGACGAGCTCCACCATTACCGCGGCGTGTTCGGCAGCCACGTGGCCAACGTCCTGCGCCGGCTCTTCCGCGTCTGCGCCTTCTACGGATCCCGGCCGCGGATCATCGCCTGCTCGGCCACCATCGGGAACCCCGGCGACCACGCCACCCGGCTCTTGGGGCGGCCCGTGCGGGTGATCGGCGAAAGCGGCGCCCCCCGCGGGGAGCGGCACGTGATCGTGTACAACCCGCCGGTGGTCAACGCCCAGCTGGGCATCCGGCGCAGCGTGCTGCAGGAGGCGCGCCGCTGGGCCGAGCGGTTTCTGAAGAACGGCATCGCCACCATCGTCTTCACCCGCAGCCGGCTGTCGGTGGAGGTGCTGCTCACCTACCTGCGCCGGGCCATGGGCGAGCAGGGCCACCGGGTGCGGGGCTACCGCGGCGGCTATCTGCCCAACCAGCGGCGGGAGATCGAGCGGGGGCTGCGCTCGGGGGAGGTGCTGGGGGTGGTGGCCACCAGCGCCCTGGAGCTGGGTATCGACATCGGGTCCCTGCAGGCGGCGGTCCTGGCGGGCTACCCCGGCAGCGTGGCCAGCTTCTGGCAGCAGGCGGGGCGCGCCGGCCGGCGGCACGGCGGGGCGGTGGCGGTGCTGGTGGCCTCCTCCAGCCCCCTGGACCAGTACATCGCCCGCCACCCGCGCTTTTTGCTGGACCGGCCCGTGGAGGCGGCGTTCATCCATCCCGACAACCTCTACATCCTGGTCAGCCACATCCAGTGCGCGGCCTTCGAGCTGCCCTTCCGGGCGGGCGAACGCTTCGGCGACCAGCCCGTGGACGACGTCCTGACCTTCCTGGAAGAGCAGGGCCTGGTCCACCGGGCGGGCGACCGCTGGCACTGGATCAGCGACACCTTCCCCGCCCACGAGATCAGCCTGCGCTCGGCGGCGGAGGAAAACGTGGTGATCATCGACACCAGCCGGGGAGCCCGGGTCATCGGGGAGGTCGACCGCTTCTCGGCGCCGCTGCTGGTCCACGAGCAGGCCATCTACATCCACGAGGGGCAGCAGTACCAGGTGGAGCGCCTGGACTTCGCCGAAAACAAGGCCTACGTCCGGCCCGTCCAGGTCGACTACTACACCGATGCCCACCTGGCCGTCGACCTCAAGGTGCTGGACACCTTCGCCAGCCGCCCGGCTCCCGGCGGGACCGCCGCCCGGGGGGAGGTGGCCGTCATCGCCCGGGCCACCCTGTTCAAGAAGATCAAGCTCTTCACCCACGAGAACGTGGGCTGGGGCCGGATCCACCTGCCGGAGCTGGAGATGCACACCACCGCCTGCTGGCTGGCCCTGGAGGACGAACCGGCCGGCCTGGATCCGGCCGCCCTGCAGGCCGGCCTGCAGGGCATCGCCCACCTGCTGGGTCACCTGGCGCCCCTTTACCTGCTCTGCGACCGGCGCGACCTGGGCACCGTGGCCCAGCTGCGCTCGCCCTTCACCGGCCGGCCCACCCTGTTCCTCTACGACAGCTATCCCGGCGGGGTCGGCCTGGCCGACAAGGCGTATGACATCCTGCCCCTGCTCTGGCAAGCGGCCCTGGAGGCCGTGGACGCCTGCCCCTGCCAGGGAGGCTGCCCCGCCTGCGTGGGGCCGGAGACCGAGAGCGGGCCGGGCGCCAAAGCCGCGGCCCGCCGGCTGCTGGCCCGCCTGGCCGGGGAGGCGGTGCGGCCGTGAGCCGGCTGGAGCAGTTGCGGGCCCTGCGGGCCGCGGGCCGGCTGGTGCTGAAGGCCCAGCCCCAGGCTGCGCCCGCGGACGCGGGAGAGGGAGCGGACGCGGAGGAAGGGCCGGCAGGCGGCGCGGCCGGCGGGCGGCGGGCTGCCGAAGGGGGCGGTGCCGCCGGCCCGGCCGGGACCGGCGGCACGGGCGACCCGCAGCAAGCCGGCCGCCCCGCCGGGAGTGGGCCAGCCGATCCCGGCGCCGGTGGCCGTCCGGCGGCGCCGGCCGGCGGCCGCACCAGGGACCTGGACGGCGGCAGGACAAGCTGGCGGGAGGCGCCGGATCCTCCGCCTGGATCCGGCGGCCCCGCTCCCGAAGCGGCCGGCCTGCAGGCCATTGAGGGCGGGCACGGTACGGTCTGGCGCTGGCAGGTGGTGTACCCGGCCCACCACCGCCACGGCCACGGTCATCCCGCGGCATGGTTTGCGGACCTTGGCCGGTCCCTGGAGGTGCTGGCCGCCGTGGCGGGCCCCGCCGGGCGGCGCCAGGCCGCCCCTCCCGGTCCCGGCCAGCTGCTGTTCCTGGACCTGGAGACCACGGGCCTTGCCGTGGCCGCCGGCCACAGGCCCTTCCTGGCCGGGCTGGCCTGGTTTGGTCCGGCCCCGGCCGCCGCGGACGGCGGCGAACCTTCGCCGGCGGCGTACCGGGCCGGCACCGAAGGACGGGCCGGGGCAGCCGCCGCGGCCCCCCGCCGCCCAGACCCGGTGCCCGCCGGCGGCACCCCGGCCGCGGCCGGTTACGCTCTCTACCTCGAGCAGTACCTGGTCCCTGACCTGGAGCCGGAGACGGAAGCGGCATGGCTGGCTGCCCTGGCCCGCCGGGTGGAGGAACGGCCCTGGCTGGTCACCTTCAACGGCCGGGGTTTCGACTGGCCCATGCTGGAGACCCGGTGGCAATGGCACCGCCGCCCGGCTCCGCCCCTCAAGGCCCACTTCGACCTGCTCTACCCCGCTCGCCGCCTGTGGGCCGGCCCGGGATCCCGGGTCAACCTGCGGGCCCTGGAGCACCGCCTGCTGGGCTTCCTCCGCACGGGCGACATCCCGGGGGCCG
This sequence comes from Thermaerobacter subterraneus DSM 13965, assembly GCF_000183545.2. NCBI lineage: Bacteria > Bacillati > Bacillota > Clostridia > Eubacteriales > Clostridiales Family XVII. Incertae Sedis > Thermaerobacter > Thermaerobacter subterraneus. The sequence continues at coordinate 217,884 of NZ_JH976536.1, forward strand.
AGATTCCGGGGCGGTACGGCCAGTTCTTGCGGGGCGGCGGCCCCGTGGACCTGCTCACCCCCGTCCTCCAGCACAACCGGCTGGACCTGCTGTCCCTGGTGGGTCTAGCCGCCTGGATCGGCGCCTGGCTCGCGGTGGGAGCCGCCACGCTGGAGCGGTGGGACGAGGCCCTGGCCGGAGGCCGGGAGTGGGAGCGGATCGATGCGTCCACGGCCACGACCTGGTACGAACGTGCCCTGGCCCTGGCCCCCGGCCGGGCGGCCGTGACGGCCGTCGCGCGGCGGCTGGTACCCCTCTACCGGCGCCAGCGCCGCCTGGCCGAGGCCGCGGCCCTGCTGGCCGCCCTCTGCGACCCGCAACACCCGCTGGCTCCGCTGGACCCCTGGGTCGACCTGGCGGAGCTCTGGCTGCGGTTGCGGGACCTCCCCCAGGCGGCCCGGTACCTGGCCCAGGCGGAGCGGCTCTGGCAACGGCGGCAACGCTTGTGGCGGGGACAAGCCGGCTCGTCCCGCCCCGGCCTGCCCGCGGGCCCCCTGGGTCACCGGCTGGAGCGGCTGCGGCAGCAGCTGGCCGGCGGCGGTCAGGACCAGGCGCGGGCCCTCTGAGCGGCCCGCTTGTGGCCGGTTTTCAGGGCGCCGCCGGGCCGGCCTTCCCCAGCAGTGTGCTCAGGGTCACCGGCCGGAGGCCCCGCTGGGCCAGCTGGTCCAGGACCCGGGGCAGCGCCCGTGGCGTCTGGCGGGCAAAGTCGCTGGCCTGAAGCAGCAGGATGTCGCCGGGGCGGGCCTGCCCGGCCCGGTAGGCGATGTAGTCGGTGCCGGGGTTCATCCAGTCCTGCAGGTCAAGACTCCAGAGCACCGGCCGCACCCCCTGCGGGGCCCGGCCGGCGGGCCCGCCGGCCGGGCCGGGGGCACCGGCCGGTTCCAGCAGCCCCACCTGGGCCGGTCGCACGTAGCGGACGGGCTGCCCGGCGAGCCGGGCCAGCCGGGCCGCTTCTTCCTGCAGCCCCGGATCGGCGCCGCCCGCTCCCGGGCGGCCGCTCCTCCGGCCGGGGCCGGGACCGGGCGGCCCGCCCTCCAGAGCCGCCCCGGGCCGGAGCGGCTCGCGCAGCGCCACCTCGTGACCCGCCGCCACCATCTGCCGCACCAGGTCGGGATGCCCCTGCGCCCACAGCCCGGTGACGAAGAAGGTCGCCGGGGTGCGCCGCCAGGCCAGGGTGTCCAGCACCTGCAGGACCACCCTCTCGCCCTCCAGCACGTCGAAGGTGAGGGCCACCTGCCGTCCCTCCTCCGGACCCCGGGTGACGGCCGCCCTCTCCCCGCCGGCGGGTGCCGCCACGGGCCGGCCCGGACCCGCGTCCATGCCGTCAAGGGGTGGCCGTTCCCAGGGCAGGGTAAGCCGCGCCAGTCCCAGGACCGTCGCCAGACCCGCGAGGAAAAGGAGCCACGTGCGGCCTGAACGGCCCAGGGTGATGAACACCCCGCGTCCCCCCTCGTACCGTGGTTCCGTTCCGGCCCCGGGCCGCGGTTCCGTTCCAGGCCCGGGCGCCGCCTTACCAGGGCCACCAGCGGCGCCACCACGGTGCAGGATCCACGCCGGCCGCCGCCACCACCGCGGTACGGGCCAGGGGCCACCCGTCGAGCACCAGGGACGCGGTGCCCAGGCGTTGCCCGGCCGCCACGGGCGCTTCCACCTGCCGGGCCAGCTCAAGGACCCGCCGGACCCGGGGCACAAGGCCCGGCGGCACCAGGGCCGTCAGATCGCCCGCCAGGCGGGCTTCCACCGCCGGCTGGCGCCCGCGCGCCACGGCCACCTGCCCCACCCCGTCGCCGGCGCGGCCGCCCTGGGCCGGTGCGAACTGGTCAAAACCCCACTCAAGCAGGGCCCGGCTGTCCGCCCAGCGATCCCCCGAATCCAGCACGACGGCGATCAGGCGGCGCCCCTCAAGCTCTCCCGAGCTGACCAGGCACGGTCCGGCCGCGCCGGTCGTCCCGGTCTTCACCCCGCGGATCCACTCGTGATACCAGAGCAGCCGGTTGGTCGACGAGAGGATGCGGACCCAGTCACCGTCGCCGCGGCAGAGGACCTTCTCGGGCTGGCAGACCAGGCGGGCGAAGTAGTCGTTGGCCAGGGCGTAGCGCGTCATCACGGCCAGGTCGTAGGCGGAGGTGAAGTGGGCCGGGTCGTGAAGGCCGTGGGGGTTCGTGAAGTGGGTGTCCCGCAGGCCCAGGCGCAGGGCCGTCTCGTTCATCAGGCGGGCGAAGGCCGCCTCGCTGCCCGCGATGTGCTCCGCAATGGCCACCGCGGCGTCGTTACCGGACTCCAGCATCAAGCCCCACAGGAGTTCCCGCAGGCTGTACCGCTCGCCGGCCACAAGGTCCATGGTCGACCCTTCAGTGGCGGCGGCGTGCTCGCTGACCGTGACCACGTCGTCCAGGTTGCCGAACTCCAGGGCCACGATGGCGGTGAGGATCTTGGTGGTGCTGGCCGGTGCCCGGCGCTGGTGGGGGTTGCGGGCGAAGAGGACCTGGCCGCTGGCTTGATCCATCAGCACGGCAGCCGCCGCGTCGATGGACGGCGGTGGCGCCACCACGCCGCGCCACAGGGGTGCCACGCCCTCCGGCACCGGGGAGGGCGACCCCTGCAGCGCGTCCGCGACCGCCGCCCGCCGGGGGGACCGGCTCCCGCTCCCGCCCGCGGCCGGCACGGTGGCGGGCCCGATCGCCGTCCCGGGCCCGCCCGCCACGGTGCCCAGGGCCGGTTCGGGCTCCACGGGAGCCACGGCACCCAGGGCCGGCTCGGGCTCCACGGGAGCCACGGCCGGCCGGCCCGGCCACAGGTCGGAGGCCCGCGCCGGCGCGGGCAGCGCGGACACGGTTCCCACCAGCAGCAGGGTAAGCAGGGTAAGGAGGACCCGAAGCGCCCGCAGCCCCCGCCACAGCACCACCGGCCGGCCGGCATCCGGCCGCCGGAGCCCGGCCGCGGGCCGGCGGCGGCGCAGCCCCTGCGGGGTCCGGATCGCCGGCCGGCGCGCCCCACCGGCCGCCTCCACAGGTGCGGAAGGGATCGGGCCCGGGATGTCCGAGCCGGGCGGCGACGAAACACCGGCGTGCCTCACGGTGCCTGCCTCCCCAGGGGGTTGCTCCCGCCCCATGGGTATGGCAAGCCGCAGCCGGCTAGACCGGTCGCCGCCCGCCCGCGCCCGTCGTCCTGGCCCGGGGCGGTGGTTCCACCGCCCCGCGGGCACCCGCCCGTGGTTGGCCTGCCCCGCCAGGTGCTCTTACGGGGCCGGCTCCAGGTGCAGGTTCAGCGGCGACTGCTCGTCGGGAACGTCCAGCTCCGTGTCGCCCAGGTGCAGCGCCAGCCCCCGGGGATACCCCACCCGGATGACCAGGCCCTCACCCAGCGGCACCGCGTGGCGCTGCCCGGCCTGCATCAGCTGCTCGAAGACCACCTGGCCACCGGCATCCCGCACCCGCACCCAGACCCGGTCCAGGGCCGTCAGGGTGACCTGCGGCCTCTCCCCCGCCGGTCCGGCGCCGGGGGACCCGGCCCCCCCGGGCGGCGGGGCCCCGCCGCCCGGCTCCGCCAGGCGGATCGCGAAGTAGACGTCGTTCCCGTCCCGCCGCACCATGACCTGGGGCGTGGGCGGCTGGGACGCCGGCGGTTCCACGGGGGTCTGGGGCCCGGC
>NZ_JH976536.1:221671-390757 GCF_000183545.2 Thermaerobacter subterraneus DSM 13965
CCCCGGCCGCCGCCTTCCGCCGGGGCCCGGGCGTCACCAGCGGGGGTGGGGCCCAGGCCTCGGGCGGATCGGCAACAGGCCGCCGGGAGGGCGCGGCGGGAGGCAATGGAGGCCGCCGCCGGCCGCCGGTGTCCACTGCCCCGGGGGACCGCCGCCCTTCCTCGCCCCGTTCCTGGATGCGGCCGGAGGGATCGCCGGGTTCCTCGGCGGGATCCGCCGGGCGGTCCGGGGCTTGGGCCCCTTCACCCGGGCTTCCGGCCATCCAGGCAGGCGCCGGCCCACCCGCCTCCCCTTCCTGGCCGCCGGCCGTGCCCCGGGCCTGCTTCCAGCGGCTGTAGGCCCGGGCCAATTCCATCCCGTCCAGGTCGACCAGGCTGGCGTAGGCCCGGATGAATCCGCGGGTGTACACCTCCGGGGGCAACTCCGCATCGTCCCCCCGTTCCAGCGCCTCCAGGTACTTCCGCCGGATCTTGGTGGCCACCTGCACATCGTGCAGGGTCAACCCCTTGCGCTCCCGGGCCTCCCGCAGCTGCCGCCCGATCTCCTCCAGGGTCACTCCCTCACCCCCGTGCCCTGCCGCCCGCTGTCCGACGCTGGCAACGCCGTCAACTCGCGCCCGCACGCCCCCCGCCGCCGGCCGGATTCGGCCGGGGACGCGATGGAGCCCGCCTCGCCCAACGCGCGGCCCGCCGGCTCCCGGGCGTCCAGCGCTTCCTCGCTTCCACCGCCGCGGCGGGCCTCGGGGCGGGGCGGCGGCGGGGCCCGCCGCCCCGCCCCATGGGCCACCCGGACCCCCGGACCCCTCAAGGCCCCATCCCGTCAAGGATAGAGCCGGTTGAGCAGGCGCGGGAAAGGAATGGCCTCCCGGACGTGCTCCAGGCCGCAGATCCAGGCCACCGTCCGCTCGATGCCCAGGCCAAACCCGGAGTGGGGAACCGAGCCGTAGCGGCGCAGGTCGATGTACCAGGCCAGAGCCTGGCGGCTCAAGCCGTGCTCGTCGATGCGGCGCAGCAGCAGGTCCAGGTCGCTGATGCGCTGGCTGCCGCCGATGATCTCCCCGTAGCCTTCCGGAGCCAGCAGGTCGGCGCAGAGGGCCACCTCCGGCCGCTCCGGATCGGGCTCCATGTAGAAGGCCTTCACCTGGGCGGGAAACCGTTCGACGAATACGGGCCGCCCGAAGTGCTCGCTCAGCGCCGTCTCATGGGGAGCGCCGAAGTCCTCTCCCCAGGGCAGGCCCAGGCCCTGCCGGTCCAGGATGCGCAGGGCGTCGTCGTAGCTGATCCGGACGAAAGGCGCTTCGACCTCCCGGCGCAGGGTCTCGGGGTCACGGCCCAGGGTTTCCAGTTCCCGCGCGCACTGGTCCAGCACGCGCAGCACGATCCCCCGCACCAGCCGCTCCTGCAGCGCCACGTTGTCTTCGTGGGTAAAGAAGGCGGCCTCGGGCTCCAGCATCCAGAACTCCAGCAGGTGCCGGCGCGTCTTGGACTGCTCGGCCCGGAAGGTGGGGCCCAGGCAGTAGACCTTGCCCAGCGCCATGCAGGCCGCCTCCATGTAGAGCTGGCCGCTCTGGGAGAGGTACGCCTTCTCGCCGAAGTAGTCGGTTTCGAACAGGTTGGTGGTCCCCTCGGGCGCCGAGGGGGTCAGGATGGGCGCATCGACCCGGACGAACCCCTCCTCGGCCAGCACTTCGGCCGCGGCCTGCATCACCGCCGCCCGCACCCGCAGGACGGCATTCTGCCGCGGCGTGCGGATCCACAGGTGGCGGTGGTCCATGAGGAAGTCGACGCCGTGTTCCTTGAGCTTGATGGGATAGTCTTCCGCCACGTGCACCGGCTCCAGGCGGGTGACGTCCAGCTCGTACCCTCCCGGCGCCCGGCGGTCAGCCCGCACCACGCCCCACACGCGGCAGGACGACTCCTGGGTCAGGGACGCGAAGGTCTCCAGCCCCTGCTCTCCCGCCCTGTCGCGGGTGATCACGCACTGGATGACGCCCGTGCCGTCGCGCAGCAACAGAAAGGCGATACGCCCGCTGGACCGGCGGTTGTACACCCAGCCGGCCAGTTCCACCTCCTGGCCCTCGAACCGGCCCACCTGGGCCACGGTGACCGTCACGACCATCCCTCCGCCTTCACCGTCTCCCTGGTTCCGCTTTCCGCCTGCGCCCCTTCGCCCCGGCCCCCGCCCGGACCGCCGCTCTCAGCCGAACAGGTTGCGGAAGAGCAGGCGCACGCTGTCCCACAAGACCCGGAAGAACCCGCCCCGGGGCACGGCGTCGGCCGTCACCAGGGGCAGCTGGCGCAGCACCCGGCCCCCTGCATCCTCGATGGTCAGGGTCCCCACCCGCTGCCCTCGCTCCAGAGGCGCCACCAGGGGCTCCTTCAACTCCACCCGGCTGCGCACCTCCCCGGCGGCCGTCTTGGGCACGGTCACCACCGGGTCCTCCGCCGGCTGCACCGTCACCTGGGGCTGGGCGCCCTTGAAGACCGGAACCACCTGCCGCCCGTTCTCGCCAAAGGCCACCCGGGTGTTGGTGAACTGCTGGAACCCGTAGTCCAGGAGCCGCTGGCTCTCGCCGACCCGCAAGGCGTCGCTGGCCGCCCCCATGACCACCGACACCAGGCGCCGGTCACCCTCCCGGGCCGTCGCCACCAGGTGATACCCCGCCTCCGACAGGTGGCCGGTCTTGAGGCCATCCACCCGCGGGTCGCGGAAGAGCAGCCGGTTGTAGTTGGGCTGGGCAGCGAAGTCCTTCCACTCGAAATACTTCATGCTGGTGTACTTGAGGATGCCGGGATGCTCCTTGAGGACATGCAGGGCCAGCCGCGCCATGTCCCGCGCGGTCACGTGCTGCTCGCCCCCCGGCAGGCCGTGGCTGTTGCTGAACACCGAGTCCTTCATGCCGAGCTCGGCGGCGTGCTGGTTCATCCGCTGGACGAAGGCCTCCTCGCTGCCCGCCACCGCCTCCGCCAGCACCGTGCTGGCATCGTTGCCCGAGGCGATGGCCACGCCCCGGATCAGGTCCTCGATGCGGACCCGCTCCCCCACCTCCAGGAACATGGCCGACGGCCCGCCCAGGCCGGCCTGTACCGAAAGCCGCCAGGCGGCCTCGCTGACGGGCACTTCCTGGTCCAGCGTGATCTGCCCCTGTTCCAGGGCGTGGAACACCAGATCCAGGGTCATGATCTTGGCCAGGCTGGCCGGCGGGATGGGCTCGTCCGCCTTCTGGGCAAAAAGTTCCTGGCCGGTGGTCGCGTCCACCAGCAGGGCGGAACGGGCCTGGATCTCGAGACCGCCCTCGCCGCCTGCACCGGTCGCAGGCGGGCTGCCTTGAGGTGCACCGGCCTGGGCCCAGGCTACGGGGAAGCCCGTCCCAGCTCCCAGCACCGTCGCCACGCTCGCCGTCAGCATCACCACCCCGGCCGCGGCCCTCCACAGCCGCCCCCGGCGGGCGCGCCGGGATTCAGCCAACCCCATGGGAACCCTTTCGCCTCCTTCTGCCCGCGGCGATGTTCCAGGGCGCGCAGGAGCCCTGGGGAGCGCCGCGCCAGGCCTCGGCGGCCGGCGCCGCCCTGCTACCCCTCCGCCTCCCGGGCCGCCTGGCGGGCCTGGACCGACCGCACCAGATCGCTCCGCTTGCCGGCCTTGAGGACGAATCCCGGCAGCTCCCGGCCCATCAGCTCCTGGGCCAGCCGGGCCGCCGCCAGCAGGCGATCCAGGTCGACCCCCGTGGCGATCCCCATCTCGTGCAGCATGTGCACCAGGTCTTCGGTGGCCACGTTGCCCGTGGCCCCCGGCGCATAGGGGCAGCCGCCCAGGCCCCCGACGGCCCCATCATACACGGTGATGCCGGCCTGCAGCCCGGCCACCACATTGGCCAGCGCCGCACCGCGGGTGTTGTGGAAGTGAAGCCCCAGCTCCAGATCGGGGAAGCGCTGCTTCAACAGGCGGCAAAGGCGGTCGACCTGGGCCGGGTTGGCCATCCCCGTGGTGTCCCCCAGATAGACGGCCGCCACCCCCAGGTCCCGGTACGCCCCCACGATGCGCTCCACCTGCTCTTCCGGCACATCCCCCTCGTAGGGGCAGCCAAAGGCTGTCACCACATAGCCCGAGAGGCGCACCCCCGCCGCCGCAGCCAGCTCCGCCACCGGGACGAAGCCGGCCAGGGACTCGGCGATGGAACGGCGGACGTTGTGCCGGTTGTGGGTCTCGCTGGCCGAGACGAAGAGGCTGATCTCGTCCACGCCGCAGGCCAGGGCGCGCTCGGCACCGCGCCGGTTGGGCACCAGGGCGCTGTAGATCACCCCGGGACGGCGCCGGATGCGGGCCAGCACCGCCTCGGCGTCGGCCAGCTGGGGGACGGCCCCCGGGTGGACGAAGGACGTCACCTCGATGCGGCCGAAGCCGGCCTCCGTCAGGGCATCGATCAGCCGGACCTTTTCCTCCGTGGACAGGATCCGGGCCTCGGCCTGCAGGCCGTCCCGGGGCCCCACCTCCCGCACGGTCACCTGCGCCGGCCAGTCCATCCCGTTCCTCCCCTTCCCCGGCAGTTCCTGGACAGGGCGCGCCTGCCGGCAGGAGGCCCCGGCCAGGGCCCCTTCCCTACCGGTGCCCTAGCAGCCCAGCTCCCGGGCGATGACCAGGCGCTGGATCTCGGATGTGCCCTCGCCGATCTCCATCAGCTTCGCATCCCTCAGGTAGCGTTCCACGGGAAAGTCCCGGGTGTAGCCGGCACCGCCGTGGATCTGAATGGCCTCCAGGGCGGCCCGCACCGCCAGTTCGGACGCGAACAGCTTGGCCATGGCGGCCTCCCGCCGGTAGGGCCGGCCCCGGTCCCGCAGCCAGGCGGCGCGGTAGACCAGCCAGCGGGCGGCTTCCAGCTGGGTCGCCATGTCCGCCAGCTTGAACTGGATGGCCTGGAACTTGCTGATGGGCCGGCCGAACTGGCGGCGATGGCGGGCGTACTCCAGGGCGGCGTCCAGGCAGGCCTGGGCGATGCCCACCGACAGGGCGCCGATGCCGATGCGGCCGCCGTCCAGGGTTTGCAGGAACTGCTGGTGCCCCTTGCCCCGCTCCCCTACCAAGTGGTCCAGGGGAACGCGGCAACCGTCGAAGACCAGCTCCGCCGTGTCGGACGCGTGCAGGCCCAGCTTCTCGTACCGGCGCACCGCCCGCCAGCCCGGCGCCTCCCGCGGCACCAGGATGTTGCTGATGCCGTCGCGCCCGGCCTCGGGGTCGGTGACGGCCGCCACCACCACGAAATCGGCATGGCTGCCGTTGGTGATGAAGATCTTGGTGCCCTCGATGACCCACCGGTCGCCTTCCTGCCGCGCCCGGGTGCGGATGGCCGCCGTGTTGGAGCCGGCCTCCGGTTCGGTGAGCCCGAAGGCCGCGATCTTCTCGCCGCGCAGCGCCGGCGCCAGCCAGCGGGCCTTCAGCTCCTCGCTGCCGAACAGGTAGAGGGGCGTGCAGCCCAGGGAGACGTGGGCCGCCACCGTCAGGGCCGTGGAAGCACAGGCCCGGGCGATCTCCTCGACGGCGATGGCAAAGGAGAGGGTGTCACCGCCGGAGCCGCCCACCTCTTCGGGAAAGGGCAGGCCCAGGATCCCCAGCTCGCCCAGCTCCCGGAACTGCTCCGCCGGAAAGGTCCCCGTCCGGTCGCGCTCCGCCGCCCCCGGCGCGATGCGCCGCGCCGCGTAGTCGCGGACCATCTCCCGCACCAGCCGCTGCTGCTCCGACAGCTCGAAGTCCAACGGCGCCACCCCCGTGGGCATCGCAACACGCCGGGCGGGCCCGAAGGCCCGCCGGCGTGCCCGTTCCATACCTACTTTCGGAAAGGGCCGGGGGTGTCCTGCCGTCCTGGGGTGCTGCCGGGCGGGAGGCCGGGTCCTGCGGCGCCGGAGGGCGCGGGTACGGCAGGGCCTGGAGGGCCGGAAGCGACGGTGCCCTCCTGGCGGCACTTCTCTCCTCGGCGCTAGCGGCGCGGGCCGTACGCCCGCTCGATCACGTTCCAGAAGGCGTCGTCCTCGTACCCCAACCGCCAGATGGCGATGCCGCCCAGACTGTACTTCCGGACGAGATCGATACGCTGCTCCAGCACCCGCTCGTCCAGGTACCAGATCTCGCGCGCCTGGCCCCCCTCGCCGGTATAGGTGAAGTGGGGGTTCTGGCTCTCCCGGTCCCACTGCGGCCGCACGCCGTGGCGGTCGATGATCTGCTTGACCTGCCAGAGGGGCACGGGGGTGGAACTGGCCTCGTTGCCGGGCCCGGCCCCGGCCGGCCAGTCGTACCCGTAGGCCCCCACGCCGAGCAGGATCTTGTTCCCTGCGATCCCGGCGTTGAGCATCTCCTTGATGTTGGCCTCGACCCAGCCGGCCGGCGACACGGGACCCGGCTGGCTGCCCAGGTAGTGGCGGTCGTAGGCCATGAGGATCACCTGGTCCGCGTGGCGGGCAAACACCTGCCAGTTGTGCCCCCCGTGCACCGAGGGATCCACGTCCACCTTGGGGAAGGCGGCGATGTCCAGCCGCTTGTCCTCCGGCAGCGCCGCGTCCAGCTCCCGGATGAAGTCCGACATCAGAGGCTCCGCGTCGGGCGGCAGCAGCTCGAAGTCGATGTTGACGCCGTCGTAGCCCCGCTCCCGGACCTCGCGCACGATGGCCTGCACGGCCCGGGAGCGGGCCGCCGGGTCGACCAGGAACCCGGCCTCGTTGCCCCCGCTCTGCAGCAGGTTGAACAGCGGGATCAGCAAGATGTCTTGCGACCTGGCGAAATCGATGACCTCCTGGCGGATCTCCTGGGGCCAGAGGCTCCCGTCGGACCGGATGGAGTACCAGAAGGGGCTGATGCTGTCGATGAGATCGGGCCGCTTCTTCACTGAAGGGAAGGAATCGCCGAAGACGGGGGACCACCCGTTCTCGAAGAAGCCCAGCACCTCGGGACGTGCCACCCCCGCCGGCTTGCGCAGCGGCGGCTGCCCCTGGGGTCCGGGCTCCCCCGGCAGGGTCGCCAGGATCAGGAGGAACAGGCCCGCCGCCACGGCGCCCACCTGCCAGCGCCGGTCCGTGCGCAGCTTGTCCCAGATCCCGTTCCACCCGCCCAGGCTCGCCCACCAGCCTCGGCCGCGCCCGCCGCCACCGCCCCAGTCGCCGCCGCCACCGCCCGGTGGCGTGCCCCCGCGCCCCGTGCCCCCGGGGCCGGCGGCACCGCCACCCCCGGACGGCCCGTCTTTTGCGGGGCCGCCCCCCTGGTCGCCACCGTCCGGCCTGCCGGGGGCATCCCACTGGACGGGGGCGTGTCCTGCCGGCGCTTCCCGGCCCTCCGGACCTCCACCGTCACCGGCCGCCGCGCCGCGGTCGAAGGCCACCGCCGGCCGGCCGGGCTTCCCGGCTCCGGACTCGCCCGCCGGAGCACCCGGCCCTGCGGCCGGTTGCCTGCCCCGCCCGGCGGCACGGCCTGCCCTCCCGGAGTGCGGCTCCGGCCCGCGGCGGTGTTCCGGTCCTTCGCTGTTCACACCATCGCCTCCCCTCTCTGGAATCGGCCCCCCGCAGCCGCCTCCCGCGGTGGACCCCTGCTGCGGGCTCCGGCGATCCTTACCGCGTAGGCCGCTCGGCGTAGGGCACCGGGATGAACTGGACCGAAGGGCGCCGCCCGTCGGGCTGGGGATAGAGTTCCATCAACCGGTAGACCAGGTCCGGCAGCTCGCAGCGCACCTCCAGCCCCAGCGCCCGCAGCTCGTCGCAGCCGATGGGAAAGTCGTGGGTCCAGCGGCCTTCCGTCAGCGCTTCGGCGATGCGCCGCGCGTCCTCGGCCGGCAGGCGCTCCTGAAGCAGCCGCTGGACGGTCTGGCGGACCTGGGCGATGGCCTTTTCGGCCAGATCGCCCAGCATCAAGGTCTTGTCGTCCACCTTGTCGGGCCCCTTCTGGCGGATGGCGGCCAGGATGCTGGCCGCGGGGTAGCCGCCCAGCTGGGGGTCCACGGGACCCAGCACGGCGTTCTCGTCCATCCAGATGGCGTCCGCCGCCAGGGCGATCAGGGTGCCGCCGCTCATGGCGTAGTGGGGCACCATCACGGTCACCCGGCCCCGATGCCGCCGGATGGCCTCGGCGATCTGCTCGGCCGCCAGCACCAGGCCGCCCGGCGTGTGGACGATGAGGTCGATGGGCATGTTGGGCGGCGTGTAGCGGATGGCCCGCAGAACCTGCTCCGAATCGTCGACGGTGATGTACCGGGTCAGGGGGATGCCGAGAAGGCTCAGGGACTCCTGGCGGTGGATCAGGGTGATGACCCGCGAGCCCCGCTCCCGTTCCAGCTGGCGGATCACCTGCAGGCGGCGGTCGGCAATGCGCCGTTGCCGCAGCAGGGGCAGCAGGGACCAGAGGATCAGGACGAACCAGAACAAGTTGCTGAACAGTGCCCCCAGGTTGACGTCCATCGGTTCACCGGCCGGCCGCCCCTGGGCCCGCCGGCAGTAGTGTGTGCGGGGCGGCCCCGTTCTAACGGCCGGGCGGCGTCACGGCGCGGCCGGCACCGCCATAGGATGGGCGTGGCAAAGGCCGTGGCCGTCCGGGACACCGGCCCGGGCGGCGGAGGAGGAAAACCCATGAGCTTGCCTGCGCCCTGGAACGGCGTGGTCTCGCCGCCCCTGGCGGGACGCCCTCCCAAGCCCCGCCGGCGCGGTTTGACCATGATCCTCGACAAGGGGCTGGGGCCCCGCGCCACGGCGGACCTCATCGAAGTGGCCGGGCACTGCATCGATTACTGGAAGCTGGCCTTCGGCACCCCCGCCTGCTACCCCCCGGCGGTGCTCAAGGCCAAGGTGGAGCGGATCCGCGCGGCCGGCATCGCCGTCTACCCGGGCGGCACGTTCCTGGAGGTGGCCCTGGTGCAGGGACGCTTCCGAGCCTTTCTCGAGGCCGTGCGGGAGATGGGCTTCACCCACGTGGAGGTGTCCGACGGCACGGTGGACATCGCCCCAAAGGTGCGCCGCGACTTGATCCGCGCCCTGCTGGCGGAGGGCCTGGGGGTGGTGAGCGAGGTCGGCAAGAAGCATCCCGCCGATCGGGTCTCCACCCTGCGCCTGCACCAGCAGGTGCTGGACGACCTGGAGGCGGGGGTGGAGAAGGTCATCGTGGAGGCACGGGAGTCGGGCAAGGGCATCGTGATCTACGACGCGCAGGGCCGGGTGGATGAAGACGAACTGGAGGCCCTGGTGCGCGGGCTGCCCGACCCCTACGTGCTGGTCTTCGAGGCGCCGCAGGTCCACCAGCAACAGGACCTGATCCTGCGCTTCGGGCCCGGCGTCAACCTGGGCAACGTGCAGCCTGCGGACGTCCTGGCCCTGGAGGCCTTGCGCCACGGCCTGCGCGGCGACACCCTGCGCGCCGCCCTGCTCGGGCGGCCCGACCTGCGCTCCGTCCGGTTTCCCCAGGGGTGAGAGCCGTGGCCAGCGTGCCGGTGCCGGAACCCCTGGCGGGACCGGTGGTGGTGGCCGAGTTCTGTCCCGGGTCGGCGGTGGAGATCCTCCAGCAGGCAGGGTGCCGGGTGGTCTACGACCCTGGGCTGGCCCGCGACCCGGCGCGCCTGCTGCGCCTGCTGCCGCACGCCACCGGCCTGGTGGTCCGCAACCAGCTCCGGGTCGACGACGCGCTGCTCGAGGCCGCACCACGTTTGCGGGTGGTGGGGCGCCTGGGTGCGGGCCTGGACAACATTGACGGCGAGGCGGCGGCGCGCCATGGGGTGACGGTGGTCTACGCCCCCGGCGGCAACGCCCGGGCCGTGGCCGAGTTCGTCCTGGCCCAGATGCTGGCCCTGGCCCGGCGGCTGCCTGCCGCCGCGGCCATGGGAGCCTCGGGCCGCTGGGCCCGCCAGTCCCTGCTGGGGGACGAGCTGGCCGGGACCCGGGTCGGCATCCTGGGCCTTGGCCGGATCGGCCGGGCCCTGGTGCCCCTGCTCCGGCCCCTGGTGGGGGCCGTGGCCACCTTTCACCCCCGGCGGGGGCCCGAGGATCCCGAATGGCGAGAGCTGGGCATCCACTGGCGGCCCCTGGAGGACCTGCTGGCCTGGTCCGATTACCTGGTCGTCCTCCTGCCGCTGCGCGCCGGCACCCGGGGCCTGCTGGACCGGTCCCTGCTGGCGTCCCTCAAGCCGGGAGCCCGGCTGGTGGTCACCGGCCGGGGCGGCGTGGTGGACGAGGCGGCCCTGGCGGACCTGCTGCGCAGCGGCCATCTGGCCGGGGCGGCCCTGGACGTGAGGGCCCTGGAGCCACCGGGTCCCTGTGATCCCCTGCGGGGACTGCCCAACGTGGTGTTGACACCCCACGTGGCAGGGCTGACCGTCCAGGCCCAGGAGCGCATCGGCCGTTCGGTGGCCGAAGACGTGCTGCGCGTGCTGCGCGGCCTCCCGCCGCTGCAGCCGGCCTTCCTGCCGGCCACCGCGGGTGCGTTGCGGCAGGGGCCGCCGCAAGGCTAGAATGGGGGCGAACCCTGAAGACGGGAGGCCCGCCATGGTCACCCTGCTTTCGATCTTGAGCAACTGGATTCTGCCGTGGGGGTTCGTGCTGTTCGTCGGCTACTGGCTGTGGAGCGTGACCCGGCCACCCCGGCGCTCATGGTGAGAAGCGGTTCCCGCGCAGCGGCCGCAACAGGGGCGGAGCCTGGCGCTCCGCCCCTGGCCCTTTCCCTTCGGGTGCGGGGAGCGGTGGGGCCTAGGTCCCGCCGTTGCCGTCCGGATCGTTGCCCGGATGCCCCTCCTGGATCTCCCCGGGATCCGCGTCGGGATCCTTGTTCTCGCTTTCCCGCTGCTGGTTCCGGTCTGGCGTCATGTCCATGCCGGTGCGGCCGGTCTCCCGCAGCAGCATGCGCCAGTAGGGTTCATCCTCGTAGCCCAGGCGCCAGATGGCCACGCCGTACAGGTTGTGGCGGCGGGCCAGGCGCACCTTGCGGGCCACGGAGACCTCGTCCTCGTACCAGACGGTGTGGCGGACTCCCCGCTCGTCCACGTAGGTGAAGTGGGGGATCCCGTCTTCGTTGCGCTGCACCTGGATGTCCCTTTGCCGGGTCAGGGTCCGCACCTCTCGCAGGGGAACGGGCGTGGCCCGGTCGCGGTTCTCCGCCCAGTCGTAGCCGTAGGCGGGAATCCCCAGCCAGATCTTGTCGGCCGGGACGCCGTCCTCCCGGGCGGCGGCCACCACCTCTCCCACCCAGTCCAGAGGCGAGACGGGCCCGGGGCCGGTCAGCTCGCCGTGGCGGTCATAGGCCATCAGGACGATGCGGGCGTATTGGGCCAGGCCCTTGTAGCTGTAGGCGTCCTTACTGTGCTGCGTGCTGTCCTCCTGGTGGCGATGGGGGATGACGGACACGGTGATGGCCTTGTCTTCGGGCAGGGCCTGGCGAAGTTCCCTCAGGAAGGTCGTCAGCTCCTGGCGGCTGCGAGGCTCCAGCAGTTGGAAGTCGATCTGGACGCCGCCGTAGGCATGCTGGCGCACCAGACGGACGATGCTGGTCACGGCCCGGCGCCGGGCACCGGCGTCGTGCAGGAAGGCGTCGGTCCCCTCATGGTTGTTGAAGAGGGGCATCAGCTTGATGTTTTCCCGCGCAGCGAAGTCCCGCAGGTCCCGGTCGCTGCGGTCGACGATGGAGCCGTCGGCCCGCACGCTGTACCAGAAGGGCGACAGGTATTCGATCTGGTTGCGGTGCCGGCGCAGGGTGGCCAGGATGTCCTCGCCCCGGGCCTCCTCGGTCTCGTCGTAAAAGCCAAGGATGAAGAGCTGGCCCGGCACCTTGGCCCGCGGCGCCGGCTTGGCGGGCACCTGCAGGTTGTCGTTGCTCCGGTCGGCCCGCGGCTTGGCCACCGGGTTGCGATCGCCGCCGGCCGCCATCCAGATGCCGGCGCCCACCAGCACGGCCACCAGCACCCAGACCCAGGCGCGATTCCGCATGACCCTCACCTCGCTTTCCGGCCGTAGTATGGCCGCGAGGCTCGGGCCGCCGAGCCGGGTGCCGCCCGGCATTGTCTCGTAAGAATGGAAGGGAACGCCGCCGGGTGCCGCGCCCATGCCGCCGGGCCATCCCTCCCCGGCCGGCATCACCCCCGCCGGCCGCCACCGCAGGAGACCTTCCCCGGCGCCGCGAACCGGCCCGGCCGGCTAGCCGCCGGCCGGCATCCCCGGCGGCAGGCCGGCATCGCCGTGGCGGCGGCGGAACTCCTCCCAGGTGATCAGCACGTCGCGGGGCCGGGCCCCCTGGTGGGGGCCGATGTAGCCGCGTTCCTCCATCATGTCGATGAGGCGCCCGGCCCGGGTATAGCCGACGCGCAGGCGGCGCTGGATCAGGGAGACCGAGGCCTGGCCCGCTTCCAGAACCACCCGTACCGCCTGGACGAACAGGTCGTCGTCTTCCTCCGTTGCCGGGTTGTCGCCCGCCTGCACCTCCGCGCGCAGGACCTCCTGGTCGTAGGCCGGCTGGGCCTGGCGCCGCAGGAAGGCCAGAACGGCCTCCAGGTCCTTTTCGGAGATGTAGGCGCCCTGCACCCGGACGGGCTTGGTCGCCCCCACGGGCATGAAGAGCATGTCCCCGCGCCCCACCAGCTTCTCCGCCCCGGCCAGGTCCAGGATGACCCGGGAGTCGGTCTGGGACGAGACGGCAAAGGCGATGCGCGACGGGATGTTGGCCTTGATGACGCCGGTGATGACGTCCACCGACGGCCGCTGGGTCGCCACCACCAGGTGGATCCCCGCGGCCCGCGCCATCTGCGCCAGCCGCTGGATGGCGTCCTCCACCTCCACGGGGGCCACCATCATCAGGTCCGCCAGCTCGTCGATCACCACCACCATCAGGGGCAGCGGCTCTTCCCCTTCCTGGGCGGCGCGCAGGTTGTAGCGGGTCACGTCCCTGACGCCCGTGCGGGCAAAAAGCTCGTACCGGCGCTCCATCTCCCGCACGGCCCACTGCAGGGCTCCCGCCGCCTTGCGCGCGTCGGTGATCACCGGCGCGATCAGGTGGGGGATCCCGTTGTACCCGCTCAGCTCGACCACCTTGGGGTCGATCAGGAGCAGCTTGACCTCGTCCGGCCGCGCCTTGAAGAGCAGGCTGGCGATCAGGGCGTTGATGCACACGCTCTTGCCCGAGCCCGTGGCACCGGCGATGAGGACGTGCACCAGCCTGTCCAGCGAGGTCACCACGGGTTGCCCCGCGATGTCCTGGCCCAGGGCTACGGTGAGCTTCGACCGCGACCGGGCGAACTCGGGGGTCTCCAGCACGTCGCGCAGCTGGACCGCCACGATCTCCCGGTTAGGCACCTCGATCCCCACCGCCGCCTTGCCCGGAATGGGCGCCTCGATCCGCACGTCCGGCGCCGCCAGGCTCAGGGCGATGTCGCTGGCCAGGGCCTGAATCTTGCTGACCTTGACGCCCCGGGCCGGTTCCACCTCGAAGCGGGTGACCGCCGGCCCCACCGCCACGTCGACGATCCGTGCCTGCACGCCGAAACTGGCCAGGGTCTCCTGCAAGGTGGCCGCCTTCTCCAGGATTTCCCGCTGCCTGCGGGCGGTGGCCCCCTGCCGGCCCCGGCTCAAAAGCTCCAGGGGGGGCAGGCGGAAGGACTGGGGCACCGCCGGATCCGGTGCGGTCGAGGGACCACCCGCCGGGTCCGGTGCAGCGGAGGAACCGGTCTCCCCGCCCGCCGGTGCCTTGCCCGCACCCGGCTGGTGCGGGCCGCCTCCCCCGCCGGAGCCGCCGCCGGGGCCGGTTTCGCCCGCCTCGTCCCGGCCGCCGGCCTGCGCAAGCCGCCCTTCGCCGGGTCCCCAACGGGGCGACGGGCCGGAAGCGCCGCCGTCGTGCCCGGCTCCCGCCCCGCCGGCACCCTCCGGCACGGTGCCGGCGCCGGAGGCCTCCTCCAGCACGCCGGCTCCGTCCTGGAAAGCCCGCTCGACAAGCCGTTCCAGTCCCGGCAGCAGCACGGCGGGCTCCTCGGCGACGGCGCCCTGCGGCCCGGTGGCCGGAGGCAAGGAGGCGACCCGCCCATCGCCTTGTGATGGCCTGGCGCGCCCCCCGGCCCACCAGCGCCGCAGGTGCCACCAGGGAGCCCGCCCGCCCCGGATGCCGTCGCCGGGCGGGGCGGCAGCAGGGCCGTTTGCGGCCGCTGCGGAGCGCGACCGGCCCGCCCCCGGGGCGGAAGCCGCCGCCCCGGCCAGGTCGTCCACCGGGCGCGGGCCGGCGGTGCCCGTCTCGGGGTCCCGGGCGGCCGCCGCCATCCGCCCGGCAGCCGCCCCGGGCGCCACGGCCGCCGCCTGCCCGGGTTCATCCCCGTCGGGGCTGAAGAAGGCGCCCGCGGCCCATTCCCGCACCTGCAGGGCCACCGCCGCCAGGCCCCGGCCGGCCAGGGCGGCCCAGGTGGCCAGGGGCACGCCGCTGATCAGCCGGAAGGCCAGCACCGCCAGGGCCGCCCACGCCACCAGGGCGCCGGTGGCGCCGAAGGCCCGGGCCAGGAGCCAGCCGGCGGCGGTACCCACCAGGCCGCCGCCGGAGCGGTAGCAGCGGCTGGACCAGAGGTCCGCGCAGGGTTCGGCCACGGCGACCGCCACCAGCACCACGGCCAGCAGCAGGCCCGCTTGCCGGGAGCGGGCCCGCAGCGCCGGCGCGGCCAGCAGGGCCGCCAGGGCCCGCCAGGCCATCAGGGGCGGCAGGACCCAGGCCGCCCGGCCCAGGAACCAGCGCAGGCCTGCCGCCAGCTGGCTTCCCACCACGCCGCCGGCCGCCGGGCCGCCCCCTAGGGCCAGGGCCGTGGCGGCCGCCGCCACCAGGAGCACGATGCCCCCGACTTCCGCCCGCAGGGGACCGGCTTCGCCGGATGCCGCCTTGCGCCGCGCCCTGCGCCGTGCCATCCGCCTCCCCCCTCCTGGACAGGCATTTCGGCCGCAGCCGGGTTTTTCCTACGCCCGCTCGGGGCGCCGGCCTCGTCCGGAGCCCGCCCCGCCGCCGGCTCAGCCCCGCCAGCCGCTGTAGAACAAGAGAAGAATGGCGACGGTCCACAGGTAATATGCAAACCATGGCAACCGGCCGGCGATGAGCCAGCGCAGGAGCCAGCGGATGGCCATGTAGCCGGTGACGCCGGCCGCCACCGCCCCGGCCAGCAGGGGCGCCCAGCCGGTGCCGCCGCCGGCGGCCGCCAGGTCGGGCAGCTGCAGGACCGCCGCGCCCAGGATGGCCGGCACCGAGAGCAGAAAGGACAGGCGGGCCGCCTCCTCCCGCTCCAGCCCCCGCAGCAGGCCGCCCACCAGCGTGCTGCCGGAGCGCGAGACGCCGGGAAACAGCGCCAGCGCCTGGAACAGGCCGACCACCACCGCGTCGGCCAGGGTCGCCCGGGCGAGGGGCCGACCGCCCGGCGGCCTGCGCCCGGCCCACCAGAGCAGCGCGCCGGTGAAGATCCAGAAGGCGGCCACCACCACGGGGGACTCGAAAGCCGCTTCAATCAAGCCTTCGAAGGCCAGGCCGGCGACGGCCGCCGGGATCGTCCCGGCGATGACGAGCCAGCCGAGCCGGGTGCCGGGATCCAGCCCCTCCCACCACTGCAGGCTCCCTGGCCGGCGGCCCCCGGCCAACCCCCCGCCGGTGCGCACAAACCCGGCCAGGGCAGCCCGCAGGTCCGCCCCGTACACCACCAGGACCGCCGCCAGGGTGCCGAGATGCACCATCACTTCGAAGGCCAGCCCCGGCAACTGCAGCCCCAGGAGATCTTCGGCCACCGCCAGGTGGCCACTGCTGGAGACCGGCAAGAACTCGGTCAAACCCTGTACCACGCCCAGCAGGACGGCGTTCCAAAGGGAAAGCTCCACGTCCACTCCTCCCCACGGTGGCGCTTCCCCCATTTTAAAAGCCAGGGGCCCCGCCGTCAGCGGGGCCCCCACCACAAGACGCGGCGTCCGGGCTGGTACGCGGGATCCAGGAAGTCGTTGGGGTCGCAGGACAGGAGCCGGACGATCCGGCCGCCGTAGGGCGAGTCGGGTTCGACCAGCACCGTGCGGCCGTTGATCTGGAGCTCCACCGGCTCCGGCCGGGGAGCATCCCACCCCTCCAGCACCTGGTGGAGGGGAACGACGGTGTAGAGCAGCAACGGCCATCCTCCTTTCGGGCGCACCGCCGCCGGAATGAACGGTGGCCGGGGGATTCAGCCTAACCCGTGAGGGCGTTGTTGCCGGGGCCCGGGCCCGCGTCCGACCCGAGCGGTGGCGCGGGCCCGTATGCTTCCGCCACGGCGGCGGCCGCCCTCCGGGCTCGGCAGCGGCCAGCCCGGGCTTTGCCGGCCGCTCCCCCCGCCTGGCGGAGGACGCTACCGCCCGTGCCGGCGCCCGGCCGCTGGGGCCGCCGGGCCCCAGGGCGTACCCTGGGGCCGCCCGCTTGGCACACCGGGCGGGCTCCACCCCGGGCTCCCCGCCGGCTGGGTTCCCGTGCCCCACGCCGCCGGGGCTCCCCCACCCCAGGCGGGCGCCGGGGCCGGTGCCGGCGGAGCCGGCCAGGCGCCCGGCCCCGCGGGGCCCGGACCGCCCGGCCCGATCCCGTCGGCCGTACCGCCGGCCCCCGCCGCCGGGACTCCACCCGCCGCTGCCGGCTCGCCGGCGCGGCCGGCGCTCCTCTGCGCGATCAGCTGGTTGAGCCGCTGAACGGCCTGGGCCAGGCCCCCCACCTCGTCGATGAGGCCCTCCCGGACGGCGTCCTCGCCCACCAGCACCGTCCCGATGTCCCGGGCCAGCTCGCCCGTACGGAACATGAGCTCGCGGAAACGGTCGCGGCTGATGCGGGAGTTCTCCACCACGAAGCGGATGATGCGCTCCTGCATCTTGTCCAGGTACTCGTAGCTCTGGGGGACGCCGATGACCAGGCCCGTCAGCCGGATGGGGTGGATGGTCATGGTGGCCGTCGGCGCGATGAAGCTGACGTCCGCCGCCACGGCGATGGGCACGCCGATGGAGTGGCCGCCGCCCAGCACGATGGAGACCTTGGGCTTGGACAGCGACCGGATCAGCTCCGCCAGGGCGAGCCCCGCCTCCACGTCGCCGCCCACGGTGTTGAGGATCACCAGCAGCCCCTTGATGGCGGGATTCTGCTCCACGGCCACCAGCTGGGGGATGATGTGCTCATACTTGGTGGTCTTGTTCTGGGCGGGCAGCTGCAGGTGCCCCTCCACCTGCCCGACGATGGTCAGCACGTGGATGTCCGGCGGCGACTGGGGTACCCGGTCCGTGCCCATTTCCTTGATGTTGGCCGCCGCCTCGTCCATGGGCGGCTGGGCGGGGCCGGTCCCTCCGTCGCCTCCCGGGCCCCGGCCGGGGGTAGGGGCGGGCCCCGGCACGGGGGTATACGGCACCGTGGTGGGCGGCCCCGGCTGGGTCGCCCGGAAGCGCTGCTCCGGTCCAGGCAAGGGTATCCCTCCTCGGCGTGTAGTATGGCCGCCGCGCTGGTCCACAAGCCCCCGGCAAAGGCACAGGCGGCGGGTCGACCCCGCCGCCTGTGGGACCCTTGTCTCACCCGTCGAGTTCCTTCCGGCCGCCCGGCCCGGCGGAAGACCCGGCAACGTCGCACGCCGCCGGCTGCCGCTGGGGCCGGCTGCCGCTGGTGCCGCCCGCGGCGGGACGGCCCTTACACCTCCAGCACGATGGGCAGGATCACCGGCCGCCGGCCCGTGCGCTCATAAAGGAACTTCCCCAGGGCGTCGCGCACCGCGGCCTTGATGGTGGACCATTCGGTGATGTCCTGCTCGTCGATGCCGTTGAGGGCCTTGACGGCCCGCTCCCGCGCCTCCGACAAGAGGTCTTCCGATTCGCGCATGTAGACGAAGCCGCGGGTGATGAGGTCCGGACCCGACACCACCTTGCGCTGTTCCCGGCTGAGCACCATGGCCACGATCAGCACGCCGTCCTGGGCCAGCTGGCGCCGGTCGCGCAGCACCACGTTTCCCACGTCGCCCACGCCCAGGCCGTCGACCATGACGGCGCCCGCCGCCACCTTGCCCCGCACCCGGGCGGTGCTGGCCGTGACCTCGAAGACGCTGCCGTTCTCGCCGATCAGGATGTGGTTGTCCGGGATCCCCACCGAGCGCGCCAGCTCCGCGTTGTGCAGCAGGTGCCGGTACTCGCCGTGGACGGGGATGAAGAACCGCGGCCGGGTCAGGTTGAGCATCAGCCGCAGCTCCTCCCGGGACCCGTGACCGGACACGTGCACCCCGGCGTGGGGACCGTATACCACCTGGCAGCCGCGCCGGAACAGGTTGTCGACGGTGCGCTGCACCAGTTTCTCGTTGCCGGGGATGGGGTTGGCCGCGATGACCACCGTGTCGCCCGGGATCAGCTCGAGCTTGCGCAACTCGCCGGTGGCGGCGCGCGCCAGGGCGGACAGGGGCTCGCCCTGGCTGCCCGTCATCAGCACCACCACCCGCTCGGGCGCCAGCTCGCCGATCTTCTCCGCCGGGGTCAGGACGCCGCCGGTGTCCCGCAGGTACCCCAGCTTCATCGCCACCTCCACGGCGTTCTCCATGCTGCGCCCGATCACGGCCAGGCGCCGCTTGAACTGGGCCGCCAGGTCGAAGACCTGCTGCAAGCGGTGCAGGTGGCTGGCGAAGCTGGCGATGAGAATGCGCCCCCGCGCCTGCCGGAAGACGTTCGCCAGGGCTTCGCCCACCTGCCGCTCCGAACCCGTGACCCCGGGGCGCTCGGCGTTGGTGCTGTCCATCATGAGCACGTGAACGCCTTCGGCCCCGTAGGCCGCCAGCCGCTGGTAATCGGCTACCCGCCCGTCGATGGGCGTCTGGTCGAACTTGAAGTCCCCCGTATGGATGAAAAGGCCCACCGGCGTGCGGATGGCAAAGCCCACGGAGTCGGGGATACTATGGTTCACCAGGAAGGGCTCGACGGTGAAGGCGCCGGCCTTCACCCTCTCGCCCGGCCGGATGGCCCGCGACCGGGGGGGCAGGGCCCGCTTGTCCTCCTCCAGCTTGCGCTCCACCAGGCCCAGGGTGAGGCGCGTGGCGTAGATGGGCGCCTGGATCTCCTTCAGCAGGTAGGGGATCCCGCCGATGTGGTCCTCGTGCCCGTGGGTGAGGAAGATACCGCGAAGCTTCTGCCGGCGTTCGATGAGATAGGTGTAGTCCGGGATCACGACGTCGACGCCGGGCATGTCGTCGCCGGGGAAGGCCAGACCCGCGTCGATGACGATCAGGTCCTGCTCGGTCTCGAGCACCATCATGTTCTTGCCGATCTCGCCCAGCCCGCCCAGCGGCACCATCGTGACCGCGGATCCCTTACCTTGTGCCGCGATGCTCGTCCACCTCCTGCGCCAGGCCCCGCCCCGCCCTGCGCGGCGGCCCGCAGGACGGGCAGCGGGGGTACTTCGCGATCCAGCGATACACAAAGAAATGCCCCGCGCCACGGCGCGGTGGCATCCCGAACCCGAATCCGCTGCCGCTATTATACCCGGCCCCGGCAAGGGGCGCCAGGGTACCGGGGCGGGCGCCGCGCTCGTCCGGCGGCCGGCGGCGCGGGGTCCGCCCGGGTCCGGACCGGGCCACCGCCCGGGCGGTGCCGCGGCGGCGGCGCCGGTTCGACCGTTCAGGCAGGCAAGAGCTCCAGCTCCACCAGCAGCCGGCGCAGGCGACCCGCCAACTCTTCCGGCATCTCCACCAGCGGCGGCCGGAACCCTCCGGCATCGAAGCCCATCCAGCGAAGGGCCGTCTTCACCGGGATCGGGTTGGCCGTCCAGAACAGGCCCTTGAACAGGGGCAGCAGCCGCAGGTGGATGGCGGCGGCCTGGTCGACCCGGCCGGCCCGGAAAGCATCGACCAGCTGCCTCAGCTCCCGCGCGACCAGGTGGGAGGCCACGCTGACCACCCCATCCCCGCCCACCGCCAGGATGGGCAGCAGCAGGCTGTCGTCGCCCGAATACACCCGGAAGGGGCGCGGCAGCAGGCGGCGTACCTCACCCACCTGGTCCAGGTTGCCGCTGGCCTCCTTCACCGCCACCACGTTGGGCGCCTGTTCCACCAGCCGGGCCAGGGTCGCCGGCTCCAGGTTGGAAGCGGTGCGCCCCGGCACGTTGTAGATCATCACCGGCAGGGACGTCGCCTCGGCCACCGCCCGGAAGTGGGCCAGCATGCCTGCCTGGGGCGGCTTGTTGTAATACGGCGCCACCAGCATGACCCCGTGGGCGCCCTGATGCTCCGCCGCCCGTGTCAAGCGGATGCTGGTGGCGGTGTCGTTGGTGCCGGTCCCCATCCAGACGAAGACCCGGTCGCCCACGGCATCCAGCACCGCCGCCAGCAAGGCCGCCCGCTCGTCTTCGGTCAACGTGGGCGATTCGCCGGTGGTGCCCGCCACCACGATGCCGTCCGAGCCGGCGTCCACCAGGCGGCGGGCCAGGGCGCCCGCCCGGGCGACGTCGAGCCGCCCCTCGCTGTCGAAGGGCGTGACCATGGCGGTGATCACCGAGCCGTAATCGGCCACCCGCGGTCCCTCCCTTCCCTGAATGACGATCTGGAACGACCTACGCTCCGCCTTCGCCCGCCGCGGTACCGGGGGCCCGGTCCCGCCCGCCCCGGGACGCCGCCGGCGCCTGCTCCCGCGGCGCCCGTTCGGGCCCGTCCAAAAGCGGCTCGACCGATCCCAGGCCGAAGTGCTCGTGCAGGGCGCGCACGGCCCGGCCCAGGTCATCGCCGTCCACCAGGCAGGAGATGGTCATGTGGGAGTCGACGGTCAGCAGGATGGACACCCCGGCGGCCTTGAGGGCTTCCACCACCCGGGCCATGACCCCGGGGACCCCGTGCATCCCGGCGCCCACCACCGTCACCTTGGCACACCCCGGGCGCAGCTCCGGTTCCAGCCCCAGTTCCTCCAAGGCGGCCCGGGCCTCCCCGGCCCGTTCGTCCCGCACAACGAAGGACTTGCGCCGGGGCGAGACGTTGATCATGTCGACGCTGATCCCCCGGTCCGCTAGGCTGCGGAAGAGCCGCACGTTGAGCGCCTGGTCGTCCTCGGCGGTGGTGTGCAGGGTGATCTGGGTCAGCCCGGGGATGTGGGTGATGCCCGTCACCGCCCGGACCTGGCGCAGGTCGGGCCAGACCTGGTCGACCTCCCAGTGCCGCGTGATCAGCGTGCCCGGGTCGTCGCTGAAGGTGCTGCGGATGCGCAGGGGCACGTTGCCCCGCATGGCCAGCTCCACCGCCCGGGGATGCACCACCCGCGCCCCTTCGTGGGCCATCTGCACGATCTCGTCGTAGGTCGCCGTGCTCAGGGTGCGGGCCTCGGGGACCAGGCGCGGATCGGCCGTCTTGATCCCGTCCACGTCGGTGTAGATCTCCACCACCTCGGCCCGCAGGGCCACGCCCAGGGCCGCGGCGGTCGTGTCGCTGCCGCCCCGGCCCAGGGTGGTGAACTCGCGACCGTCCTCGGTCACGCCCTGAAACCCGGCGACCACCGGGACCAGGCCGCGCTCCAGCAGGCGGCGCAGGGGGGCCGGGTCGACCCGCAGGATGCGGGCATCGCCGAACTGGCCGTCGGTGACGATGCCCGCCTGGCCGCCCGTCAGGGCCACGGACTGGATGCCCCGGGCCCGCAGTTCCTGGACGAAGACCACGGCCGAAATGATCTCGCCGCAAACCATCAGCAGGTCCTGTTCCCGCTCGGCCAGCCGCGGGTGCACGCCCCGGGCCAGCTCCAGCAGGGTGTCGGTGGCGTAGGGATCGCCCCGCCGGCCCATGGCGGACACCACCACCACCGGCTTGAGGCCGTCCTGGACGGCGGCGACCACATGGCGCGCGGCCGCCGCCCGTTCCTGCGGGCCGCGTAGGGACGTGCCGCCGAATTTCTGGACGATGGTGCGCACGGTGGTCCCGTTCCTTTGACCGTGGAATGGTGAACCGTGGCAGGGTGCCGGCCGCCGCGCCCTGGGGGCGGTGCCGGCTCCTTACCCCACCGGCCCCTAGTGCCTCGAGGGGGCCCCGGCGGCGACCAGGGCCTCGGCGATCTGCACGGCATTGGTGGCGGCGCCTTTGCGCAGGTTGTCGGCCACGATCCAGAGCCAGAAGGCGCGGGGCACGGCGGGATCGTGGCGCAGCCGGCCGACGTACACCTCGTCGCGGCCTGCCACCTGCAGGGGCGTGGGATAGGCGCCGGCGCCGGGATCGTCCACCACCACCACCCCGGGCGCCGCCTGGAGAGCCGACCGCAGGTCGTCCACGGTGGCCTCCTCCCGGGTTCTCAGCCATACGGCCTCGCTGTGCCCCACCCGCACCGGCACCCGCACGGCGGTGGCCGTCACCGCCAGGCCGGGCTGCTCCAGGATCTTGCGGGTCTCGCGCACCAGCTTCCATTCCTCCAGGGTGTAGCCTTCCGCCTCGAAACGGTCGCAATGGGGCAGGACGTTGAAGGCGATGGGCTGGGGATAGACCTGGGGCCCGTGGACGCGGCCCTCCACGCCGGCCCGGACCTCCGCCTCCAGCTCGTCCAGGGCGGCGGCGCCCGTGCCCGAGACGGCCTGGTAGGTCGACACCACCACCTGTTCCAGGCCAAAGCGGTCGAGGATGGGCTTGAGCGCCACCACCAGCTGGATGGTGGAGCAGTTGGGGCTGGCGATCAGGTTGCGGTGGCGGGCCAGGGCGTGACCGTTGACCTCAGGCACCACCAGGGGAACCTCCGGATCCATGCGGAAGGTGTTGGACTTGTCGATCACCACGGCGCCCGCCCGGGCCGCCACGGGTGCCAGCTCCTTGCTGACGTCGCCGCTGGCCGCAAAGAAGGCGAAATCGACACCGGCCAGCGCGCCGGCCGTGGCCTCGCCCACCTCCCAGGTGGTGCCGCCGAACTCCACCGTGCGCCCGGCCGAGCGGGAGGTGGCCAGGGGCCGCAGCTCCTCCACCGGGAAGCGGCGCTCCTCCAGTACCCGCAGCACCTGCTGGCCGACCAGCCCCGTGGCCCCCACCACAGCAACCCGAAAGCCCATATCCTGCTCCACCCTCCTCCGTCATGGTCCCCCACGCCCCGCCGGTGCGCCGGGTCCCCGGGTTTCGCCCCGCGGCACCTTCCGCCGGCGCCTACCAAGGCGTCACCAGCAAGGGCTGGAGCTGGCGCCCCTCCAGCGCCGCGGCCACCGTCTGGGGCAACAGGTCGAAGCGTGCCGTCAGAGAGTTCGGTTTCTCGCCGGGATTATCCTGGCCAAAGGGAACGAAGTAGACGTTCCTGGTGTTGAGCAGCGTGGCCAGGTTCCGGGCGTTGAGCCCCAGGCCGTCGTTGGTCGAGATGGCCAGGACCACGGGCCGCTGGTTGCGCAACTGGGCCTTGGCCGCCATCAGCACCGCCGAGTCGCTGAAGCCGTTGGCCAGCTTGGCCAGGGTGGTGCCCGTGCAGGGTGCGATCACCAGCACGTCCAGCAGGCGCCCCGGCCCGATGGGTTCGACCTCGGGAATGGCCCGCCAGGGCGAGCGGCCCGTGACGGCTTCCAGCCTGGCCAGCCACCGCTCCGGCGTCCCGTGGCGGGTGGCTACCGTGGCCACCGAGTGGGACACGATGGGGTACACATCGGCCCCCTCGGCCACGAACCGCTCCACCCACCCCAGGACCGTGTCCAGATTGTGATGGGAAGCGCACAGCGCGAAACCCACGCGCCGTCCCTCGAGCACTGCCCGATCCCTCCCCGCCCGCGGGCCTCTTCCGCTTGGGACCCGTGTCCGGGCCCCTCACGGGCACCCTATGGCGTCCCGGGCAAGGAGGTCACCCCGGCCGGGTGGAATTGGGCTCGTTCGCGTCAGGTTTGCTGACCTGACGCCACCGCCATGACCCGTTCCGCCAGGATGCGGCCGGCCGTCACGGGGAAGAACCGGGCCGGCAGGCCCAGCTCCAGGTAGGCACGGATCTGCCGGCGGCGGGCCGCTTCCCAGTCCACGCCGCCGGGATGGGAGGCGATGTCGATCACCAGGGCGCCGGGCGGGAGGGCTTCCAGGGCGGCCGCGTCCAGCACCGGGGCGGGGACGGTGTTGAAGACCAGCTCGGCATCCCGGAGGGTAGCGGCCAGCTCGTCAAACGCCACCGCCGCCGCCCCGCCGGCCGCTGCCCGGGCCCGCGACTCTTCCCGCCGGGCCACCACCGTCACCCGGCAGCCGAAGCCGTGCAGCAGCCGGGCCAGGGCCCGCCCGCAGCGCCCGTAGCCCACCACCACCGCGGTCCGGCCGCCCACCACCTGCCGGTCCAGCTGCTGGGCGCGCAGGACGGCCCCCTCGGCCGTCGGCCAGGCGTTGGCCTCGGCAAAGGCGGCATCGGTCAGGATATCGTACACGCGGCCGCCCGCGGCAGCCACCGCCGCCTCGGCGGCGGGCCCGGGCCGCCCGCCCACGTAGAGGACACCGGGCGCCAGCGGCCAGCGCGCCGGCTCGAGCCAGGCGGCGCCCACCGTGTTCATCAGGCCCACGGTAGGACCGCCCGTCACGGGCCCGACCACCACCGCCGCCCCGGCCAGCGCCTCCGCGCCCGCCCCGCCGGGCAGGCCCTCCACGGGCTGTCCCCACCAGCGCACCGCCCATCCCCGGGCGGCCAGTTCCCGGGCACAGGCCACCTGCCGCTCGTCGGTGGTGATCACCGCGGCCACAGGCATCGCCGCTGCCTCCACCCCCGTCACCCCCGCCGCCGCCGGACCGCACCACGGCCCGGCTCGCCGCCCCGGCGCGCCGGCAAGGCCACCAGTTCCTCCAGGTCGTAGACCACCCGGCCCGCCAGCTGGCGCACGTGCCGGACGGCCAGCAGGACGCCGGGCACGAAGGAGTCGCGGCTCAGGCTGTCGTGGGCGATGGTCAGCACCTCGCCGCGCCCCCCCAGGATCACCCGGTGATGCGCCACCAGGCCGGGCAGGCGCACGCTGTGGACGGGTGCCGGCCGGCCCGTCACCGCCTCCAGGCGCTGCCGCAGGCGCAGGGCCGTCCCCGAAGGCCGGTCCCGCTTGCGGTCGTGATGCAGTTCGATGATCTCCAGGTCCGGCAGCAGCTCCGCCGCCAGGGCGGCCAGCTGGGCCAGCAGCATGGCCCCGAGGGAGAAGTTGGCGATGACGGCCGCGCCCAGTCCCCGCTGGCGGCAGGCTTCCTCCAGGGCCGACAGCACCTCGGCGGACAGGCCGGTGGTGCCCACCACCGGGGCCACGCCGTGTTCCACCGCCAGGCGCAGGTGCCGCTCCGCCACCGGCGCCACGGTGAAGTCCACCAGGACGTCGGCCTCCGTGCGGGCCAGCACGGCGGCCAGGTCGGTGTCCAGGGGGACGCCAGCCGGGCCGGCGCCCACCTCGACGCCCACGTCCGGGGCGCCGTGGGAGGCCACGGCCCCGACCAGCTGGACGTCGGGTTCAGCCAGGAGCCCGCGGGTGATGGCGCTGCCCGTCTGCCCGGTGGCGCCGCACACGATCACGCGCACCAATACCCATCCCTCCGCAGCCGCGGCGCCAGGGGATCCGGCCGTCCAGGGCAAGGCGCGGCATCACCCCAGGGCGCGCCGGCGGCTCCGTCCCAATCTCCTCCATTATACGCAACGCGGCGTTCCGGGGCGGGAAACCCCGGAACGCCGCGGGCTGTTCAAGGGTGCGGCAGGGCCGGCCTTGGGCCACGGCCGGGCTCCGTGCGCCTGCTCGCGGGTCAGCGGGCAGCAGGATGGGTCTTGACGTCGGCGGCGCCGTGCTGGCGGAGCACCTGGGCCACGTCGTTGACCTGGGCGTCCTCGCAGCGCACGGCACACAGGGTCTTGCCCTGCTTCACCTTGTTCTCGAACTCCCGGGCCTCGGCCTCGGGAATGCCCCAGTCCACCAGGCCACCCGCCAGGCCGCCGGCCGCCGCGCCCGAGAGGGTGGCCGCCAGAGGCCCGGCCGCCACCAGGGGACCGATGCCGGGGATGGCCAGCGCGCCGGCCGAAGCCAGGAGGCCGGCGCCCGCGCCCAGACCGGCGCCCCACGCCGTGCCCTCGCTCAGCGACTGGTTGGTGAAGGACGGATCGCCGTTGC
This sequence comes from Thermaerobacter subterraneus DSM 13965, assembly GCF_000183545.2. NCBI lineage: Bacteria > Bacillati > Bacillota > Clostridia > Eubacteriales > Clostridiales Family XVII. Incertae Sedis > Thermaerobacter > Thermaerobacter subterraneus. Next base: position 247,682 of record NZ_JH976536.1, read on the forward strand.
CGGCATCCCGGCCGCCCTCCCGCCGGGAGACCAGGGAGATCTCCTGCTCCTTCACGCCCCGCGCCTTGAGGGCCTCCACCGCCGCTTCCGCCTGCTGCCGCTTGTCAAAGGAACCAATGACCGTCTTGGCCAACCGTGCTACCCCCTTCCGGTGCCCGGTGCAGGGCACCCGGTGGTAGCCTGCACCCCGATTCCCGGGCTAATGCGCACCGCCCTCGCGCACGCCGGTCTCAGGGTCTGCTGCGGCTGGCAATTCCACCAGAACCAGATCTTCGCCGATGCGGCGGATGGCCGGCCACGGGATCACCAGGACCCGCCGCCCGCCGCGCCAGAAGGGGCGGGGTGGCCCGGCCAGGCGCAGCTCCACCACCTGGCCCGTGGCCGGGTCGAACACCAGGTCGGCGTCGGCCACCCGCCCCAGGCGCCGGGCGTGGGTGATGTCGATGATCTCCTTGCCCGCCAGCTGCGTCCAGCGCACGGCGCCCCGCCCCCCGGAACCCACGGTGCCCCCCCGCCCTCACCGTCCCGTGCTGCCGAAGCCCCCCTCCCCGCGGGGGGTCGGGGGAAGGCTCTCCACCTCGACGAAGTACGCGCGCGCCACCGGCGCCACCACCAGCTGGGCGATGCGGTCGCCCGGCGCGACGGTGACGGGCTCCCGGCCCAGGTTGACCAGCAGCACCTGGATCTCGCCCCGATAGTCGGCGTCGATGGTGCCGGGAGCGTTGAGCACGGTGAGGCCATGGCGCGCGGCCCAGCCGCTGCGCGGCCGGACCTGGGCCTCGTAGCCGGGCGGGAGGGCGATGGCCAGGCCCGTGGGCACCCGGCAGGTGCCCCCGGGCGGGATGCGGACCGGTTCATCCAGCGCCGCCACCAGGTCGCAACCCGCCGCCAGCTCGGTGGCATAGCGGGGCAACTGCGCCCGGGGATGGACGCGGCGCACCGCCACGGGCACTCCCCCCGCGGCAGCGGCCGGCTGGTGGCTGCCGCCCGTCATGCCAGCCACTCCCGCAAGGGCAAAGATTCCGCCGGCCCCACACCTGCCACGACCCAGCGGTCCGGATCCAGGAGCCGTTCCGCCGCGGCGGCCACCTGCTCGGCGGTGACCGCTTCGACCCGGCGAACCACTTCCTCTACCGTCACCACCCGGTCCAGCATCAGCAGCGTGCGGCCCAGCCGGTTCATCCGGCTGCCCGTGCTCTCCAGCCCCATCAGCAGGTTGGCCTTGATCTGGTCGCGGGTCCGGGCCAGCTCCGCGGCGGTCACACCCTCCCGGCGCACCTTGCGGCATTCCCGGCCCACCAGCTCCAGCACCCGCGCCGCCGTATCGGGGCTGGTGGCAGCGTAGAGGCCGAAGACGCCCGCATCGGAGTAACTGACGTGATAGGTGTACACCGAGTAGGCCAGGCCGTGGTCCTCCCGGATCACCTGGAAGAGGCGCGAGCTGGAGGCACCGCCCAGGATGCTGGACAGCACCATCTCCGGGTAGATCTCGTCGCTCCCGTAGGCGGCTGCCGGCGCCACCACGCACAGGTGCACCTGCTCGACAGGCTTCTGTCGCCAGGCCTCGGCCGCCTGGGGCACGGGAGGCGTTTGGCGGGCCCGCTCCCCGGTCCGGGCCCAGCTGCCGAACCAGCGCTGGACCTCCTCCAACACCTGCTGGTGGCTTATGTGGCCGGCGGCGGCGATGACGGTGCGGCCGGGCTCGTAGTGCCGGCGCCAGAAATCCACCAGGGCCTCACGGTCCACGGCGCCCACCGTGCTTTCGAACCCGATCACGGGTCGGCCCAGGGGATGACCCGGCCACAGGGTCCGCACCGCCAGGTCGTGGACCACGTCCTCCGGGTCATCTTCGTACATCTTGATCTCTTCCAGGATGACCCGCTTCTCCTTCTCCAGCTCCTCGCCGTCCAGCCGCGAGTGCAGGAGCATGTCCGCCAGGATCTCCATGCCCAGGCCGAAGTGCTCATCCAGCACCTTGATGTAGAAGGACGTATCCTCCTTCGACGTATATGCGTTCATCTGCCCGCCCACCCGGTCCACCGCTTCGGCCAGTTCCCGGGCGCTGCGGGATTCGGTTCCTTTGAAGGCCATGTGCTCCAGCAGGTGGGCGATCCCGGCCTGCTCCTCCGGCTCGAACCGGGACCCGGTGCGGAACCAGATGCCCAGCGTCACCGAGCGCACCCCGGGCACCGTCTCGGTGACCACCCGCAGGCCGCTGGGCAGTGTGGTGATGCGGTAGGGCGTGCCGGTCCAGGCAGCGGCCGCCGGCACGCCGTGCCCTCCGTTCATCCCCGACCTCCTTCCCCTCCCCCGGCGGGGGCGCGTGCGGTCAAAGAAAAAGCTTCCCGCCACGGGGAAGCTTCATCGGGTTGGGCCCGCGCCGCCGGAGCCGGCCTCCCCGGCCGGCCATCACCGGCGCCGGCGCCCCCGGGGTCCGCCCATGCCGCCCCCCGGCCCGCCTCCGGGCCGCCCGTTGCGGCCGGCAGGACCTCGCCGCTCGCCCGGCCCGGCCACGGTCACCGGCTCGTCGAAGTCGTGGGCCCGCGGGCCGCTGAGCTGCTCCATGTGCTTCTTCTCGGGCTGCTCCTCGATGGCGTCCTTGCGCGAGAGGTTGACCCGGCCCAGGTCGTCGATCTCCACCACCTTGACCAGCACCGTGTCGCCGGGGCGGACCATGTCCTCCACCTTGGGCACCCGTTGGGGCGCCAGGCGCGAGACGTGGACCAGCCCCTCCTTGCCCGGCAGGATCTCCACGAAGGCGCCGAAGGTCATGAGCCGCGTCACCTTGCCCAGGTAGACGCTGCCCACCTCCACGTCGGCGACGATCTGCTCGATCCACTCCTTCGCCTTCTGGCCGCCCTGCTGGGTCTGGGCGGCGATGTAGACCTTGCCGTCGTCCTCGATGTCGATCTTGACCCCGCACTCGTCGGCGATGCGGTTCACCATGCGGCCGCCGGGGCCGATGACCTCGCGGATCTTCTCCACCGGGATCTGCATGATGATGATCCGCGGCGCGTAGGGCGACAGTTCCGGTCGCGGCTTGTCGATGACGGCCAGCATCTTCTCCAGGATGAACAGCCGGCCCGCCCGCGCCTGCTCCAGGGCCGTCTCCAGCACCGCCCGGTCCACGCCGGCGATCTTGATGTCCATCTGGATCGCCGTGACGCCCTCCCGGGTGCCGGCCACCTTGAAGTCCATGTCGCCCAGATGGTCTTCGATGCCCTGGATGTCCGTCAGGACGGCGAAGCGGTCGCCTTCCTTGATCAGGCCCATGGCCACGCCGGCCACCGGCGCCTTGATGGGCACGCCGGCATCCATCAGGGCCAGGGTGCTGCCGCAGGTGCTGGCCATGGAGGTGGAGCCGTTCGAGCTCAACACCTCCGACACCAGGCGGATGGTGTAGGGGAAGTCCAGCTCGTCGGGAAGAACCGGCACCAGGGCGCGCTCGGCCAGGGCGCCGTGGCCGATCTCCCGCCGGCTGGGCGCCCGCAGGGGCGCCACCTCGCCCGTGCTGTAGGGCGGGAAGTTGTAGTGGTGCATGTAGCGCTTGAACTCTTCGATCTGGCCCAGGGTGTCCAGCATCTGCCGGTCGCCGGGGGCGCCCAGGGAGGCCACCGTCAGCACCTGGGTCTGGCCCCGCTGGAACAGGCCCGAGCCGTGGGCCCTGGGCAGCAGGCCCACCTCCACGTGGATGGGCCGGATCTCGGCGGGGCGGCGGCCGTCGGGCCGGATCCCCTCGTCCAGGATCTGGCGCCGCACGATCTCCTTGAGGACGTCGTCCAGCACGTGCTTGATGTCCAGCTCGGCCTCGGGAAACTCGGCCAGCAGCTCCTCCAGGGCGGTCTTCTTGACCTCGTCCACGGCCTGTTCCCGGGCCTGCTTGTCCGGATGGTTGATGGCCGCCCGCAACCGTTCGGTATACCGGGCGCGCACCGCCACCGCCACGTTGGGGTCGGGCTCGTAGAGCACGGGCTCCGCCTTGGGCTTGCCGCACTGGGCGATGATGGCCTCCTGGAACTCCACCAGGCGCCGGATCTCCTCGTGGCCCCGGAAGATCGCATCCAGGATGGTCGCCTCGGGCACCTCGTGGGCCCCGGCTTCCACCATGTTGATGGCGTCGCGGGTGCCCGCCACCGTCAGGTCGAGACGGCTGTGCTCCCGCTGGGCGGCGGTGGGGTTGATCACCAGCTCGCCGTCCAGCAGGCCCACCTCCACGGCCCCCACCGGCCCGTTCCACGGGATGTCGGAGATCCCCAGGGCCACCGAGGCGCCGATGATGCCGGCGATCTCGGGAGAGCAGTCGTCGTCGTAGGAAAGGGTGGTGACGATGATCTGCACGTCGTTGCGGTACCCCTTGGGGAACAGCGGGCGCAGGGGCCGGTCCGTCAGCCGCCCCGAAAGGATGGCGCGCTCGCTGGGCTTGCCCTCCCGGCGGAAGAAGGAACCGGGGATGCGCCCGGCCGCATACAGGCGCTCCTCCCAGTCCACCCGCAGGGGAAAGAAGTCGATGCCCTGGCGAGGCTCCTTGGAAGCCGTGGCCGTGGCCAGGATCACCGTGTCGCCGTAACGCACCAGGGCGCTGCCGTTGGCCTGCTGGGCCAGCTGGCCGATCTCCACCACCAGCGGCCGGCCGGCCAGCTCGGTGCGGAAGACCTTCTTCGAGTCGCCTGCCTGGGTCTCCATGGTCTCCATTGTCAAGTCGTCGGGCCCTCCCCTCCAGGAAAGGGCAAGAGCGGGCGGGTGCCCGCTCTTGCCGGCAAACCTACCGCCTCAGGCCGAGGCGTGTGATGACGGCCTGATACCGCTCTGCATCGCGACTCTTCAGGTACTGCAGCAGGCGGCGGCGCTTGCCCACCATCTTGAGCAGCCCCCGGCGGGAATGGTGGTCCTTCTTGTGGCGGCGCAGGTGCTCGGTCAGCTCGTTGATGCGCTCGGTCAGGATCGCCACCTGGACCTCGGGGGAACCGGTGTCCTGCTCGTGCTGGGCGAACTCCTTGATCAGCTGCTGCTTCCGCTCCTGGCTCAGGGCCATCGGGGTTCCTCCTTTTCCCTGGGCCCGGGCATCCCCGCCCGGCCAGGCCGCCGCCGGAGGAACGGCCGGCCTCGCCGGAGGATCGCCGCCCGGGACCCGCGCCGGCTCCCGGCACCCGGCTTGCGGGTGCGCGCCCGGCCGCATGCAAGGTCGAAAAGATTGTAACAACGGCGCCGCGGGTTGGCAAACGGCCCCGTCCCGTCCGGCCCGCCGCCGCTAGCGGGGCGGCTCCTCCGGCCCCGGCGCGGGCGTGGCGCCCTGCGGCGGCACCGCCCCCAGCAGGGGATCTCCCTCGGGCGGCGTGCCCAGCGCCTCCCGGGCCGCCGCCACGTCTCGGGCAATCTGCCGGGCCAGCTCCTCAGGACCCGAAAACCGGCGCTCTTCCCGCAGGCGGCGGGCGAAGCCCACCCGCAGGACCTGGCCGTAGAGGTCCCTTGCCCCATCCAGCAGGTGGACCTCCAGGCGCAAGGCGCCGCCGCCGAAGGTGGGGCGCCGGCCCAGGTTGGCCACCCCGGGCTCCAGGCCGCCGGGCGTGCGCACCCACACGGCGTAGACGCCGGCCGCCGGCAGGGCCAGCCCCGGCGCCAGCTCCAGGTTGGCCGTGGGAAAGCCCAGGCCGGCACCGCGGCCCTCCCCCCGCACCACCCGCCCGGCCACGGAATAAAGCCGTCCCAGGGCGGTGGCCGCGATCTCCACCTGTCCCATCTCCAGCAGGCTGCGCACCCAGCTGCTGGACACCAGCTGGGCGCCGACCCGCACCGGCGGCACCGTGTGGGTCCAGAACCCCCACTGGCTTCCCCAGCGCTCCAGGTCGGCCGGCGTACCCTGGCCACCCCGGCCGAACCGGAAATTGTATCCGACGAACACGGCCCGGGCCTGAAGCTTCCCCGCCAGCACCTCCCGGGCGAAGTCCTCGGCCGTCGTTTGCGACAGGGCGTGGTCGAACCGGGCCACCAGCGTCCGGTCGATGCCCAGGGACGCGAACAGGGCCAGCCTGTCGTCCAGGGTCCCCAGAAGCGGCGGCAGCCGGTCGGGCGCCAGCACGGCCAGCGGGTGCGGGTCGAAGGTCAGGGCCACCGCCACCGCCTGCTGCGCCCGGGCAGCGGCCACGGCGCCGCGCAGCAGGGCCTGATGGCCGCGGTGGACGCCGTCGAAGGTTCCGATGGCGACGCAGGTGGGTTGCCCATCCCGCCAGCCGGCGATTCCGTGGATGACCTCCATGCCCACTCTCCTAGCCCGTCACGATGCGTTCCGCCCTCGGGGTCCGGCCGCCCCCTCACCGGGGAGCGGCGCTGCCCCTCCGGCCCGGCGGCGCGGCCGGCCGGCCTCCTACCTCTCCTCCCGCCCCCGCTGCCGGAGCTCCGGAGGGAAAACCTTTTCCGGCACCGCCGCCCAGCCCGGTCCGGCCCGCTGGAGCCGGGCCACCGCCAGGAGGTGCCCCTCCTCGTCCAGGAGGCGCACCCGGGGCGCGGCGGCCCCGCCGCCCGCCCCCGGTTCCCGCCGGGTCCCGGCCCCGGCCGGAACCGGCGGAACCTGCGGGACCGGAGGGGTCGGGGTCCCCTGGGGGAGCGGCGTCACCGGCGGCGGGGCCCCGGCCCTGCCGCCTTCCGGCCGGGGAACGCAGGCCCCGGCCGGGGCGCCGGTGGCGGCGCCGTCGCCAGTGGCGGCGCCTTCGCCGGCGCCGGCGTCCCCCGCCATGGCCATGCCCGCCTCCGGCGGCCGGTCCCACGGCCGGCTGCGCACCCGGGGCCGCCCGCCCTGGACCACCCGCCGTGCCTCGCCCGGGTCCAGCACCCAGGCCGGCAGGAAGGCAAGGGCCTGGGCCGGCGGCACGACGGGACCGCGGGCGCCGGCCCCGGCCACCAGGGCGGGCCCCTCCCCCGCCGCCGCGGCCAGGTCTTCCAGGGTCACGGCCTGCTCCAGGCGGAAGGCACCCTGGGCCGTACGCACCAGCGCCCCCAGGAGGGCGGGCACGCCCAGGGCCCGGCCGAGATCCCGCGCCAGGGCCCGCACATAGGTGCCCTTGCTGCACACCACATCGGCCAGCAGGCGTGGCACCGGACCGGGCCACCACGCCAGCAGCTCGAACCGGTAGACGGTCACCGGCCGCGCCTCCAGTTCGACCGCCTCACCCTCACGGTGGCGGTGGTAGGCTCGCCGGCCGTCCTGCCGGACGGCGCTCACCGCCGGCGGCACCTGCAGCTGGGGGCCGCTGAGCATGGCCAGCGCTCGCCGCACCGTGCCCTCGTCCAGCGCAGCCGCCGGCCGGGATGGCGGCCCGGGCGGTTCCACCCGCTGCCCCTCGCTGTCCAGGCTGTCGGTGGTCACCCCGAGCCAGATCTCCGCCCTGTATGCCTTGGGAGCCTCGCTCAAATACTCCGCCAGCCGGGTGGCCGGCCCGAGGCAGATCACCAGCACGCCCGCGGCGGCCGGGTCCAGGGTACCGGCGTGGCCCACCCGGCGGAGGCCGAAAAGGCGGCGGCACCAGTCCACCACGTCGTGGGAGGTCATGCCCGGCGGCTTGAGCACCGGCACGACCCCACCGGACGAACCGGCGGCGCGCCGGCTGCGGCCGGCGCCGGTCACAGGCGCCCCTCCCCGCCCGGGGCCGCCCGGCCCCGGGTCCCCTCGTCGCGGGTCCCGGCGGCCTGTTCTTCCAGGTAGCGGGCGACCTCCTGAAGCACCTGCACCCGGGCCCGGTCCAGCGGTCCGGCCAGGGTGCACCCCGCCGCCCGGGCGTGACCGCCGCCGCCGAAGCGGGCTGCCAGCTGGCTGACATCGACCTCCCGGTTGGAACGCCAGCTGACCCGCACCCGGCCGTCGGGCTCCTCCAGGAAGAGGAGGGCGACCTCCACCCCCGCCAGCGAGCGCGGGTAGTTGACGAACCCCTCCGTGTCCCCCCGCTGGGCGCCGGCCCGGTCCAGCATGGCCCGGGAGACGGTCATCCAGGCCAGGCGGCCGCCGGCACCCACCTCCAGGGTACCCAGGGCCTCCCGGAGCAGCCGCAGGACACGCAGGGGCCGCTGCTCGAAGACCGACTGGGACACCCGCTGGGGCTCGACGCCCAGCTCCAGCAGGCGGGCGGCCAGGCGCAGGGTCTCCGGCCGCGTGTTCTCGTACTGGAACGAGCCGGTGTCGGTCAGGATGGCCGTATAGAGCCCGTAGGCCATGGCGGCGTCCAGCGGCACGCCCAGGGCGTCGATCAGCCGCGCGGTGATCTCCCCCACGGCCGCCGCCCCGGGTTCGATGTAGTTGATGTCGCCGTACCGCCGGTTGGACGGGTGATGGTCGACGTTGATCACCCGGCCGATGCGCTCGATGGCCGAGCGGGCCGGCCCCACCCGATCCAGGTCGGCGCAGTCCAGCAGGACCGCCGCATCGTACTGGGACCAGTCCTCCTCCACCTCGTTCCAGAGACGGAACCGCTCGCTTCCCGGAAGGAAACGGTAGGCGTCGCCGGGCAGGTCCGCCCCCACCCAGACCGTGCGCTTGCCCAGGCGCTCCAGGGCCAGCCCCAGGGCCAGGGTCGAGCCGATGCTGTCTCCGTCGGGTGAGAGGTGGAGGAACAGGGCAAAGCGCCGCCCCGCCCGTAGCGCCTCCACCACCTGCCCCAGCGCGGCGCCGGCAGGCTCGCCCGCCGCGCCGGGTTCCTCCGGCCCCGCCGGGCCGTCCACCACGCCGGCCATCAATGGGCATCCTCCTCGCGGGACGCCTCCGCCCGGTCCGGACCGGGAGCGGAGACGTCGTCGGACGGACGAATCTCCCGCAGGATCTGAGCGATCCGGACGCTGTACGCGGCCGAATCGTCCAGGCGGAAGTCCAGCTCCGGCACGTGGCGCAGGCGCACCGCCCGGCCCAGCTCGGAACGGATGAAACCGCGGGCGTGTTCAAGCCCTTCCATGGTCCGCTGGCGCTCCGCCTCGTCGCCGATGACGCTGATACGGACCCGGGCGTGGCGCAGGTCGGGGGACAGCTCGACACCCGTCACCGCGGCCATCCCCACCCGGGGATCCTTGACCCGGCGCAGGATCTCCGCCAGGGCCTCCTGGATGGCATCGGCCACCCGCTGGTGGCGCTTCGCCGACACGCCCATCACCTGCCCCAAGCCCCGCGCCGCCCCCCGCAGGGCCGGTAAGCCGGCCGGCCTGCGGCGGGACAGGTTTCCTGGCTCCCCTAGACTCCGGCCCGGCGGGATGTTCCATCCGGCGGGCCCTCGAAGCCCGGACGAGCCGGCCGGGGCGTCAAAGGATTTCGGTCTCCACGTGCACCAGCTCGATGTCGGACCGGGTCTCCAGCCAGCGGACGCACTCCGCCAGGATGGCCTCGCAGCGGGACGGCTCTGCGCTCACGCAGGCAAAGGCGATGTCCGCCCGCTGCCAGGCGTCCTGGGAGCCCACTTCCGCCACGGCCAGGGCGTACCGCTGCCGCAACCGGTCCACGATGCTACGCAGCACCCGGCGCTTGTCCTTGAGGGACGTGCTGCCCGGAACCGTCAGGGTCACCTGGCACAGGCCTACGAAGGCCGCCATGCCGCCACCTCCCGGCCCCGGCCCCGGCCCCGGGACCCGGGGCCCAGGACGGACGATCCAGGCACCTTGCCTGGTCGGCGGGGCATCAGAGGGCCCGGGCCACCTCCTGCTCCTGGAACACCTCCAGGACGTCGCCCTCCTTGATGTCGTTGAAACGCTCGATGCCCACGCCGCACTCGTAGCCCTGGGCCACCTCGCGCACGTCGTCCTGGAACCGCTTGAGGGAGGCGATGCGGCCCTCGTAGATCACCGTCCCGTCGCGGATCACCCGGACCCGGGCGTTGCGGGCGATCTTGCCGTCGGTGACGTAACAACCGGCCACCGTTCCTACCCCGGGCACCTTGAAGGTGGCGCGGACTTCCGCCTGCCCCAGGACGACCTCCCGGATCTCCGGCTTGAGCAGGCCCTGCAGGGCCTTCTTGACGTCGTCCAGCAGCTCGTAGATGACCCGGTACGTCCGGATCTCCACGTTCTCCTGGTCCGCCGCCCGCCGGGCGTTGGCATCGGGCCGGACGTTGAACCCGACCACGACGGCCCGCGAGGCGGCGGCCAGCATCACGTCGGATTCGCTGATGGCGCCCAGGCCGGTGTGCAGCACCCGGACGTAGACCTCGTCGGTGGAGAGGCGCTCCAGGGCCGGGATCAGGGCGTCCAGCGAGCCCTGCACGTCGGCCTTGACGATCAGGCGCAGCTCCCGCTCGCCCGCGTCGCCGCCGGCCTGCTGGGAGAACTGCTCCAGGGTCAGGCCGCGGGCGGCCCGCATCTCCTCCTGGCGCCGTTCCTCCTGGCGCCGGGTGGCGATCTCCCGCGCCTCCCGCTCGTCGGCCACCACTTCCAGCCGGTCGCCGGCTTCCGGCACCTCCGAGGCCCCCAGCACCTCCACCGGCGTGGAGGGGCCCGCCTCCTCCACCGGCCGGCCGCGGTCGTCGAACAGGGCGCGGACCCGGCCGTAGGTCGTGCCGCAGACGAAGGCGTCGCCCACCCGCAGGGTGCCCGTCTGGACCAGGACCGTCGCCACCGGGCCGCGGCCGCGGTCCAGCTTGGCCTCGATCACGGTACCCACCGCGGGCCGGTCGGGGTTGGCCTTGAGCTCCTGCAGTTCGGCCACCAGCAGGATCATCTCCAGCAGCTCGGCGATGCCCTGGCCGGTGTGGGCCGACACCTCGACCATGACCGTGTCGCCGCCCCATTCCTCGGGCACCAGGTTGTATTCCACCAGCTGCTGCCGGACCCGGTCGGGGTTGGCCTCCGGCTTGTCGATCTTGGTGATGGCCACCACGATAGGCACGCCCGCCGCCCGGGCATGGTTGATGGCCTCGACGGTCTGGGGCATGACGCCGTCGTCGGCAGCCACCACCAGCACGGCGATGTCCGTCACCTGGGCGCCGCGGGCCCGCAGGGCGGTGAAGGCCTCGTGGCCCGGGGTGTCGAGGAAGACGATCTTCTTCTCGCCCACCTCCACCACCGAGGCGCCGATGTGCTGGGTGATGCCGCCCGCCTCCTGGGCCGTGACCCGGGTGCTCCGGATGCGGTCCAGCAGGGACGTCTTGCCGTGGTCCACGTGGCCCAGCACCGTCACCACGGGCCAGCGCGGCTTGAGCCGCTCCGGATCCTCCTCGGCGGCCGCCGGGTCGGCCTTCCTGGCCAGCTCCGGCTCGGGCTCCTGGATCTTCACCGTGAAGCCGAACTTCTCGGCTACCCTGGCCGCCACGGAGGCATCGATCTCCTGGTTGATCGCCGCCATGACGCCCATGCCGATCAGGGTCTGGATCACCTGGGCGGGGGTCAGGCCCAGCAGCTCCGCAAAGGCGCCCACGGTCACGGCACCGGTCAGCGTCACCTCGCCGCCCACCCGGGAGCCGTGGCGGATCTCGTGGGTGGCATCGTCCTGGGCCCGGCGCCGGCGCCGCTCCTCCTTACGGCCGCCGAAGAGACGCCCGTCGTCCTCGTCCTCCAGGAACTCCCGCTCATCCCGCTCGTATTCCTTGCGCTTGGCTCCACGCCGGGCACCGGCTGCCGGCCGGCCGGCGCCAGGCCTGCCGGCCGCACCCGGCCGCCCGCCACCGGGCCGCGGCGCCGCAAACCCGCCGCCCGGGCGGCCACCGCCGGGCCGGGGGCCGCCCGGGCGGCCGGCGGCACCACCCCGCGGCCCGCCGGCCCCGGCCGGGCGGCCTTGAGCCGGGCCCGGGCGGCCGGCGGCGGGTGGCCGGCGGGGCGGCGCGCGGCCGGCATGCGAGCGGGGTGATGCACGGGCGTCGCCCGGGCAGCCCTCGCCTGGGCGGCCGGGCCGCCCGGGCCGGTCGCCCCGGCGGTCATCCCGGCGCTCGCCCCGCGCCGGCCCTCCCCTGGGAGCGCCCCGGCCCTGGGCTCCCGCCGGCTGCGGCCCCCGTCCCGGCATGGACCCGGCCGGGCCTCCTGGAGACTGGGGGCGCGAGCCGGCAGCCCCCGCGGCGGCGGATCCTTGCGGCCCGCCCCGGGCCGGGCCGGCGGGTGGCACCCCTCCGGCACCAGCCGGCCCGGCCGCCGCCCCAGGGAGCGCACCGGCTCCCGGACGCCCTCCGGCCGGCGCGGCCGGACGCCCGCCGGGGGCTTGTGCACCGCCCGGCCCGGCCCCCTGCCTGGGCGCCACGGGCCCCCCGGGCGCCCCCGGTGCACCGGGGCGCGCTGCGCCAGAGCCCGGGCCCGCCCGGGTAGCCGGTGCTCCCGGCCCCCCGCCGGGCCGGGAGGGAGCCGCAGGCCGGGTGCTCATGCCGTTGCCCGCCCCGCCGGGCGCACCCGCCCTCCCGGCAGCGTGCTGCGGGCCGGCCGGCCGGCCCGTTCCCGCCGCTGCCCCGGGCGCGGCCCCCTGGGCACGGGCATCACCCGGCCGCCCGCCGGCGGGCGGCCGGCCTGCTGTCGCCGGGTTCGGCATCCCGCTTGGCCTGCCGGCCCCCGGCGCGCCGCCGGCAGCTGCGCCGGCAGGCCGGGGGCCCGAGCCCGCTGCCGGCCCGCCCGGCCGGGAGGCCGGCGGCGTACCCGGCCGGGATCCCTGGGCCGCGGCCGGAGCCCGCCCGCCGTTGCCGTCCGTTGCTGGTGGCGTGCCCCGGCCCGCGGCCGCCCCGCCGGTCCCGCTGCCGGATCTTCCAGGTCCCCCGGCCGGTGCGGCGCCGGACCTCGGCGTACCCCCGTTCTGCGATCCCTGGCCTGCAGGCCCGGAGTCGCCGCGCAGAATCTGGGTGATCCGGCGCGCCACCTGGTCGTTGATGGTGCTCATGTGGTTCTGGATGTCGATGTTCAGCTCGTCGTGCAGGATGCGCAGGATCTCCTTGCTCTGCACACCCAGCTTGCGAGCCAGTTCATAGATGCGAATGCTGCGTGACAAACGGCTCACCCCCCGATTCTGCGCCCGTTCCTCCGGCCCCGGCCGTTAGCCGTTCCCGCAGGGCTGCGGCCAGTCCCTTGTCCGTCACGGCCAGCACCGCGCACTGGGGCCGGCCGGCTAGCGCACCCAGCTCGCCCTTCCCGCCCCACACCACCAGGGGCACGGCATCCCGGGCCGCCAGCCGCGCGAAGCGGCGGTGGCATGCAGCCCCTGCATCGGCCGCCACCACCACCAGCGCCGCCCGCCCCTGCTGGAAGGCGTGACGGACGGCGTGATCCCCCGCCGCCAACCGGCCGGCGCGGCGGGCCAGCCCGATGAGTCCCCGCGGATCACCCCTACCGCCCGGCACCGGCATCCGCTCCCGTCACCAGTTCCGCCAGCTGGCGCCGCAAGGCCTCCACCGCGGCGGCGTCCAGATCGATCTTCAGCGCCCGTCCCAGCTCCCGAGCCCTCAGGGCCCGGTCCAGGCACGCCGGGTCGGGACAGAGGTACGCTCCCCGCCCGGCCCGCCGGCCCGTGGGGTCGAAGACCACCTCACCCTCCGGGGTGCGCACCACCCGGAGCAACTCCCGCTTGGGCCGCACTGCCCGGCAGCCGATGCAGGTCCGCTGCGGAATGTGCCTTGGCACGGGCCGTCACCTCGATTCCGGGCCGGGCGTGCCCGCGCGCGGGCTGCCATCCTGGTCCTCCGCCGGCCCCTCGCCGTCCCAGTTGCCTGCCGTCCCGTCGCCTTCCTCCCAGCGGCTGTCGCCGCCGTCGCCGGCCGCATCCCAACCGCCGGAGCCATCCTCCCCGGCCCATTCCTCAGCGGCCCCGGCGCCGTGATCATCCCCGCGGTCCCCGTCGCCAGACCACCAGTCCCAGTTCTCGCCGCCCGCACCGCCGCCGTCGCCGGCGTCGCCGAAGGCCCCGCCGCCGAACAGCTCGTCCAGGTCGTCGTCACCGGCGGTGCCTTCCCGACCCTCCCCGCCGGATCCGGCCAGCACGGCGTCGATGTCCCAGTCGTCCTCCCGGGCCAGCCACTCGGCCGCCTGGGACTCGGCGTGGATGTCGATCTTCCAGCCCGTCAGCCGGGCGGCCAGGCGGGCATTCTGGCCTTCCTTGCCGATGGCCAGGGACAACTGGTGGTCGGGCACGATCACCCGGGCCACCCGCGTCTCGGGTTCCAGGATCACCCGGGTCACCTTGGCCGGGGACAGGGCGTTGGCCACGAACTGCTCGGGTTCCTCCGCCCAGCGGATCACGTCGATGCGCTCGCCCCGCAGCTCCGCCACCACCGCCTGGACCCGGGCGCCCCGGGGCCCGACGCAGGCCCCCACGGGGTCGACCCGCTCGTCCCGGGTGTCCACGGCCACCTTGGCCCGGACGCCGGGTTCCCGCACCGCCTCCTTGATCTCTACGATGCCGTCGTGGATCTCCGGCACCTCCAGCTCGAAGAGGCGCTTGATCAGGTTGGGATGGCTGCGGGAGATGAGGATCTGCGGCCCCTTGGGGGTCTTGCGCACCTCCACGATGTACACCTTGATCCGGTCGCCCGGCCGGTAGCGCTCGCCGGGAATCTGCTCCGACGGGAACAGCACCGTCTCGGTCCGGCCCAGGTCGACGAAGACGTTGCGCCCCTGCACCCGCTGCACCACGCCGGTGACGATGTCGCCCTCGCGGGCGATGAACTCTTCATAGATGAGGTCGCGCTCGGCCTCGCGGATCCGCTGCAGGACGACCTGCTTGGCGGTCTGGGCGGCGATGCGGCCGAAGTCCCGCGGCGTGACCTCCTGTTCCACCACGTCCCCGGGCTTGTAGCGGGGGTCGATCTCCCGGGCTTCGGCCACGCTGATCTGGGTCGAAGGATCCTCCACCTCCTCCACCACGTCGCGGCGGGCCACCACCCGGATCTCGCCCGTCTCCCGGTCGATGCGCACGGCCACGTTCTGGGCCGTGCCGAAATGGCGGCGGAAGGCCGCCACCAGCGCCGCTTCGATCGCCTCCAGCAGCGTATCCTTGTCGATGCCCTTCTGCCGCTCCAGATCCTCCAGCGCCTCAATGAATTCCGCATTCATGGGCGGCCAGGCGCCTCCTTTCCCCTGACACCGGACCCGTCGCCCTGGCCGGGGACCGCGACGCATTCCGCGTCCACGGCCTAGATCCGCACCTGAAGCTGGGTCTTGGCCACCGCGTCGCGGGGAATGCGGTGGATCCCCTCCCGGCCGGCGACCACCACGTGCCCGTCTTCCAGTCCCTCCAGGCGACCCTGGAATCGCCGCCGGCCGTCCACGGGGCGGTAGGTGGTCACCTCCACCTCGCGCCCCCGGAACCAGGCAAACTCCCGATCGTTGCGCAGGGTGCGGTCGAGGCCCGGGGACATGACCTCCACCACCACGTCCTCGGCCAGGCCGTCCACACCCTCCAGCACCGGATCCAGCGCCTCGCTGAAGGCGGCGCACTCATCCATGGTCACGCCGCCCTCCCGGTCCACCACGCACTGGAGGAACCAGCGCCCGCCCTCCCGGCGGTACTCCACGTCCAGCAGGACCAGCCCCCGCTGCTCGGCCAGGGGCTCCGCCAGCTGGGCGACGGCCGCCTCCACCTTGCGGTTGCTCACCCTGTCGCCTCCCCGCGGGTGGCCCGCCGGACCGGCCTGCCCCGGCCGCCCGGCGTCCCCCGGGCGTTCCCCGGCGGGCGGGCCGGTCCCGCCACCCGGCTTACACGACACCGCCCCATAACGATCGAAAAGAGTGGGCGCAGAACCCACTCTTCCGGGACCATCGCTGGTTGGCGGCATGGCCCGGCGGGGACGAACCAGCCACCTTCCGGCCTACCGCCGGACCCCGCAACGGGCGCCCGCGCCGGCCACGGGGCCGGGCGCACCTGCCCAGAAGCAAGACCAGCGCCCTGAGGGCGCTACCTTGGGGCGAGTATACCACAGGCCCCAGGGGCCGGCAACCAAGCTGCGGTCCGGGGCTGGAGGCTCCGGCGCCCGGCTCCCCCGGGCAGCCGGGCCCGGGCCCGCACCAAGCTCCGGCCGACGTCAGCCCAGCCTGCGTCTGCGCCAGGTCGCCGAAGGCGTCGCCGGGGGCCGGGACCTGATCATGCCGCGGCAAGCCCCGCCCCACGGGCCGGCCCGCTACGGCGCCAGGCCGGTGGCCGCCAGGAAGAGGGGGTTCAGCAGCAAGCCCAGCCCCCCCGCCACCACCATCCCTACGATGGTGATCAGGAGCTGGCGGCCCAGGGCCGTGCCCCGGGCCGCCCGCTGGACGATGGGCACCAGGATGACGGCGCTGGCCAGGGAGGCCAGAACGGTGCCGTAGGCGGCCTGGGACGGTGCGATCCGGCCCTGGGCGGCCAGGTTGGCGGCGGTGGCGGCGCTGGAGGCGCTGGACACCAGACCGCCGAGGAAGCTCACGCCGTAGAACCCGGCGGTGCCCAGGTACCGCTGGCCCAGGGTGGCGATGACGTTCAGCACCAGAAACACCAGCCCGAACTCCAGGGCCGCCCGCACCGAAAAGGGCGAGGTCAGCCGGACCTCCGGCGCTTCTTCCCCGGCCGGCACCCGGGCCCGGGCGGCCAGCACCAGGGCGAGGACCAGCATGAGCCCCACGGGCAGGAGGCCGTAGGGCAGGGCCACGGGAGCGAACAGGCCCAGGACCAGGCCGTTGCGGATGAACATCGCCGCCTTGGCCAGCATCACGCCGCGGAAGGCAAACCGCTCCAGCGGCGGGTTCGCACCGACCTTGAGGGCCATCTCGGCCACGGTGGCGGTGCTGTTCACCAGCCCGCCCAGGAAGCCCGTGTAGGTGACGCCCCGCGCGCCGTAGACCCGCAGGAGCACGTAGTTGGCGAACCCGATGGCCGAGATCAGCACCACCATGAGCCACACCCGGCGCAGGTCGAACAGGCCCCAGGGGTCGACGGGCTCGTCCGGCAGGACGGGCAGGATGACAAAGGAGATCACCCCCAGGTAGATGGCCGCGTGGACCTCGTCCCGGGAGATCAGGGCCGTCCAGCCCACCAGCTCCTCCTTCCAGGAAAGCAGGAGCAGCATCAGGATGGTGGCCGCCACGGGCGTGAAGATCTGGCCGCGGCCCACCAGGATGCCGTTCAGGGCGGTGAGCAGGAGGGCCACGGAGGTGGTGATCTCGACGCTTTCGTGGGCGCGCAGGTTCTGCCAGCTGTTGATCAGCACCACCAGGGCGGTGAAGGCCAGGACGGCCAGCATGAAGGGCAACCGGTAGGGCGGTTCGGTGGAGGCCGCCAGGGTCCCGGCCAGGGCGGTGAAGGCGAAGGTGCGCATACCCAGTTCCTTGCCCGCCCGGTGCCGCTCCAGGCCTACCAGGAGGCCCAGGGCCAGGGACAGGGCCAGGCTTTGCAGGTCGACCCAGCTTGCTTCCGGCCGCATGGCCGCCCTCCTTCGCCTCCCGGACCCGGCGGCCGCCCGCCCCGGCCCAGGGCCTGCCGTCTCCCTCCGCTCTCCGGTGCGGGCCTCCTTAACGCTTGCCCACCGAGCCGTCCCGCCGGTTCAGCTCATCCAGGGCCTGCCGCACCCGGCGAGCCACCTCGGCCGCCGCCTGGTCCACCGGCACCGGCGTGGCCCGGCCGGTAGCCCGTTCCACCACCTCGACCTTGCCCTCCACCAGGCCGCGCGGCCCCACGGTGACCCGCAGGGGGAACCCGATCAGGTCGGCGTCGTTGAACTTGACGCCGGGCCGCTCGTCCCGGTCGTCCAGCACCGCCTCCACGCCCGCCTCGAGCAGCTGGCCGTAGACCCGCTCGGCGGCCTGGCGCTGGTCGGGTTCGGCATAGTTGACCGGCACCACCACCACGTGGTACGGCGCCACGGACATGGGCCAGATGATGCCCTTCTCGTCGTGGTGCTGCTCGATGACCGCCGCCACCGTCCGCGTGATGCCGATGCCGTAGCAGCCCATCACCATGGGCCGCTCCTGGCCGTCGGCGTCCTTGAAGGTGCAGCCCAGGGCCTCGCTGTACTTGGTCCACAGCTTGAAGATCTGGCCCACCTCGATCCCCCGGGCCGCGGCCATGGGCGTGCCGCACTCGGGACACGCGTCGCCCGCGCCCACCAGGCGCAGGTCCGTCACCCGGTCGGGGGTGAAGTCCCGGCCCGGGTTGACGTTGAAGAAGTGGTAGCCTTCCTCGTTGGCGCCGCAGGCGGTGTTGCGCAGGGCCATCACTTCCTCGTCGGCCAGCACGGGCACGCCCTTGAGGCCCACCGGCCCCGCCGACCCCGTGGGGGCCCCGGCCACCTCCAGCACCTCCTCCCGGGAGGCCATCCGCACGTCCAGGGCGCCGGTGGCGTTCTTCAACTTCACCTCGTTGAGCTCGCGGTCCCCGCGCACCAGGGCCGCCACCAGCTGAGGATCCCGCCCGTCGTAGATCGCCCAGTAGAACAGGATCTTGATCTGGCGCTGGGGCGGGATGCCCTCCGCCTCGGCCAGCTGGGCGATGGTGCGGACGCCCGGCGTGGCCCGCTTCTCCAGGGGCCGGGGCGCCTCGTCGACGGGCGGGGCCAGGCGGCTGGTGGCCTTCTCCACGTTGGCCGCGTAACCGCACGCATCGCAGTATACGATCAGGGCCTCCCCGTAGTCCGCCAGGGCCATGAACTCGTGGGTGCCCGAGCCGCCGATGGCGCCCGGATCGGCCGCCACCGGCCGGAAGACCAGGCCGCAGCGGCTGAAGATGCGTCGGTAGGCGTCGTCCATGGCCTGGTAGCTGCGCTCCAGCCCCTCGGCATCGACGTCGAAGGAGTAGGCGTCCTTCATGATGAACTCCCGGGCGCGCATCACGCCGAAGCGGGGCCGGATCTCGTCCCGGTACTTGTTCTGGATCTGGTAGAGCAACAGGGGCAGTTGCCGGTAGGAGCTGACCGTGGCCCGCACCAGGTCGGTGATGATCTCCTCGTGGGTCGGCCCCAGGCAGTACTCGCGGCCGTGCCGGTCCTTGAGGCGCCACATCTCCTCGCCGTACTGGGCCCAGCGGCCCGTCTCCCGCCAGAGCTCCGCCGGCTGGACGATGGGCAGGCCGACCTCCAGGCCGCCCTTCCGGTTCATCTCCTCCCGGACGATGGTCTCCACCTTGACCACCGCCCGCCGGCCCAGGGGCAGCCACTCGTAGATGCCGGCCGTCACCCGCCGGATCAATCCCGCCCGCAACATCAGGCGGTGGCTGGCGATCTCCGCTTCGGCCGGGTCGTCCCGCAGGGTGGGAATCAGCAGCCGGGTCCACCGCATGGGCTCCGCCTCCCGTCTTGCATCGCGGCTCCTGGTTGCAGGCTTGGCTGCAGGCTGGGCGGCCGGGGCCGCCCAGGGCGCCCTGGCCCCGGCCCTGGGGGTCGTTCCCAGGGCACGGGTCCCGGTCCGGGGCTTTCCCGCGACACCCGCCGCCCCGCCGGCACCCGGGCGCCAAAAAGGCCTTTCGCCCGCGTCGGACGAAAGGCCGGCACCTGTGACCCGGAACGTCGACGGCCGGGCTCGGCCTGGGAGACCCTCCGGCCCAGCGCCCCAGGGCCTGTCCTGCCACCTTTCTCCTCTTATTCCTACCATGTCCCTGGGGGCCGAACAAGATTCGGCCGGCGGCGGGGCCGCCGGTGCGGCCGGTCTACGTGCCGGCGGCCCGGCCACCGGCGCGGCCGGCCGGGGTACCGGCGGCGGGCCTGCCGGGGCGTCCTCCCCCGCTGCGGGCTGCGGGTCCTGCGGCCTCTCCGCCGGCATCCTCCTCGCCGCGGCGGGTCGGAGCCGCCGCTTCCCGACCGGCCGGAGCGGCCGCCCCCTTTCCTTCCCCGTTACGGCCGAAGCGGCGGGCGACGTAGTCCTCCAGGATCTGGAGAAACCGCGGCACGATGTCGTCGCCCCGCAGGGTGGTGTACTTCTCGCCGTCGATGAAGACCGGAGCGGTGGGCTCTTCGAAGGTGCCCGGCAGGGAGATGCCGATGTCGGCGTGGCGGCTCTCCCCGGGGCCGTTCACCACACAGCCCATGACCGCCACCTTCAGGGTCTCCACGCCGGGGTAGCGCCGGCGCCACTCGGGCAGGCGCCGCTGGATGTAGGCCTGCACGTCCCGGGCCATCTCCTGGAAGAAGGTGCTGGTGGTACGACCACAGCCGGGGCAGGAACTGACCTGGGGCACGAAGGTCCGCAGGCCCAGGGACTGGAGGATCTGCTGGGCCACCCGCACCTCCTCCGCCCGGTCGCCGCCCGGGGTGGGCGTCAGGGAGATGCGGATGGTGTCCCCGATCCCCTCCTGCAGCAGCACCGCCAGGCCCGCCGTGCTGGCCACGATGCCCTTCATGCCCATGCCGGCCTCGGTAAGGCCCAGGTGCAGGGGGTAGTCGCAGCGGGCCGCCAGGGTGCGGTAGACGGCGATCAGGTCCTGGACCTCGGAGACCTTGGCGCTGAGGATGATGCGGTCATGGGGCATGCCCAGTTCCTCCGCCAACCGGGCCGAGCGTAGGGCGCTCTCCACCATGGCCTCCAGCAGAACTTCCCGGGCGCTGCGGGGGTTGGGCCGGCGGGCATTGGCATCCATCAGTTCCGTCAGCAGGTCTTGATCCAGGGAACCCCAGTTCACCCCGATGCGCACCGGCTTCTCATACTTCAGGGCGACCTCGATGATCTGGGCGAAGTTGCGATCCTTTTGCCGGGCGCCCACATTCCCCGGGTTGATCCGGTACTTGTCCAGGGCGCGGGCGCATTCGGGGTAGCGGGTGAGCAGCACGTGGCCGTTGTAGTGGAAGTCGCCCACCAGGGGCGTGGCATACCCTGCCGCCCGCACCCGCTCCACGATGCGGGGCACCGCCGCGGCCGCTTCCTCCCGGTTGACGGTGATCCGGACCACCTCGCTGCCCGCCCGGGCCAGATCAATGACCTGGGCGGCGGTGGCCTCGGCATCGGCGGTGTCGGTGTTGGTCATCGACTGGACGACCACCGGGTGGTCGCTGCCGATGGGCACCGGGCCCACCCAGACGGTGGGCGTTCGCCGGCGCGGCTTGGGGCCGAGTTCCATCATGGGGGCTCCTTCCTCCGGTCAAACCAGCGCGCCCGCCCGGCCGGGCCGCCGGTCTGCGATCACCCGCCGGGGGGCACCCTGCCGGGGCGGCGGGTGCGGCCGCCCGCTGGGGCCGCCCGCCGCCGGGCCCCGGCCGCCTGCTGCGGGGCGCGGGGCCGGCCCGCCGGCGTTCTGGGGGCCACCCCCGAGCGGTCACGACGCGTTCAGTCGCAAGAGATCGCGGTAGGTGATCACGATGGCCAGCAGCATCAGCAGGGCAAAGCCGACGAAGTGGATCAAGTTCTCCTGCTCCGGATCCACCGGCCGCCCGCGGACCGCCTCCACGACAAGGAACACCAGACGGCCCCCGTCCAGGGCCGGGACGGGCAGCAGGTTGACCAGCGCCAGGTTGGCCGAAAGGATGGCCGCCAGCAACACCACCTGGCTCAGTCCCACCTGGGCCGCCTCGCCGATCTGCTGCCCGATGCCCACGGGGCCGATCACGTCGAACCCGCCGCGCCCCGTCAGCATGTGGACCAGCGCCGTGACGAACCCCGCCGCCACCTGCCAGGTCGCCTGGGCGCCGCGGCTGACGGCTTCCACCACCCCGGTGCGCACCGTCTCCACCAGGGGACGGATGCCGACCACACCGGTTCCCGGGCGCCGGGGATCGGAGCGGGGCGTCACCTGGACCGCCAGTTCCCGGCCCTGGCGCTGGATGGTGAGCTGGACGGGCCGGCCGGCCGCCTCCCGGATGGCGGCCACCACCTGGTCCCAGGACTCGACCGGCCGGCCGTCGATGGCCACGATGCGGTCTCCGGGCTGCAGGCCCGCCTCCGCCGCGGGGTAGCCCGGCACCACTTCCCCCACCACGGGCCGCGCCACGGGGACGCCGATGACGGCAAAGACCAGGGCGAACAGCACGATGGCCAGGGCCACGTTCATCAGCGGCCCCGCGGCGATGATCTTCACCCGATCGCCCAGGGGCCGGCCGAGGAAGCGCCGCTCGGGCGGGACGTCCTCCAGCCCTTCCTCGTCGGGCTGCATCCCCGCCATGCGGACGAACCCGCCCAGCGGCAGGAGCCGCAGGCTGTACTCCGTCTCGCCCCGGCGCACAAAGGCCAGCCGGGGCCCGAAACCCAGGGCGAACTCGTGGACCAGCACGCCGCTTCGCTTGGCCGCCCAGAAGTGGCCCAGCTCGTGGATCACGATGAGCAGCGCGAAGACGGCGATCGTCCAGATCACCGTCAAGGGGGTCTCACCTGCCCTCACCCGTTGGGTCCCCGCCCGCCGGAGGCCTGCTCCGGCCCTGCCCCGGGGAGCGGAAGGCGCCCCGGCCCGTTCTTATTCCGCCCGCCCCGCTTCCCATGCCCCTGCCAGCAGGGCCCGCGCCTCCGCCCGGGCCCAGGCGTCGGCTTCCAGCACGTCGTCCAGGCCGGTCACCGGCCGGGGCCGGTGCCGGTCCAGCACCGCCGCCACCGTCTCGGCGATGCCCGGAAAGGGCAGCTTCCCCGCAAGGAACGCGGCCACCGCCTCCTCGTTGGCAGCGTTGAGCACGGCCGGTGCCGTTCCCCCTGCCTGCAGGGCCTGGTAGGCCAGGGCCAGGCAGGGGAAGGTCCCGGTGTCCGGCTCTTCAAAGGTCAGCATGCCCGCGGCGGCCAGATCCAAGCGCTCCACCAGCCGGGGTCCACGTTCAGGATAACACAGGGCGTACTGGATCGGCTGGCGCATGTCGGGCCGCGCCAGGACGGCCACCGTCGCCCCGTCCACCAGCTCCACCAGGCCGTGGACGATGCTCTGGGGGTGGACCACCACGGCGATGCGCTCGGCGGGCAGGCCAAAGAGCCAGTGGGCCTCGATGACCTCCAGGCCCTTGTTCATCAAGGTGGCCGAGTCCACGCTGATCTTGGCGCCCATGGACCAGTTGGGGTGGCGGACCGCCTCCGCGGGGGTCACGCGGGCCAGGGCCTCCCGGCTCCAGCCGCGGAAGGGACCGCCCGAGGCGGTGAGGATGAGCCGCTCCACCTCCTCGGCCCGGCGACCCTGCAGGCACTGGAAGAGGGCCGAGTGCTCGCTGTCCACCGGCAGCAGACGCACGCCGCGGGCAGCCGCCACCCGTGTCACCAGGTCCCCCGCCGCCACCAGGGACTCCTTGTTGGCCAGGGCCACGTCCCGGCCCGCCTCCAGGGCCGCCAGGGTAGGGCGCAGGCCGGCGGCGCCGGTGATGGCGGAAAGGACGCGCCGGGCGCCCGGCCAGGTGGCCAGGACCTCGGCGGAGCCCGGTCCGACCAGGACCCGGACCCCTTCCCGTTCGAGAACCGGCTTCCAGCGGCGACCGGCCTCCGGGTCCTCCAGGGCCACCACCTCGGGCTTGAGGCGGCGCACCTGTTCCAGCAGGCGGGCGCCGTCGCGCCCCGCGGCCAGGCCCACGGCCCGCAGCCGGCCCGGCATCCGGGCGATGACGTCGGCCGCCTGCCGGCCGATGGACCCGGTGCTGCCCAGGATCACCACGCCCGTCCCGGCGCCGGCTTCGTCCCGCGGGCCGGGCTCCCGCCGCCGGCCCGCCACGGGCCCGCCCGCTCCACGGCAGCCGGACGGCCCTGCATCACCCCGAACCGGTTCCGACAGAGGCGGCTGGGTGCTGCCCGCAGCGGGCGCTGCGGCCGGTTCCTGCGCCCGCCGGCCCGCCGCCGCCACCGGCGCTATGCTCTTCAACGGTCCTTCCGCCTCCCCCTTGGGTTCCCCCGCCAGGCTCTGGATGCTCCCGCCAGCCGCCGCCGCCCCGGATCCCCGGGCTCCGTCGCCCGCAGCTTGCCGGAGCCGGTTGCCCCCGGGCACCGGCGGCCGGCTGCTCCGCACCCCCACGCAGCGGGCCCTCCCGCCGGCCTCCCCCGATCCTCGCGGCGGCCTCCCACCCCCGTCCCGGACGGGGCCTCCGGCAGGAATCGGGTGGCCGCGACGGTCTCAGCCCCGGCTACCGCCACGGCTGCATCCACCAGTTGAAGAGGAGCAAAGCCGGCAGCAGGCTGTCGATCCGGTCCAGCATGCCGCCGTGCCCCGGCAGCAGCGCTCCCGAATCCTTCAGGCCAGCCCGCCGCTTCCAGTAGGATTCGAAGAGGTCACCCGCCTGGCCTGCGACGGCCACGGCCGCGGCCGCCGGCAAGAGGCCGGCCGGGTCCACATCCAGGAGGCCGGCCAGGGCGATGGCCACCAGCAGACCGGCCGCCAGGCCACCCGCTGCCCCCTCCCAGGTCTTGCCGGGGGAGATGCGCGGCGCCATGCGGTGGCGGCCCACCGCCCGGCCGACGAAGAAGGCGGCGATGTCCTGGACCCACAGGATCACCAGCGGCACCAGCAACCAGGCCACCCCCGCCCGGCGCAGCCAGAGGGCATGGGCCAGGGGCACCCCGACCCAGAGGGTGACGGCCGCTCCCAGCAGGGCGGCCCGGGCTGAGGCGGCAAAGACGGAGCCGCCCTGCCCGGGATTCCCCATCCCCGGCAGGCCCCCGCCGGGCCCCGGCCTGGCCCAGCCGGACCCAGGTCCCGCGCGGTGGAACCCGGCGGTCATGGCGGCCGCCAGGGCGGCCGCCATGACCGCCCCAGCCCCGCCCGCTGCCATGGCGACCATGGCCGGACCGGGCAGCAGGGCCAGGCTTACGCTCGGCAGGGCCCCGCCCAGGGCACAGGCACCGCGCACCGCCGCGGCCGGCCGGGCAGCCCGGTGGCGGGCCGGCGGCCACCGCTCCGCCGGTGCGGCCCGCCGCCCGCCGGTCGTCCCTGCCGCCAGCAGGCCCGCGGCCTCCCAGCCCGCCAGCAGGCCCACCACGGCCAGCAGGGCAGCCAGGGCCGGCCCGCCCCGGGCGACGGCCCACAGCACCGGCGGCAACAGCAGGACGGCGGTGACGACCCGTGCCTTCAGCATGGAGCGGATGCGCCCCCGCCGCTTGCGGGCCGGGGACTGCCACCGCCTCCCGGCCGGGATCCCCCGCCCCTCGCCGCCCGGCTGCCGGCGCCGGCGCCGGCCCCGGGTCCGGCGCCGGCCGACACGGCGCCGTCACCGTTGCCCGCTGCGGGGCGGCCGGCCTGCAGCACCGCACCGTCCCCACCGGGCACCGCCCGCTCCCCGGCAGCCGCGTCCGGCCCCGCCGCCGGGCCCGCTGCCCGCTGCGGCGCCGCGGGGCCAGCCGGGCCCGCCGCCGGACCTGCCCCCTGCGGCCCCGCAGCGTCCGCCGTACCCGCCGCGCCGGGCGCCGCCGGCCGGCCGGAGGAATGCTCCCCCTCGCCGGCCAGGTCACCGGCCAGGGCGGGCTGCGTCCCGTCCCGGGCCCGGGCGCCCGCCCCGGGACCCAGGCCCCCAAAGCGCCGCTCCCGCCGCGCGAAGTCCTCGATGGCCTCCACCAGGTGCACGGGGCGGAAATCGGGCCAGGCCACGGGGGTGAACCAGAGCTCGCTGTAGGCGATCTGCCAGAGCAGGAAGTTGGAGATGCGCCACTCGCCGCTGGGCCGGATCAAGAGGTCGGGGTCGGGCAGGTCCGCCGTTTGCAGGTGGGCCGCCAGGACCGTCTCGTCGATGGCCGCAGGATCGATCTCGCCCCGGGCGGCGCGCTCGGCCACCAGCCGGGCAGCCCGGGCCAGCTCCCAGCGGGCGCCGTAGTTGAGGGCCAGCACCAGCACCATGCGGCGGTTGTGGCGGGTGGTCTCCACCGCCCGCAAGACCTCCCGCCGCGGCAGCGCCGGCAGCCCCGCGGGGTCGCCGATCACCCGGATCTGCACGCCGTTGCGGTGAAGCTCGTTGAGGTCCCGGCGGATGTGCTCCACCAGGAGGCCCATCAGGGCGCGGACCTCGGCCGGCGGCCGCCGCCAGTTCTCCGTGGAGAAGGCGTAGAGGGTCAGGACCTCCAGGCCGATGTCCCCGGCGAAGCGCACGATCTCCCGCACGCTCTCGACTCCGGCCCGGTGGCCGGCCACCCGCGGCCAGCCCCGGCGCTGGGCCCAGCGACCGTTGCCGTCCATGATGATGGCCACGTGCCGCGGCATCCGGCCCAGCGCCCGCACCCGGTCGATCCGGCGATGCAGTTCCACCTCCTCCGGCCGGGGCGCTGCCCGGCCTTGCCGCTCAACGGGATGGGTCACCGGCTCCCTCTCCTTCTCTCCCGGCTGCGTCCCGCCCGGCCCCGCTCCCTTGCTCCGCGGCACTCGCCACGCCCCGCCCGGAGCGCGGCGCCCCGGGGCCGGTGCCGGCTCCACCCGGCCGCGGGGCGGCCGTCTCCGCGGGGCCCGCCTTGACCGGGCCTGCGCCCCCGTCCCCCGCGGCGGCGCCCGCCCCGCCGGGCGCACCGGCATCCAGGGAACCCCCGCTGGGCGGCCCCCAGCTCCCGGCGGCCGCCTCGCCCAGGGCGGCCTCCAGGTCCGCCCGCGGCAGGGGGGGGAGGGGAAAGGCCGCCACCAGGAGCCGCACCTGGCCGGGCGCCTCGCCTGCCTCCGCCCGCACCACCCGCCACAGGGTCAGCCGGGGGCCCACCTGGCGGGCCCGGCGCCGGGCCGGTTCCTCCGGCGCGGCGGTCACCGTGACGGTAACGGAAAGACCTGCCCCTGCCAGGCGCCGGCGCGCTTCCGCCAGGGGCAGGCCCACCAGGTCCTGCAACGGCGTCACACCTCGCGGATCTCCTTCTCCTTGGCGGCCAGCAGCTCGTCGATGCGGGCGATGATCCGGTCCGTCAGCTCCTGCACCTTTTCCTGGGCGCGGCGGATCTCGTCCTCGGAAAAGCCCTCGTCCTCCAGGTCCTTGAGGTCCTCATTGGCCTGGCGGCGCAGGTTGCGCACGGCCACCCGCTCTTCCTCCGCCATCTTGCGTACCCGCTTGACCAGCTCGTTGCGGGTTTCCTCCGTCAGCGGCGGCAGCACGATGCGGATGACCTGGCCGTCGCTGGAGGGGTTCACCCCCAGGTCCGACTTGGCGATGGCCCGCTCGATCTCGCCCATCACACCCTTGTCCCAGGGCTGGACCACCAGCATCCGCGGCTCCGGTGCGGTGATGGTGGCCAGCTGGTGGATGGGCATGGGCGTGCCGTAGTAGTCGACCCGGATCTTCTCCAGCAGGGCCGGCGTAGCCCGGCCCGCCCGGACCCCGGCCAGTTCCCGGCGGAAGTTCTCCACCCGCGCCTCCATCCGTTCCCGGGTCTCCCGGAGGATGTCCTCGATCACCGGGGCTCCCCCCTGACGTATGTACCGATGTTCTCGCCCAGAACGGCCCGGCGCACGTTGCCGGGGACGCTGAGATCAAACACCCGGATGGGGATGTTGTTCTCCATGCACAGGGACGTGGCCGTCGAATCCATCACCCGCAGGCCGCGGTTGAGCATCTCCAGGTAGTCGATCTCGTCGATCTTGCGCGCGTTGGGATCCAGGCGCGGGTCCGCGTCGTAGATGCCGTCTTCCTTGGTCGCCTTGAAGAAGATCTCCGCCTCGATCTCGGCGGCCCGCAGCGCCGCCGTGGTATCGGTGGAGAAGTACGGGTTCCCCGTCCCGGCGGCGAAGATCACCACCCGCCCCTTCTCCAGGTGGCGGATGGCCCGCCGCCGGATGTAGGGCTCGGCCACCTCCTTCATCTCGATGGCCGTCTGGACCCGGGTGTCGACACCGTGCTTCTCCAGCGCGTCCTGCAGCGCCAGGGCATTGATCACCGTGGCCAGCATCCCCATGTAGTCGGAGGTGGCCCGGTCGATGCCCTTGGCGCTGCCCTGCACGCCCCGCCAGATGTTGCCCCCGCCGACCACGATGGCCACCTGGACGCCCAGGTCGACCACCTCCCGCACCTGGCGGGCGATGGAGTCGACGACATCGGGGTCGATGCCGTACCCGCCGCCGGCCAGCATCTCACCTGACAGCTTCAGCATGATCCGCCGATAGCGGGGGCGCGGCATGCCGTTGTCCGGCCGGCTGTCCGGGCGGCCCTCCGGGCGGCCCTCCCCGCGGGCCTGGACCGGCCCGGCCGCGCCGCTCCCCGCCGGGCGGGATGGCTGTCCCTCGGTCTGGCTGCGCTCCACGGCTCCCCGACCTTTCTCCCACCGCCGCCGGGCCACCCGGAACGGGACGAGCCCGCCGGGCAGGCCGGCCCGCCTCAGGCGCCGCCCAGCTCGAAGCGGACGAACCGCCGCACCCGGATGTTCTCACCCAGCTTGGCGATCGCCTGCTTGATCAGGTCCCCCACGGTGATGGAGTCGTCGCGGATGTAGGGCTGCTCCTCCAGGCAGACCTGGCTGAAGAACTTGTCCAGCCGCCCCTCGACGATCTTGTCGACGATGTGGGCCGGCTTGCCCTCGGCCTCGGCCTGGCGGCGCAAAACCTCCCGCTCCTGCTCCACCACCTCGGCCGGCACGTCGTCGCGCCGCACGTACTGGGGCGCCGTGGCCGCCACCTGCATGGCCAGCTCGTGGACCAGCTGCCGGAAGTCGTCGGTGGCCGCCACGAAGTCCGTCTCGCAGTTCACCTCGATCAGCACGCCGATGCGGCCCTGGCCGTGGATGTAGGCGTGGACCAGGCCTTCCGCCGTCTCCCGGCCGGCCTTCTTGGCGGCGGCCGCCATCCCCCACTCGCGCAGCAGCTGGGCCGCCTTGTCCAGATCACCGCCCGCCTCTTCCAGGGCCTTCTTGCAGTCCATCATGCCGGCGCCGGTGCGCGCCCGCAGTTCCGCCACCTGCTTTGCGCTGACCGCCATGGATGGCCTCCTTCCTCCCCTGCTCCCCTGCCGGGCGGGGGGCCGGAACCGGGGCACAGCCGCGGCGGCGTGCCTCCGCCGGTTCCGCCCCCGCCGGTTCCTCCGGCCGGGTCCGCTTGCCTCACGAGCCGTGACCGCCCTCCCGCCGGCCGGCGTGACGCGTCCCGTCGCCGCACCGGCCGGGCCCCACCTGGGCCCTCGCCGCCGGCATCAGGCCCGGGGTGGCCGGCCGCCCGGGGTCAGGCCTCGACCACCTGGACGCCCTGCTTGCCCTCCAGCACCGCGTCGGCGATCTTGCCCGTGATCAGCCGGACGGCGCGGATGGCGTCGTCGTTGCCGGGGATCACGTAGTCGACCTCTTCGGGATCGCAGTTGGTGTCCACGATGGCCACCACGGGGATGCCCAGCTTGCGCGCCTCGGAGACAGCGATCTTCTCCTTGCGGGGGTCGACCACGTAGACGGCGTCGGGCAGGTCCTTCATGCCCTTGATGCCGCCCAGGTACTTCTCCAGCTTCTCCTTCTCCCGCAACAGGCGCGCCACTTCCTTCTTGGGCAGCCGGTCGAAGTGGCCCTCGGCTTCCATCTGCTCCAGCTCCGCCAGCCGGTCGATGCGGGTGCGGATGGTGGCGAAGTTGGTCAGGGTGCCGCCCAGCCAGCGCTCGTTGATGTAGAACTCGCCGCAGCGCGTGGCCTCCTCGGCGATGGCCTCGCGCGCCTGCTTCTTCGTCCCCACAAAAAGAATGCGGCCGCCCTGGGCGACCAGCTCGCGGACGAAGTGGTACGCCTCGTCCAGGAGGCGCACCGTCTTCTGCAGATCAATGATGTAGATCCCGTTGCGCTCCATGAAGATGTAGGGGCGCATCTTGGGATTCCACCGGCGGGTCTGATGGCCGAAGTGCACACCCGCTTCCAGCAGTTGCTTCATGGCCACGACCGGCACCGGCCTCACCTCCTCGCGGTTGGTTCCTCCGCCCCCTTCGCCGGAGTGCGGAACCGGCGCGCCGCTGCGCCGCCAGCCGGCACCGCCGCACCCCTCCGGGGGCGTGTGATGTGCCTGCCACCGGTTCACCGGCCTCCCGTTGCGGCCCCGCAGCCCCGGCAGGCACTGCGGAGCTGCTGCCGCCACGGCGGTGTCCGGGCGCAAGCCGTTCGGTAGTATATCACAGGGTTTCCGGTGCGCCAACGAAGGGGCTAGCGCAGGGGCTGGGGACCGCCGGCGGGCGCCGCCGCCCCGACCATCAGGGCGGGCGTCCCGCCCTGCGGGGTGGAACCGGGGGCGAGTGACCAGGACCAGGAGGACCACGGCCGGGAGGCCGGCGGGGCAGGCGACGCCTCCCGGACCCGGGTGTCGCCTGGGGACCGGCGGCCGGCGGGAGCCGCGGGCTCCGCCCCACCGTAGGCCGGCGGCGGGGAGCCGGTGTTCAGGCGGATGTAAACGGGGATGGCCAGGGGCAGCCGGTTCACCGGACGAACGGGCACCGGCTGCTGGGCCAGGCGGGTCGCCAGGCCGTCCACCAGCTGGCGCCCCAGCTGGCGGCTCCACGGCCCGGACCAGGCGGCCAGCTGCTGCGGATCCAGCTGGGCGCCGAGCTGCCGGCGCAGCTCCTCCTCCAGGTGGCGCTCCAGGGCGGCCGCCGCTTCAGGCGGCAGCTCCAGCCGCACCCCGTAGACGATGATGCCGGCCTCCCGCAGCCGGGAAGCCAGCTGGGCGGCGATGGCGGCAGGCAGCTGCTCCTTGAGGGGGTTCATCACGGCCGGCAGCTGGCGGCGGACGGCCTCCTGCACCGCCGCCTCGGCCGCTGCGGCCAGGGGCCCGGCTTCCACCTCCACCGTCAGGCCCCGGCGTACCAGGTGCTGGATTCCGGCCGCCGTCACCAGGGCGGCCACCAGCAGGCCGCAGGTGAAGCCCAGCCAGAAGCCGCGCATCCCCTCACCCCCTGCCTGGCATAGTATGCCAGCCTTGTCCCGGCCTATGCGGCCGGCCCAGGCAGGTCGACCCGGCCGGGCGGGCCCGGTGGCCGGCGACGGGCAGGGAACGGGCGGCGGGGGCAGGGTCGTGGAGGCCCGCCCCGGCTCGGGATCACACCGTGCGATCCAGCTTCAGGCCCTTCCGTGGAAGATCCTCGGGCACCGGGCGCTTCCCCCGGGCCGCTGCGGGCGCCGGAGCTCCTCCGCCGGCGGCCGCCGGCTCGGCCCTGGCGCCGGGCACCGGACCGGTGGGAGCCGGGATCGCCGCCCCGCCCTCGGCTCCGCCCGGCGCCTCCCCCTCGTCCGGGTCCGGGGCCGGCCGGCCCCTGCCGCCGGACCGCCGGCCATTCCCCCGGTGACCCGTTCCCGAGCGCCCGCCCCCACCCTCCCCGGGACGCCGGGGCCGGCCACCGGCGCCGGCCGCCCCGGAGCCGCCGGATCCGGGTTCGTGCCCGGCCCGCCCTGCCGCCTCCCCGGCGCCGGCCCCGCTCACCTGGCGGCGCCGCCGGGCCTCGTCCAGGGTTGCGGCAAAGCGCTGGGCCTGTTCCTCCCCGCGTCCGGCCTCGGCCGGCTGGCGCTGCAGCCGCTGGGCCTCGGCCGCCGACTGGATGGCGTGGGGCCCGTCCAGCCCGCCGATGCTCACCCCATCACCCCCCGTCCCCGCCCAGGCGGGCCCGCAAGCGCAGGATGGCCCGGGTGTGCAGCTGGGAAACCCGTGACGGGCTGACCCCCATGACCTCGGCGATCTCCTTGACGGTCAAGCCTTCATAATAGTAAAGGGTGATCACCAGCCGCTCCCGCTCGGGCAGGACCGCCAGGGCCTGGGCCAGGCGCTGGCGCAGGTCGGCCAGGGTGGCGGCCGCCAGGGGGTCGGCCGCCCCGGGATCGGCCAGCCGGTCCAGCACCGCCGCCGGGTCGTCGGACTCGCTGCGCAGCACGTCGTCCAGGGAGATCACGGTGGTGCGGGCCAGGTCCTTGAGGAGCTCGCCGAATTCATCAGGTGTCAGCCCCAGCTCCGCCGCCACCTCGGCATCCTCGGCAGGCCGGCCCAGCCGGTTCTCCAGCCGCCGGTAGCAGGCCTCCACCTCCCGGGCCCGCCGGCGCAGGCCCTGGGGTACCCAGTCCATGGCCCGCAGGCCGTCCAGCATGGCGCCGCGGATCCGGGTGTAGGCGTAGGTTTCGAACTTCACCCCCCGGGAAGGGTCGTAGCGCTTGATGGCCTCCATCAGGCCGAAGATGCCGTAGCTGATGAGATCGTCCAGCTCCACCTGGGGGGGCAGGTGGACGACCAACCGCCCCGCCAGGTAGCGGACCAGAGGCAGGTGCTCCCGGATCAGGGCTTCCCAGCTCTCGGGATCCGCCGCCGTCCGGTACCGCCGCCACAGTTCCGCCCGCTCCTGCCGCTGTTTCAACTCCGCGGACACCCTGCTCCCCCCTCCGGCTTCCTCCCCCGGCCGGTCCGGGCCCCGGGCCGCTCCGGCGCCGGGGCTCAGCCCAGCACCCGGCGCCGCCGGGCCTGCTCCGCCAGGATGAACCCGGCGATCCGGTCCTGCACCCGCGGGTCGATCTCCACAAACTCCAGGCCCACCACCGGCCCGTCGCCGGGTTCCACCCGCACCACCCGGGCCGTGGCCTGGGCGGCCCAGCCGGGGAAGGCCAGGTCGACCCGCACCAGTTCGCCCGGGGGCACGGGCCGGGACAGCTGGGCCCGGCAACCGCCGCCGCTGACGTCCAGGGTCCGGCCTTCCACGACCTGAGCCGGATCGCCGCGCCGCTCGATGCGCACCGGGAGGCGCAGGTCGATCCGGACCCACTGCCGCCGCTGCACCCGCTCCACCCGCCGGGGCCAGGCCACCACCAGCTCCGGCTCCGGTTCCACCCGGGCGCCGGCCACGGCGCTGACGAAGCCGAAGAGGCCCCGGGCCGCCTCCCGGTCCTGGGGGTCCCGGTACACCACCTTGACCGCCTGGCCGGGCCGGGGCAGCACCCAGCGCTGCCGGGCCATGGGCAGGGCCAGGACCAGCCCCTCCGCCGCCGTCCCCAGGACGTGGGTGCGGTAGGGCCCCGGACCGTGGCCCGGCGGCGCTTCGCCGACGAAGGTCACCTCCACCGGATGGTTGGTCTCCAGCGGCAAAGGCTCCACCCGGTCCATCCCACTCCCCCCACTCCTTGCCCCGCCTCGCCGTCCGGCAGCACCGGCCCGGGCTAGCCCGCGACCGGCCCGCCGGCGGCTTCCCGGCCGGGAGGCGCCCCGCGGCCCGGCCAGAGCCGGGCCAGGTAGGCCAGCAAGCCTCCGGCGGCGGGCGGAGGGCACCCCAGCAGGTGGCGGGCCATGGCTTCCACAGCGCGGGCAGCAGGACTGTGGGGCGCCGCCAGCAGGAGGGGCACCTGCCGCTGCACGGCCTCCCGCACCCGGGGATCATGAGGCACCAGGCCGAGCAGGTGCGGCTCTACGCCCAAGAACCGCCGGCACACGCTGGCCAGCCGGGCGAAGGCCGCCTGCCCCTCCGCCGCCCGCTGCACCTGGTTGACGACCACCCACAGGCGGGGCGGGAGCCCCTGCCCCCCGGCCGCCACCAGCTTGATCACGGCGTAGGCGTCGGCCAGGGCGGTGGGCTCGGGCGTGGTCACCACCAAAAGCTCCCGCGCCGCCAGCAGCTGGGGCCGCACGGGACCTCCCACCCCCGCACCGCCGTCGATCACCACCAGGTCCCAGCGGCGGCCCGCCAGCTGGCCCAGCACATGCCGCCACCGCAGCCCGTCCACCGGCGGCAGCTCGCCCAGCCCGTGGCCCCCTGCCAGGAGGTCGACGCCCCCGGGGCCGCCCACCACCGCCTGCTCCAGGGTGCACCGGCCCGCCAGCACGTCGCCCAGGTGCAGGGGTGCCGACACCCCGGCCAGGATCTCCGCATTGCCCAGGCCCACGTCGGCGTCCAGGAGCAGCACCCTCCGTTCCAGCCGGCGGGCGGCGATGGCCAGGTTGAGGCTGAGGTTGCTCTTGCCGACCCCACCCTTGCCGCTGGCCACCAGTACCGCCCGCGCTTGTTCAGCCGGCCCCGGTGCCGCTGAAGCCATGGCCTGACCCTCCCCCTGTCCCCGCCACCTGTCCTGGGCGGGCGCCCAGCCACGACGCCAGAACCTGTTGGGTGCCGGGCAGGAGGTCGTCGGGCACCCGCTGCCCGCAGCCCACCAGGGCCAGGGGCAGGCCCCAGCGGGCGGCCCGGCTCAGCGCGGCGGCCGGGTCGAGGCACTCGTCCAGCTTGGTCAGCACCAGATCCGTTGCCCCCAGCTGCCGCCCCACTGCCACCAGTGCGGCCGCCTCGGCCGGTGCCAGCGTGGCCGGCACGACCAGCAGCACCCGCCAGGGGCGCACCGCCGACAGCAGGGTGGCCAGCTCGGCGGCCACCTCGGGCAGGAGCAGGTTGCGCCCGGCCGTGTCCACCAGCGCCAGCGGGCCGCCCCCCGCTCCCCCGGACGGAAGAACGGGCTGGGCCCCGGGGCCGGCCGGACCACGGTCCCCCGCGTGCGGCTCCGGCGCCTCGTCCCCGGCCGTGGTCCCGGCGATGCCGCGGCTCGCCGCCACCACCGGCGCTGCCGCCGCCCGGGCGAGTCCGCCGCCGGGTTCCTCCCAGGGCAGGCCCGCAACCCAGGCCGCCGCCTCGCCGGGGGAGTAGGCCACAGCCAGCGGCAAGCCCAAGAGCTCGGCGTAGGCCGCCAGGGAGCGGGTGGCTCCCAGACGGTAGGTGTCGGCCGCCAGCAGGGCCACGTCCCGGCCCTCGTCCAGCACGGCCCGGGCAGCCAGCTTGGCCACGGTGGTGGTCTTGCCGGCTCCCGTGGGTCCCAGGACGGCGACCACTCCCGCCAGGGGCCGCCCCGCGGGAGGGAACCGCAAGGGCCCGACCGCCGAGGCTGGCGGCCCGTCACGAAGGGGCGCGGGCCCCTGGGCGGCATGCACCGCCTGCGGCCATCTGGCCCCTTCCAGCTGCGCCGTCCCGGCTACCGGCTCCGGCCTTGGTCCTTGGACGGCCCTGGGGTGGCCGGCGGGGGCCGGCGCCCCGCCTGGGGGAGGCACCAGGGGCCCCTCCCCTACCGCCACGTCGATGCGGAGGCCACCAGGCGGCACGGGGCTGTCGCCCGCCGCGGCCTGTGGGACCGGGGAGCGGGCCGGGACCGGGGCCCGGGCCGGAGCCGAAGCCAGGGCCGGGCCGGGCGAGCCGGCACCCGTGGGTGCCTCCCGCCCGGACCCTGGATCCGGCCCGTCCCAGGCGGCGGTAACCTCCACCCAGCGCCGGCCCCGCCCCAGCCACGCCCAGATCCCCCGCCCCCGGACGGACCGGGACTGCAGGATCACGGCGTCGCGCCCCATTTCGGCCCGCACCTGCTCAAGGGCCGTGCGCATGTCGGGAGCCCGGAAGCGCTTGATCTTCACGGCCGGATCACCCCCACCGTCTCCACCTGGAGATGGGGCACCAGCTCGTTATAGGAAACCACCACCAGCTGGGGTACCGCCGCCTCCAGCATGCGGTAGAGGTGCAGGCGGATGACGGGGGCGCACAGCACCACCGGTTCGACCCCCTGGGCGGCCACCCGCCGGACCTCGGCCTGGGCCGCCCGCAGCAACCGTCCCAGCCAGTCGGCGGGCACGGCGGGATGGGTGCCGCCGGGTGCCTGCTGCAGGGCCTCCCGGATCACCTGCTCGGCGGCGGGGTCCAGGGCCAGGACCCGCAGCCGGCCGTCCCGCACCGGCAGGGACTCGGAGATCTGGGCCGCCAGGCGGTGCCGGACGAACTCCGTCAGGAGGTCGGTGTCCCGGGTGGCGGGCGCCTGGTCGGCCAGGGCCTCGCCGATGGTGACCAGGTCGCGGATGGCCACGCCCTCCCGCAGCAGGTTCTGCAGGACCTTCTGGATCTCGCCCAGGCTCAGGTGCTGCTGCAGCTCGTCCACCAGGGCCGGGGCCACTTGGCGCAGCCCGTCCAGCAGCTGGCGGGTGTCCTGCCGGGTGAGCAGCCGGTAGGCGTTCTGCCGCAAGAGCTCCGACAGGTGGGTGGCCAGCACCGAGGCCGGGTCGACCACCGTGTAACCCGCCAGCTCGGCCCGCTGGCGGTTTTCGGCCGCCACCCACAGGGCCGGCAGGCCAAAGGCCGGCTCGGTGGTCTCGATGCCCTCCACCGTTTCCGTTTCCAGCCCCGTGGCCATGGCCAGGTAGTGGTCGGGCAGCAGCCGGCCCCGCCCCACCTCGGCCCCCCGCAGGCGGATGACATAGGTGTGGCTTTCCAGCAGCACGTTGTCCCGGACCCGCACCAGGGGCACCACCACGCCCAGTTCCTGGGCCATCTGCCGGCGGATGGCGGCGATGCGGGCCAGGAGGTCGCCGCCCCGGCCCTCGTCCGCCAGGGCCAGGAGACCGTAGCCCAGCTCGATTTCGATGGGGTCGACGGGCACGGCGGTGACGGGCTCCGGCTCCGCCCGGGCGGCCGCCGCTTCCGCCCGCGCCCGGGCGGCCTCCTCCTCCGCCTGGCGACGGGCCTGGAGCTGCAGTCCCCGGGCCCCGGCGGCGGCGATGCCGGCCAGGACGAAGAAGGGTACCCTGGGCAGCCCCGGCACCAGCCCCAGCAGCACCAGGAAGATCGCCGCCACTGCCAGCACCCGGGGATTGGAGAACACCTGGCGGCGGAGCTCGCCGCCCAGGTGGTCGTCCCCCGCTGCCCGGGTCACCACGATGCCGGTGGCGGTCGAGAGGAGGAGGGCGGGGATCTGGGAGACCAGCCCGTCGCCCACCGTCAGCAGGGAGTAGACCTGCAAGGCCTCGGCCGCCGGCCGGCCGTCCCGCAGGACGCCGATCAGCACGCCCCCCACCAGGTTGATCACGGTGATGATGAGCCCGGCGATGGCGTCGCCCTTGACGAACTTGCTGGCACCGTCCATGGCGCCGTAGAAGTCCGCCTCCCGGGCCACCTGCTGCCGGCGGCGGCGGGCCTCCTGCTCGTCGATCAGACCCGCCGACAGGTCGGCGTCGATGCTCATCTGCTTGCCCGGCAGGGCATCCAGGGTGAACCGGGCCGCCACCTCCGCCACCCGCTCGGCCCCGCGGGTGATGACGACGAACTGGATCACCACCAGGATGAGGAAGACCACCAGGCCGACCACCAGGTCGCCGCCCACCACGAAGTGCCCGAACTGGCGGATGATGGCCCCCGCGTCGCCCTGCAGCAGGATGAGCCGCGTGGACGAGACGTTCAGCGCCAGGCGGAAGAGGGTGGCCAGGAGCAGCAACGACGGGAAGACGGCGATCTCCAGCGGCTCCTGGGTGTACATGGTCATCAGGAGGACCACCAGGGCAAAGGTCAGGTTGGCCGCGATCAGCAGATCCAGCAGCGCCGTGGGCAGGGGCACCACCATCATCACCACAATGGTGACCACCAGTCCCGCCACCACCGCGTCGGCGGAACCGGCCAGCCACTGCCCGGCGGCCGCCAGGCCTCCTGCCCTGCCCGTCAAAGGGCGGGCCATCTCACCTCACCTCCCCTCGGCCGGGACGAACCGGCGGCCGGCGGCCCGCCTCCCCGGCACCCGGCTCGCCGGAGCCCCACCCGCCTGGGGAGGCCGCCAGCCGGGCTTCCTCCTCGCTCCCCCTGCCTGCCGGGGCGGGCCCCCCGGCCGGGACCGCGGGACCGGGCCACGGGCCCGGCCCCGCGGTGTCCTGACCGCCGGCCGGCCCCGCCCGGCCGCGCAGCCGCCACACGAAGGCCAGCACTTCCGCCACGGCCACGTAGAAGGCAGCGGGGATCTCGCGCCCCACCTCCACCGCCCGGTAGAGGGCCCGGGCCAGGGCCGGTTCCTCCATCACGGGCACGCCGTGCTGCTCGGCCAGGGCCCGGATGCGCAGGGCCAGGAAGTCCACCCCCTTGGCCACAACGACCGGCGCCCCCATGCGGGCCGGGTCGTAGCGCAGGGCCACGGCCACGTGGGTCGGGTTGGTCACCACCACGTCGGCCCGGGGTACTTCCTGGAGCATGCGGCGGCGGGCCAGGTGCCGCTGCCGCTGGCGGATCCGCTGGCGCAGCACCGGGTCGCCTTCGGCTTCCTTCTGGTCCTGCTTCCACTCCTGGACCGTCATCCGCAGGGACTGCTGGTGCTCCCACCACTGGTAGGCGTAATCAGCCAGGGCCACCACCAGGTAGGCCAGGGCCCCTCGCCAGAGCAACCCCTGCAGGGACCGGCCCGCCAGGCCCAGCATCGCCGGCAGCGGCGCTCCCGTGGCCGTGATCAGCTGCATCCCGGCACCCAGCAAGGCGGGTCCCAGGGCGGCGGCCATCACCGCCAGCTTGACCGGCGCCTTCAGCAGCTCCACCAGGGCGCGGCGGGACACCAGCCGCTGCAGGCCGGCCAGGGGGTTCACCCGCTCCCAGCGGGGAGCGGCCAGACCCGGTTGAAACAGCCCCCCTGCCTGGACGAACCCGGCCGCCGCCGCGACCACCCAGCCCGCCAGGGCCAGGGGGCCGGCGGCGGCCAGGGTTCCCAGCAGCACCACCCGCCCCAGATCCGCCGCCTGGGCCACCGTCCAGTCCGCCGGCAGCGGGGCCGGGGATGGCGCCCACAGCCGCCGCGCCAGCCCCGCCACCTGCCGGGCGGCCAGGGGCACCAGCGTGCCGGCCAGGGCCGCCAGCGCCAGCAGCACCAGGGCTGCCGGCAGGTCCGCGCTGCGGGCCACCTGGCCCCGGCGGCGGGCCTGCCTGAGCCGCCGGGGGGACGGGGGCAGCACCCGCTCGCCGGCAAAGAGCTGGAGCTGGATCCTTCGGAGGGGGGCCCCTGCCCCGGCGGCTGCCCCTCGGGCTGGCCAGGCGGTCCCGCCGCTCTCCCGGCCGGCCCGCCCGGCCGCCCTGGGATCGAGGCGGGCCGCCGCGGAAACACCGGCCGGGACCGCCGGGCCCGCCGGGCGCACGAGGGCAGGCGGGGTCATGGGCCCATCGCCTCCAGCAGCCGGGCCAGGAACTCGCCCAGAGGCCGGGCCAGGCCGGCCAGGGCTCCGGCCAGCGCCGGCAGGGCGGCCAGCAGGGCGACCAGGGCCACGGCCACCTGCACCGGCAGGCCCGTGATGAACACGTTGAGCTGGGGCACCGCCCGGGACACCAGGCCCAGCGCCACCATCACGGCCACCAGCACGGCCAGGACGGGGAGGCTCAACAGGAGGCCGGTGGCGAACATCCAGCCCGCCAGGTCGAGCAGCACCGGGGCACCGCCGGCCAGGCCGGCTCCCCCCGGTGGCAGGTGGCGGTAGCTGTCAGCCAGAGCCCGCAGGATCAGGTGGTGGCCGTCGGTGGCCAGCAGCAGAACCCACATGACCAGGTAGAGAAAGTGCCCCAGGACGGGCATGGACTGGCTCGAGACGGGATCGATGACCCCGCTCAGGCCGAAGCCCGCCGACAGGTCGAGCAGCTGGCCCGCCAGCTGGACGGCGGCGAAGACCAGGGCGGTGACCAGGCCCAGGGCAAGCCCCGCGGCCACCTCGGCCAGCAGGGCGGCCCCGTAACCCAGGGCCGTGGCGGGCGGCCGGGCGGGCGGCATCACCGGGTATACCACCAGGGCCAGAAGCACCGCCAGCAGCGCCCGCGCAGGCGCCGGCACCAGGCCCCCGCCGAAGGCCGGCGAGGCGACCACCAGGCCGCTGGTCCGGCCCAGGCAGAGCAGGAACCGGTTGAGTTCTGTGGTGGCGATGGCCGCCAGGTCCACCGGATCACCTCCGCCGCCGGTCACCGGCCCCGGCTGCTGGGCCGGGGCCGGCCGGGCCGCCGCCACGGCCGCGGGGCACGGCCCCTCCCCCGCATCCCCGGTCCCCGGCCGGGATCATCCCAGGACGCCGGGGATGGATTCGTACAGCTGCACCGTGTAGCGCACCAGGGTCGCCAGCATCCACGGCCCGAAGAGCAGGAGGGCCGCCGCTGCCGCCAGGATCTTGGGAACAAAGACCAGGGTCTGCTCCGTCACCTGGGTGGCCGCCTGCAGAATGCTGATCGCCACCCCGACGGCCACCGTCAGGAGGAGCACGGGGGCGGCCACCAGAAGGCCCGTCCACAGGGCTTCCCGCCCCACCGTAAGCACCATGGCGTCGGTCATCATCCCTCTCCCCCTCGTCTACCGGACCCGGCCGGCGGCTCCCCCGGCCCCTCTCCGGCCCAACCGCCGGCCCGGGGGACACGGGCCGTGGGCCCGGTCTCCAGCCCGGCCCCTAGCCCGGCATGCCGAAGGACGCCAGCAGGGACCGGACCACCAGGTTCCAGCCGTCGACCAGCACGAACAGCAGGATCTTGAACGGCAGCGACACCAGCATGGGCGGAACCATCAACATGCCCATGGACATCAGGGTGCTGGCCACCACCATGTCGATGACCAGAAAGGGTACGTAAAGGATGAAACCGATCTGGAAGGCCGTCTTGAGCTCGCTGATGGCAAAGGCAGGAATCAGCACGTAGGTCGGGACCTGGTCGGGCGACGCCACCGGCCCCCGCCCCGACAGTTCCAGGAACAGGGCCAAGTCCCGTTCCCGGGTATAGCGGAACATGAACTCCCGCACCGGTTCCTGCGCCCGCTGCAGGGCCTCGACCTGGCCGATCCGGCCGTCCCGGTAGGGTATCCAGGCGTCCTGGTAGACCTGCTGCCAGACCGGTGCCATGACGAACACGGTCAGGAACAGGGCCAGCCCCACCAGCACCTGGTTGGGCGGGGCCTGCTGGGTACCCAGGGCGCCGCGCAGGAAGGACAGGGCGACCACGATGCGGGTGAAGCCCGTCATCATCACCAGCAGCGCCGGCGCCAGGGACAGCACGGTGAGCAGAAGCAGGATCTGCAGGGCGGCACCCAGGCCTTCCGGGCCCGTGGCCGGCTGGAGGGTGACGTTCACCTGGGGCATCATGCCGGCTCATCCTCCCGGGCCGCCCGCCGGTCCAGCAGGCTCACGCCCTGGTCGGTCACCCCGAGCAGGAGCTCGTCCCCGTGCCAGCGCACCACGCACAGGACCCGCCGGCCGCCCAGGGACACCACGGACCGGATTTCCAGATCACGCCCGCCCTGGGCAGGCTTCAACCACCGGACCAGGGCCCGGCTCCCCCACGCGGCCGCTGCGATCACCAGCAGCGAAGCAACGAGAAACTGGATCAGGCCTGTCCACAAGGTTCCTCCGTCCCCCCGGTCTCCCCCTGGACCGGCCCCGCCTCCAGGCAGGCCCGGCCCGGCGACTCCCCGCCCGGCGACGTTGCGGCGCCCCGGCCGGCGCGGGGATCCAGCCCTCCCGCCGGCCCCCGGGCCGCCAGGGCGCGCCGGACCGCCGCCTGCAGGCGGGCAGGCTGCCACGGTTTGGCCACCACGTCGGCCGCTCCCGCCTGCCGGTAGGCCACCACGGCCGCCCGGGTGGTCAGGGCCGTGCACACCACCAGGGTGGCGCCGGGATTCATCGCCTTCAGGACAGCCAGCCAGCGGCCCGCGTCCCGGCCCCACGGAGCCGGTTCGGCCAGGACCACCCGGGCCCGCTGGAGCTGGCGGCGGATCACGGGCTCGGGTTCGGATCCGGAAAGCTCCAGCACCACGCACCCCAGGGGAGTCAGTTGCGCCCGGACCTGGCGCCGGGCAAAGGCGGCAGGGTCGATGACCACCACCGCGGGCGCCGGTCCCCCCCGAACGCCCTCCCCCGGTACCCCCTCAACGGAGGCGGCGGAGGCGCTCGCCGGGGCTGACGATGTCGGTGATGCGGATGCCGAAGTTCTCATCGATCACCACCACCTCGCCCCGGGCGATTAGGCGGCCGTTCACCAGCAGGTCCACCGGCTCGCCCGCCAGCCGGTCCAGTTCCACCACCGTGCCCGGCGCCATCTCCAGCAGTTCCCGCACCGTGCGCTGGGTCTGGCCCAGCTCCACCGTCAGTTGCAGGGGGACATCCAGCAGGAGATCCAAGGTTCCCCGGCCCGCGGCGGGCCCGGCGCCGCCTTCCCCTTCCGGCGGCCAGCCCTCGCCGGCCTCGGGACCGCCGTGCAGGGGGTAGAACCCGGCCGCCGGGCGGCTACCGGCCCCCGCGATGCCCGCCGGGGCCGGCTCGGCTGCGGCCGCCGCCTGGGCCGGGCCGCTGCCCCGGCCGGCACCGGTCGGTCCCTCCGCGCCCGGCCCGCCCGCCGGGCTGGCCTCCTCCTGGAAGGCGGCAGGCGGGGTCGCGGCCGACAGAGCGGAGGGGCGCCTGCCCGTGGCTTCCCCGGCTCCGGCGGAGGGGCCCGTCGCGACGGGGGAGGCCTCCTGGGGCCCGGCGGACCCCGATGCCCCGCCGGCGGATCCGGCAGCTGCGGGGGGAGGGCCGTCGGATCCGGCAGCACCTCCGGCCGCGCCTCCCGCACCGGCCGGGGCGCCCCGGGCCGGGTCGTCCCCGCCGGCGGGGCCGGCCCCGCTCCCCTCCTCGGCCAGGCTGCGCAACAGGGCATCAATTTCCTCCTGCGACAGCATCTCCCACTCGCCCGTGCCCATGGCCGCGTTCCTCCTCTACCCGTTCCACCACCTGCACCGCCAGCCGTTGCCCGTGCTGGCCGGGAAGACCCCGGAACTTGAGCCGGCCGCCCACCAGGATGTCGACCAGGCTGCCGGCCCGGGTATCCAGCGGCAGCACGTGCCCCGGCGCCAGGTCCAGCAGCTGCCGGACCGTCAGCTGGGCCCGCCCCAGGACCACCTGCACCGGCAGCGGCACCTGGCGCAGGCCTTCTTCCCACTGCTCCCGGGACCGCGCCTGGCTGCGGGTCTCCCGGGCGTAGTACTGGTGCACGGCCAGCCGCGGCAGCAGGGGCTCCAGCAGGGGATAAGGCAAGCAGATCCGCCAGGCTCCCTCCTGCTGGCCGAACCGGACCGAGAGCACCACCCGCACGACGATCTCGTTGGGCGCCTGGACCTGGACGAACAGGGGGTTGGCGGCCACCGTGACCAGCTCGCCCTGTACCTGGACGAGCTGGCTCCACCCCTCGGCGACGGATCCCAGCAGCCCCTGCAGGATTGCCCGCATGACCACCGTCTCGATCTCCGTCAGGCCGCGGCCGGTGGCCGCCCCCGTGCCCGGACCGCCGAACAGGCGGTCCACCATGGGAAAGGCGATGGAGGGCTCCACGTCCATGACGGCGCTGCTCTCCAGGGGCGGCAGGTTGAAGACCGCCAGCACCGTAGGGTTGGAGAGGCCGGTGATGAACTCACCGTAGGTCGTCTCCTCCACCTCCAGCACCGCCACCTCGACCACCGTGCGCAGCTGGCCCGACAAGAAGCCCGTCGCCAGCCGGGCCACGTTCTCGTGGACCATGGCCAGGGTGCGCAACTGCTCCTTGGAGAACTTGTCCGGGCGCCGGAAGTCGTAGAGCCGGACCACCGGAGCCCTCCGGACGCCCTTGCGGCGCACGCCCTGGTTCAAGCAGCAGCCCTCCTCCCGCCCGTGCTCTGCAGGCCCCTACTGGACGATCAGGTCCGTGATCAGCACGTCCTGAATGGGCAACCCGCCCCCGGGGGCATGTCCACCGGTTCCAGATCCGGCAGGAAGGCCGGACCCCGTCCCCGGGTTACCCTGGCCGTGGCCGGAGCCGCCGCCCTGTCCCGCCAGGACGGCCCGCAGCGCCTGCTGCAGCCGGTCCATGCCGCCGGCTCCGGCCAGGTCGGCCGCGGTCATCCCGCGCAGGACCCGGTAGACCTGATGGCGCACCTCGGCCATGCCGCCGTGCTCCAGCGCCTTGGCCGCCTCCTCCCCTGCCACCCGGAGGACCAGGGCCACCTGGACCACCCGACCATCCCGCAGGTTGGTGGTAAAGGGCTCCAGGGCCACGTCCACCGGCTCCGGCGGGGGCGGGGGCTCCCCCGCCCCCGCCCGGGTGGCGGCCCACCAGGTGCGCGCCGCGGCGGCCACCGCCGTCACCACCACGATCAACAGCAACCGGACTTTGCCTTTCACCTGGGGTCACCGTCCTCGTGCCCGGTGGACCCGGCGGCCAGGGCGGGCGAGGCCGGGGCGCAGGACGCCCCTTCTCCGCCCGGTCCCCCGGCCGGCGCCAGGATGCGCCGCCGGTAGGCCACCACCCGCTCGATCACCCGGTCCACGGGTTCCCGCACCACCAGGCGCCGGCCCGTGGTCAGGGTGATCACCGTATCGGGCGTGGCCTCGAGGGTCTCGATCAGCTCCGCGTTGACCACCACTTCCCGGCCGTCCAGGCGGGTCACCGGCACCACCGGGGCTCCCTCCCGTCACCTGCGGCCGCTGGGGCCCGGTCCCCGCCGCGGCAGCCGGCGGGCGGGGCTCTCAGCCGGCCGCCTTACCGCTTGAGGTTGACCAGTTCCTGGAGCATCTCGTCGGAGGTGGTGATGACCCGGGAGTTGGCCTGGAAGCCCCGCTGGGTCACGATCATGTCGACGAACTCCCGGGACAGGTCGACGTTGGACATCTCGAGGGCGCCCGGGGTGACGGAGCCGCGCCCGCCGGTGCCCGCCTCCCCGATCCGGGCCACCCCGGAGTTGTTGGATTCCCAGTAGAGGTTGCCGTCGC
This sequence comes from Thermaerobacter subterraneus DSM 13965, assembly GCF_000183545.2. NCBI lineage: Bacteria > Bacillati > Bacillota > Clostridia > Eubacteriales > Clostridiales Family XVII. Incertae Sedis > Thermaerobacter > Thermaerobacter subterraneus. The sequence continues at coordinate 291,828 of NZ_JH976536.1, forward strand.
GCAGCAGGCCGGCCGGGTTGGCGAAGGCGGCCAGGGCCACCTGGGCGATGGGCTGGGTCATCCCGTTGGAGAAGGTGCCGGTGATGGTGCCCGATGCATCGACGCTGAAGGACGTCAGCTGCCCGGCGGGATAACCGTCGGCCGTGGCCTCGGCGGTGGACGGCCCGGCGTACTGGGTCAGGCCGGCGAAGTCGACGGTCAGGGTCATGCGGTCGGCGCCGGGCGGGCTGTAGTTCACGGTGCCCGGGCTGCCGGCCGTGAGAAGCCCCGCGCTGCTGAAGGTCAGGGTGCCCGAGCCGAGGGAGGTGGCCGGGTCGGCCGCCGCGGCGGCGTTCCACGACCACTGGTTCGACCCGGTGCGGGTGAAGGTGAAGATCAGGGTATGGGGATTCCCCAGCGAGTCGTAGACGTCGATGGCCTGGGTCAGGGTGCTGGACGTGGGTGCCGTGGCATCCAGGTTGCTGGACCACGTCACCCGGGTGCTGGCCTGGGCCGGTACGGCCAGGTCCACGGGAACGCGGACGGCGCCCAGGTTGAGGGCGTCCCGGGCCGGCAGGACGCCGCCCTGGGCCTGCCAGCCCAGGACCCGCAGGCCATCGGCGTTCACCAGGTACCCCTCGGCATCCAGCCGGAAGTCGCCGGCCCGGGTGTAGGCGTAGCCGCCCGTGGCGTCCTGCAGCACGAAGAACCCGTCGCCCTGGATGGCCATGTCCGTGACCACGCCCGTCACCTGGGGGTTGCCGGCCTGGTGGATCACGTCGATCCCGCCCAGGGCCGTGCCCAGGCCGATCTGGATCGGGTTGGTCCCGCCCCGGGCCGGCCCGGCGGGCGCCGAGGCCCCCCGCAGGGTCTGGTTGAACAGCTCCTTGAAGGTCACGCGGCTCGACTTGTAGCCCACGGTGTTGACGTTGGCGATGTTGTTGCCGATCACATCCATCCGGAGCTGGTGGTTCTGAAGCCCCGAGATGCCGGCATACAGCGAGCGCATCATGGCGCCTCACCCTCCCTCAAGGTCATCCCCCTGCCGTGTCCTTCCCCCGCGCGGCCGGCCCGGACCCGAGGCCGGCGCCGGCTCCCGCCGGGGTCTCCGGCGGCCCCGGGCGGGCCCGTTCCGCACCGCTCTGCCGCCGGCGCCCGCCGCCTCACGCCGTCACCGGGCGCCCTGCCGGCCCGCCCGCGGGCTCCGCCTCACCCGCCAGGCGCAGGTCCAGCACGTCGGCCCAGGCCACGGGCCGGCCGTCGATCATCAGGCCCGGTGCGGCAGGATCCATCCGCACCCCCGTGACCGTGCCGGTCCGGGTCCCCTGGGCGGTGGTGATCTCCACCGTCCGGCCCAGCAGGGGCAGGGCCGAAAGCCCGCTGAGGGCCGCCCGCAGGGCCCGGGTCTCCTCCAGCTGGGTGAGCTGGGCCAGCTGGGCCACAAAGGCGGTGTCCTGCATGGGCTGCAGCGGGTCCTGATAGCGCAGCTGGGCCGCCAGCAACCGGAAGAAGGCGTCGGGGGCCAAGCCGCCCGGACCGCCCGGGCCGGACCGGCCGGCCGCGCCGCCGGTGCTGCCCGGGCCGGAACCCGCCGCCGCCGCTTGTGCCGTGCTGCTGGTAATGGCCATCCCGGCCACCTCCCCACCTCCCCATTTCCTAGATCCGGACGTCCAGCCGCCCGCGGCCCCCTCCCGGCAAGGCCGCCGTGCCCGGGCCGGCAGAAGGAACATCCCCCGGGCCGGGGCCGGGCGCGCTCGGGACCCCGCCTGCGGCCCAGGCCCAGGCCGTGCCCGGGCCACCCTGGCCGCCCGGCCCCTGCTGCCCGGCCTGGCCGGGCGCCCCGCCGGCTGCCAGCCCCACTTCGAGACCCTGAATCTGGTAGCCGCGGGCGGTCAGGGCCTGGCGGAGTTCGTCCAGGTGACGCTGGACCAGGGCCAGGGTGTCGGGGTGGAACACCGTGAGGCGGGCCGCCAGCACGCTGCCGTCCCCCGCGACCTCCACGTGCAGGGGTCCCAGGTGGGCCGGAGCCAGTTCCAGTCGCAACCGGTGCCGGTCGCCTGTCCGGTGCCACTCGAGCCCTTCGATCCAGCGGGCCACCGCCGCCGCCCACCGGCCGGCGTCCACGGGGCCGCCGCCCGCCGCTCCCGGCAGCCGGGCCGCCGCCGGCGAGGCCATCCCCGGGGCCGCGGCAGCCGCCGGTGCCAGGGGTTCTCCTTCACCTCTTATCGGCGGCCCGGCCGCTTGCGCCGCGGCCGGGCCGCCGGGGATGCCGGTCCCCTGGGAGACCGGCACCACGACCCCGGCCGCCCCCGGCAGCAGCGGCCCAGCCTGGCCCGCAGGCAGGCTCGCCATGCCGGCGGCCGCCGCCGCATGGCCGGAGGCCGGCCCAGGCCACCCTGGGCCGTAAGCTTCCGCCCCGGCCCCCGGCCCCGCGGCCGCTGCGCTCGGGACCGGTGCGCCGCCCGCCGCGGCAGCCATCGCACCCGTCATCGCCGGCGAGGTGGCCCCGGCCTTGCCGTCCCCTGCCGCCGGTCCACCGTCCCCGGCCAGGAGCCCGCCACCGGGTTGCCCGGGCCACGAGACCGGGGCCGGCGTCTCCGGCCGGCCGCCACCCGGAACGCCGCCGGGTCCGGCGGCTCCGCCGGCGGCAGCATCCGGACCCGTGGCCGCGTCCGGACCACCCGCCGCCGAAACCGGCATTCCGCTTCCCGGCGGCTCAAGGGACCCCCCTGCCCCAACCATCGCCCCGGTTCCCGACACCGGGCCGGCAGCCGGGGCGGTGGGGCCTGAGGTCGTTCCGGAGCCGGAAGGGGCGGTGGCGGCCGCCCTGGTGGTCCCCGCGACGGGCTGGGCGCGGCGGGTCGAGGGCCCTGCGGATTCCGCCGGGCCGGCCTTGCCCTGGGAGGCGCTGCCGGCCCCGAGGGCAGGAGACGGGCTCCGGCCTACCGCTGTCCCGCCGGCGGCAGTGGGATCCGGTCCCCCTGTCGCCGGGGCGTCACGGCCCGCTCCTTCGGCCCCTCCCGCCCCCGGTGCCCCACCGGGGGCGCCGTTGTGCCCGGCGCCAGGACCGCCGTCCTGCGCCTTCGCGACCCCCAGCCGGCCGCTGCCTTCGCTTTCCATCCCGGCCTCCGGCGCCGTACCGGACCTGGCGGCAGCCTCCCGGGGTTCGAATCCCCCCGCTGCACCCCCCCGCGCCGGTAGCCCTGCCGGCCGCGGCCCGGCAGCTTCACGGGTGCCGGACCACCCTTCCACCGCAACCGCCCCGGTCTCGCGACCCCGGGCACGGGATTCGAGGCCGGCCCCAACCTGGTCGCCGGGGGCCGGCATGAAACCCAGGGGAAACAGGGCCGCGACCAGCCCCATGACCTCTCCGCCGGCGACACGGCGGGCGTCACGGCCGCCGTCCTCTCCAGATCCCGCACTGCCGGAGCCGGCGGGGGCCGTGCCGCCCGCCGGACCAGGGGAACTGGCCCGCCCGGTCCGAGCCTGGTCCAGCAGCTCGGCGAAGACCTCTCCCGGCCGCCGTCCCGCCGCCGGCCCCTGGGGGCCCCCGGCGTCGCGGGTGCCGCCCGGAACCGCCGCCCCCGTTCCCGCGGCGCCGGCGGTCGCAGGCCCCCATCGCACCGGCGCCGCCACCGGCCCATCACCACGGGTCATGGCCCGTCGCCTCCTCCCTCGCCGCCCGGCGACCCGCCACCTCGTCCAGATGGGCCTGCTCCCGCCGCGCCGCCTCCAGGCGCTGCCGCCGCTGGTGGCGGTCGTAGAGCCGCTCGCAGGCCTGTTCCTCCCGCCGGGCCGCGACGGCCGCCTGCTGGCGGGTTTCGGCCTCGCGCCGCAGGACCTGGGCCCGCCCGGCCGCCGCCTGGCAGCGGAGCCCCAGATGCTCCAGTTCCCGCCAGCGGGCCACCATCTCCAAGGCCGGCCGGGCCGGCCCCACGGCCGCCAGCTCGCCCGCCGCCTGCCGCCGCTGGGCCTCCAGCAAGGTCGCTTCCTCTTGCGCCTGCTGGGCGCGGGCCTGCCAGCGACCCCACTCCCCCAGCCGGGCCAGGGCCTCCAGGCGGCGTACGTCCCATACCCGTTGCAAGCGGAACGGCTCCCCGCTTGCCATGGCCATCCCCCCACCCCTGCTGCTGCTCCTGGATCCTCAGGCCCGCTGCTCGCCGGCGGCCTCCCCGCCGGCCACCTCCTGGAGCCGGGCCACCGCCTCGGAAAAGGAAGCCGCCTCGTCGCGCCCCTGGGAGAGAAAGGCCCGGATGGCCGGCATGCGCTCCAGGGCCCGGTCGACGTCGGGGTTGGTGCCCCGCTGGTAGGCGCCGATCTCCACCAGGTCGCGGGCCTCCCGGTAGGCGCCCAGCCACCTCCGCAGCCGCTGGGCCGCCGCCCAGTGGGCCGCATCGACCAGCTCCGGCATCAGGCGGCTGACGCTGGCCAGCACGTCCACCGCGGGGAACTGGCCCTCCTCGGCCAGCTGGCGGGAAAGGACGATGTGGCCGTCCAGCGTTCCCCGCACCGCGTCGGCGACGGGCTCGTTGAAGTCGTCCCCATCCACCAGCACCGTGTAGAAGCCGGTGATGCTGCCCCGGTCCCCGGTCCCCGCCCGCTCCAGCAGCCGCGGCAGGGCGGCGAAGACCGACGGCGGGTAGCCGCGGGTGGCCGGCGGCTCGCCCACGGCCAGGCCCACCTCCCGCAGGGCCATGGCGTAGCGGGTCACCGAGTCCATCACCAGCAGCACGTGGCGGCCCCGGTCGCGGAAGAACTCGGCAATGGCCGTGGCCACCTGGGCCGCCTTGATGCGCACCAGGGCCGGCCGGTCGGCGGTGGCCGCCACCACCACCGTGCGCCGGCGGCTACCGGCCAGATGGTGGTCGACGAAGTCCCGCACCTCCCGGTTCCGCTCGCCGATCAGGGCCACCACCACCACGTCCGCCGCCGTGTGCCGGGTCATCATGGCCAGGAGGGTGCTCTTCCCCACGCCGCTGCCGGCGAAGATGCCCACCCGCTGGCCCCGGCCGCAGGTCAGCAGGGCGTCGATGGCGCGAACCCCCACGGGCAAGGGCTCCCGGATGGGCCGGCGGGCCAGGGGCGGCGGGGGGTCGGCTTCCGCCGGGTACCAGGCTTCCGCCGCCACCGGACCCTGGCCGTCCAGGGGCCGGCCGAGCCCGTCCAGCACCCGGCCCAGCAGGCCCTCGCCCACGGCCACCCGGAACCCCTGGCCTGTGGCCTCCACCCGGCTGCCCGGCCGGATGGCCCGGGCATCACCCAGGGGCATCAGCAGGGTGCGGGCACCGCGAAACCCCACCACTTCGGCCGGCACCGGCGGCCGTCCCGGCCGGTCGATCCAGCAAAGCTCCCCCAGGGAGCTCACGGGGCCCCGGGCCTCGACCGCCAGGCCGACCACCTGTTCCACCCAGCCCTGGCAGGGCCGTGGTTCGGCCGCCTGCACGGCCTCCGTGAGCCGGCCCCAGTCCAGGAGCCCACCGGACCCCTGCGCCTCTTGAAGGTCGGGGCCCGGCGCAGCCCCTGCTCCGGGCCCGCCCGGGAGACCGGGTCGGGTCGCAACGGCCGGCACGGTCATGCTCCTTCCCTCCCCTCCGGGGCGGCACCGGCCCGGACCCTGGCCGCCTCCTCGTCGGCGATGACATCCGGCTCGGAGTCCGCCCCGCCCCCGGGTCCGGCCTCCCGGAGGGCCCGACCGAGGCGCTGCATCTGGGCCTCCACCCGGCCGTCGATGAGCCCCCGGGGCGTCTCCACCCGGTAGTCGCCGGGCGCCAGGGTCAAATCGGCCACCAGCTCCACGCCAGCGGGCAGGGGCGACGCCTCCTCCAGCCGGGCCAGGCTCTCGGGATGCACCAGCACCCGGGCCCCCTCGCTCCCCAGCCGGGCCAGGGCCGCCTCGATCTGGCGGCGCAGGGCGGCAGCATCGACCGCCAGGGCCTCGCCCGCCACCCGGCGGGCCAGGACCAGGACCAGCTCCAGCACGGGCCCTGCGGACGCCTCGACCAGCCGCCGGTAGGCGGCGGCCAGTTCCTCCCGCTGGCGGGCCGCCTGTTCCTCCAGTTGCCGGCAGGCCGCCTCCCACCGCGCCCGGCCTTCCTGCTCGCCCCGGCGGAAGCCCTCCTCCCGCGCCTGGCGGCACAGGGCGTCCGCCTCGCGTCGGGCCTTCTCCAGGTGGGCGGCCGCCGCCCGCCTGGCCCTCCGGAGCCAGCGGCGGACCCGCCGGCCGGCCGCCGCCTGGGCAGCTGCCGGCAACGGACCGGCAGCCGGGCCGGCCTCCGTCGGGGCAGCGGCCTCGCCCGCAGGGGCAGGGGCCACCGTCCCGCCCGCCGGGCCCACGGACTGCCAGTTCACCGGCCGGAGCCCGGGGGCCGCCGCGCCGGCGCCGGGCAGGGACCCCAGCACCGGCCAGCGGGCGGGAACCGGCCGCCGGGCGTCTCCCACCCTAGACGACCACTTCATCCTGGCCACCCCGCGCGATGACGATCTCGCCCTCTTCTTCCAGGCGGCGGATGATGTTGACGATCTTCTGCTGGGCCTCTTCCACGTCGCGGAGGCGCACGGGCCCGAGGTAGGAGAGGTTTTCCTGGAGGATCTCCACGGCCCGCTGGGACAGGTTGCGGAAGATCTTCTGCTTGACATCCTCGCTGACGGCCTTGAGGGCCAGGGGCAGATCCTCGTTGAGGTCGACCTCCCGGAGCACCCGCTGCAGGGACCGGTCGTCCAGCAGCACGATGTCCTCGAAGACGAACATCCGCTTCTTGATCTCCTCGGCCAGCTCGGGGTCGGTGACCTCCAGGACCTCCATGATGCTGCGCTCGGTGCCGCGGTCCACGTTGTTCAGCACCTGGACCACGGCCTGCAGCCCCCCCGCGACGGTGCCCTCCTCGCCCAGGACCGACGACAGCTTGCGTTCCAGGACCCGCTCCACCTCCCGGATCAGCTCGGGCGAGGTGCGCTCCATCAGGGCCAGGCGGCGGGCCACGTCGGCCCGGCGCTCGGGCGGCAGGCCGCTGAGGACGACGGCGGCCTGTTCCGGATGGAGGTAGGCGAGGATCAGGGCGATGGTCTGGGGGTGCTCCTGCTGGATGAAGTTCAGGATCTGCAGCGGGTCGGCCCGGCGCACGAACTCGAAGGGCCGGACCTACAGGGTCGCGGTGAGGCGGTTGATCACCTCCGCCGCCCGCTGGTGGCCCAAGGCCTGCACCAGCAGCTCCCTGGCATAGTCGATGCCGCCCTGGGCGATGTAGGCGTGGGCCAGGGCCAGATCCCGGCACTCCTCCAGCACCGCCAGCCGCTGTTCGGGAGCGACCCGGTCGGTGTTGGCGATCTCCAGGGTGAGCTGTTCGATCTCCTCCTCCCGCAGGTAGCGGAAGACCCGGGCGGCCAGCTCCGGTCCCAGGGAGATCATCAGGATCGCGGCCTTGCGCCGCGGCGACAGGTCGCGGGCCGCCTCCCGGAGGGCAGGCCGGCCACCGGCGGCCGCCGCACCGGCCCCCGGCTCCGCCGCGATGCCGCCCTCCGGACCCTCGGCCACCTCCGCGGCGACCGGCGCCGCCGGGGCCCTGATCCCACCCCGGGGCGTACCCCCGGCCACCGCCGTGCCGGCCCTTGCCACCGCAACCTGCCTTGTCGCCATGGCCATCGCCTCCTCCCCCGCCCGCGCCGGGCCTGGCCGTCCTGATCCTGCTCAGGCCGTCCTGACCGCCGCCGTCAGTTGGCGGACCGCTCGGCCAGCCAGCTGCGGATCACCTGGGCCACGTGCTCCGGCTGGTTCTTCACCAGCTCGCTGACCTGCTCGAGGACCGTGGCCTCCGCCGCCTTGCCGTTGGCACCCGTCGCCGCGGCCCCGGCCGGTCCCGGAACGGGTCCGCCGGGGCCGGGTACGGCCGCGGTGCCCCGCCCGGCCGGACCGGCCGCCACCGTGCCGGCGGTGCTCCCCGGCACGGCGGGTAACCCGTGACCGGCGGCTTGTGCTTCCAGGAGCCGGCGGGCGAGCCGCCGGCGCCGCCAGGCGGCCACCAGGAGGACCAGGGCCAGCAGCGCCAGCCCCCCCGCGCCGGCCAGCAGGGCCACCCGCCGGGTCGCTTCCCGGGCCTGCCGCTCCTCCTCCAGGGACTGCTGCAGGCGGTCGGCCACCGTGGTGTCGAAGGGCATGGCCACCACCTCGACCTGGTCCTGGCGCTGGGGGTCGCTGCCGATGGCCGCGGCCACCGCCTGCTGGAGGGCCTGCCGCCGCTCGGGAGTGAGATCGCCGTTGACCACCACGGCCACCGACAGGCGCCGGACCGCACCCGGGGCCACCTGCACCCGGTCGACCACCTGGTTGACCTCGTAGTTGGCCGTCCGCTCGCTGCGCTGGTAGTCAAGGGTGCCGCCGCCCACCTGGGGATAGGTGGGGATGTTGCTGTCCCCCGGCACCCCGCCCGGTGCGGGCTGGCCGGTGAAGGTCTCCTGCAGCTCCTGGATGGACCGCAGGATGCCCTGGCCGCCGTCGGCCGGGGGCTCGAAAAGGTGCCGCTCCACCACCTGCTGGTCGAAGTTGAGCTCCGCATTGACCCGGGCGATGACGTTGCCCGGGCCCAGGACCTGCTCCAGCAGGGTCTGGAGGCTGCGCTGCAGCTCCGCCTCGAAGCGGCGTTCCACCTCGAAGCGGTCACCCGGCACCACGGCGGTCCCTTCCTGGGCCAGCTCCACTCCGGCCGAGAGCAGGCGGCCGGTGGTATCCACCACCGTCACGTCTTCGGGCTTCAGGCCTTCCACCGCCGACGCGACCAGGTGCATGATGGACCGCACCTGCTCGGGCTCGAGCTCCGCCCCTGGTTTCAGCTGGACCAGCACCGCCGCCGTGGCAGGCCGCTGCTGGCTGACAAAGGGGCTGCGCTCGGGCCGCACTACGTGGACCCGCGCCGCCTCGACCCCCTCCAGCCGGCCGATGGTACGGGCCAGCTCGCCCTGGAGCCCCCGCAGGTACTGCACCTGCCGCTCGAACTCCGTGGCACCCATCGGCATGTTCTCCAGAAGCTCCAGGCCCACCGTCCCCTGGCGCGGCAGGCCCTGGGCGGCCAGGTCCAGGCGCAGCCGGTCGACCTGTTCCGCGGGCACCAGAATGGCCTGCCCCCCCTGGGCCAGCTGGAAGGGGATGCCTTGCTCCTCCAGCTGGCCGGCGATGGCCGCGGCGTCGGTGGGGTCCAGCTGGGTGAACAGGGGGGCCCACTGGGGCCCGCTGCGCCCTGCCAGGGCCAGCGCCACCAAACCGGCCAGGGCCAGAGCCGCCGCCGAGACCACCACCCACCGGGCCGCCGGCCTGAGCTTCCGGAACCAGGCCATGAATTGCTGGGGAAGCTGCCGCACCTGTGCCAGGGGCATGGAGGATTCCGCCGCCTCCTCGACCGACCGCGACCCTGCCTTCCGGCCCCGTGCCGCTCATCCCGCCGGCCGCCGCAGGGCCGCACCCGTCACACGGGCATGCGCATGATCTCCTGGTAGGCCTCGAGCGCCTTGTTGCGCAGCTGCACCGCCAGTTCGATGGCCAGCCGCGCTTTCTCGCTGGCCACCATGACCTGGGACAGGTCCTGGACCTGGCCCGTCACCAGGCGCCGGGCCATGGCGTCGGCCTCGCCGGCCGCGCCCTCCAGCTGCTGGAGGGCGCGGGCCAGTTCCTGCAGGAAGCTGGGTCCCACGCCACCGGGCCCGGTGGAACCGGCCGCCGGGCCGTCGCCCGCGGCCGCAGCCGCCGCCCTTCCGGACGGTCCGAAGGTCCCGCCCAGACCGGTCGCCGGGGAAGAACCGGGCCAGGCGACGTTGCCGGGGGCTTGGACACCCCATGGGTTCATGGCTCAGACCTCCTCCGTTGCAGCCGCAACGCTGCCGGGACCCTGGCGGTCCCAGGGGCATCCGGCAGCCGCAGGGCCGTTCAGCCGCGGCCAATGTCCAGCGCCCGCAGGGCCAGGGTGCGGGCCGCGGCGAAGACCGCCACATTGGCCTCGTAGGCCCGGGTCGCCGCCAGCAGGTTGACCATCTCCGCCAGCGGGTCCACGTTGGGGTACGCCACGTAACCATCCGGGCCCGCGTCGGGATGGGCCGGGTCGTACACCAGCCGGGGCGGCGAGGGATCGCCGACCACGGCCGCCACCTGGACCCCGCCGGGGGCGGCTCCGGTCCCGCCGGGACCCGCCGCGCCCGGACCGGCTACGGGCGGCACCGGCCCACCCGCTACGCCGGCCAGGGGGGAGCGTGCCCAGCCGGCTGCGGCACCCGCCGCCGGCACCGGCCCCGGCACCGCACCCCGTTCCCGCAGGATCCGGGCGAAGGGCGTCGCGCGTTCCTCGAAGACCGGCACCAGCCGGCGGTAGGGCCCGCCCTGGGGGGTACGGGTGGAGTCCACGTTGGCCAGGTTGCTGGCGATCAGGTCCAGGCGCAGCCGCTGGGCCGTCATGCCGCTGGCCGCGATGTCGAAGGTGCTGAACATCCCGCCCGCCACCGCTTACCGCCTCCCCTCGGCGATGACCGTGCGCAGCAGGGCGATGCGATCGGACAGCTGCCGCACCAGGGCCTGATAGTGCACGCCGTTTTCCGCCATCCGCGCCATCTCCGCGTCCAGGTCGACGTTGTTGCCGTCGTTGCGCAGGGAGGAACCGGTCTCCCGGTATACCGCTACCGCCGGATCTGCTGGTGCCCACCGGCCCGGCAGGTGGCCTGGGTGGGTGACGCCCAGGGACAGCCGGCCACCGGGTACGGCAGGCCCGACCGCCACCCCGCCCGCTCCGGCTGCCCCCGCGCCCCCGGCCCCGGTGGCTGGTGCGGCCGCCACGGCCGGTTCGGCCCCTCCGGTCCCGGCGGTGCCGGCGGCCCCGGCTGCCCACCCCGCGGCCTGGCCTCCCGCCGGCCCGCGACCGGCCAGCGCCGCCTCCAGAGCCCGGGCGAAGTCGAGATCATACCGCTTGTAGCCGGGCGTCTCGGCGTTGGCCACGTTCTGGGCCAGCAGTCGCTGGCGGAGGGCCAGGACCTCCAGCCCGGCAGCCAGTTCATCGTTGACGCGCCCCCACACGGGTCCATCCCCTCCCGCCGCTGGAAAAGAAAGCCGCCCGCGGCGCGCCAGGCACCACGGGCGGACGAGAGGATTGCCAAGGGTCCACCGCGCGGCGTTCGGCAGTCCGGCCGTCATAGTCCCGTGCTGGCGGGACCTTAGACCCGTGACTTTGCGAACCTGCCTTTCGACAGGGGTGCCTTTGTCGCTGCCGCGGGGGGTGGCCGCGCCCCGGCCTGTGCAACCGGGACAGAAACCGCGGCTCACCCCCGAAGCTTATTCAGTTGTAGCGGCTTTCCAGCCGGCACTGGTCGACATGATTCTGCACCGAACTGGTCATTCCTTCTATCCGCGACAAAAAATTTGGGACCCGGGTCCTGGTTTTGGGTCCCTCTTGCGGCAGGGTGGGTTTTGCCAGCCAGGATCGCTTGCCCTGGCTCCTTCGCTTGCCCCCGGGGGGCGGCCGGTCAGGATTTCGCCCGCGCAGGCCGCCTGGGGCTCGCCGCCGGCTCCCCGGCCGGCCCCGGACTCCCGGCGCCGCCACCAGGGGGCAGGGCCCTCAGAGGATGTACCGGCTCAGATCCTGATCCTGGAGGACTCCCTCCAGCCGCTGGCGGACGAACGCAGCATCCACCACCACCTTGCCCTGGAGGGCGTCCGGGGCGTCGAAGGCCACCGGCTCCAGCAGCCGTTCCAGCAGGGTGTGCAGGCGCCGGGCTCCGATGTTCTCCGCCTGCTGGTTGGCCCGGGCCGCCATGTCCGCCAGGGCCTCCACCGCGTCCGGGGTGAACTCCAGCTCCACCCCGTCGGTGGCCAGCAAGGCCTGGTACTGGCGCAGCAGGGCATTGTCCGGCTCGGTCAGGATGCGCTTGAAGTCGTCCCGGGTGAGGGGCTGCAGCTCCACCCGGATGGGGAACCGGCCCTGCAGCTCGGGGATCAGGTCCGAGGGCCTGGCGATGTGGAAGGCTCCCGCCGCGATGAAGAGGATGTGGTCCGTGCGCACCGGGCCGTGCCGGGTCATCACCGTGGAGCCCTCGACGATGGGCAGGATGTCCCGCTGCACCCCTTCCCGGGAGACGTCGGGCCCGTGGCCCCGCTCCCGGCCGGCGATCTTGTCGATCTCGTCGATGAAGACGATGCCCGCCTGCTCCGTGCGCCGGATGGCCTCGGCCACCACCTGGTCCATGTCGATCAGCTTCTGGGCCTCTTCCTGGGCCAGCACCTCCCGGGCCTCCCGCACCGGCAGGCGGCGCCGGCGCTTGCGCCGGGGCAGCCAGTCCTTGAGCAGGTCCTGCACGTTCAGGGTGACCTCTTCCAGGCCCGGCCCGCCCAGGATGTCGACCATGGGCGGCGCCTGGTCTTCCACCTCGATCTCGACCACCTGGTCCTCCAGCTGCCCGCTGCGCAGCCGCGCAGCCGCCTCCTGGCGGTGCCGGCGCCAGTCCTCCTCTTCCTCGGGCCGGGCGGGCTCGGCCGGACCCGGCATCCCGGCCCCCAGGGACCCCAGCAGCATCTCCCAGGGCGACCCGGCGCGCTGGGGGCGCCGCCGGGGCGGCGGAACCAGCACGTCCAGCAGGCGGTCGTCGGCCGCGGCCCGGGCCCGGTCCTCGACGGCGGCCACCCGCTCCGCCTTGACCATGCGGATGGCCGTCTCCAAGAGGTCCCGGATGATGGACTCCACGTCGCGGCCCACATAGCCCACTTCGGTGAACTTGGTCGCCTCGACCTTGATGAAGGGAGCTCCCGTCAGCCGGGCCAGCCGCCGGGCGATCTCCGTCTTGCCCACCCCGGTGGGGCCGATCATCAGGATGTTCTTCGGCGCCACCTCGTCCCGCAGGTGCGGCGGCAGCTGCTGCCGCCGCCAGCGGTTGCGCAGGGCGATGGCCACCGCCCGCTTGGCCTCCGCCTGGCCGACGATGTACCGGTCCAGCTCCGCCACGATCTGGCGGGGGGTCAGCCGGTCGGGTTCCCACGCGGCGCCCTGGACGGCTCCCCGTTCCACGGTCGTCCCTCCCCCTGGCGGGTGGCCGCCCCGATCGGGCCGGCCCCCGGCCCGGGCCCGTTGCTCCCGGCCCAGGCCCGTGCGGCTGGAGTACGGCGAGAGTACGGCGAGAGCACGGCTAGAGCTCCTCGATCACCAGCTGGTCGTTGGTGTAAACGCAGAGCTCGGCGGCGATGCGCATCGCCTCCCGGCAGATGGCGGCGGCATCCAGGCCGGTGTGCCGGGCCAGGGCCCGGGCCGCCGCCAGGGCGAAACCGCCGCCCGACCCCACCGCCACGATCCCGTCGTCGGGTTCGAGCACTTCCCCCGACCCCGACACCAGCAGCAGGTGGTCGGCGTCGGCCACCACCAGCAGGGCTTCCAGGCGGCGCAGCAGCCGGTCGGTGCGCCAGTCCTTGGCCAGTTCCACCGCCGCCCGGACCAGCTGGCCGCCGTGTTCCTCCAGTTTCCCCTCGAAGCGCTCCATCAAGGCCACGGCGTCGGCCACGCTGCCCGCGAACCCGGCCAACACCCGCCCGTGGTAGAGCCGCCGCACCTTGCGGGCCCGGTGCTTCATCACCATGTGCTGCTGCAGGGTCACCTGGCCGTCGCCGGCCATGGCCACCCGGCCGTTGCGGCGCACGGCCAGGATGGTGGTGCCGTGAAAGCGGGGTTGCCCCTCGCCCATGCGCTGATCCCTCGCTCTGGCCCGCCGGCCTTCCGGCTCGTGCTGGGGCCTGGTGACGGTGCCGGTCCGCCCTGCCGAAGGGCGCGGATCCGTTGCCCGCCGCGGGCGGCGACCACCCCGCCCGGGGGGCGCCGGGAACCCCGGCGGCGGGGACTACCCGGACGGCGACGATCCCGGCTGCAGCCCCTGGCGCCCCCCTGCCGGCCCGTACCCGGCGGGCGAACCGGGTGCGCCTGCCGAGGGCGGGGCGCCCAGGCCCTCCGGCTCCGGCGCCGCAGCCCCCGGTGCGGGGACGGCCGCAGCCGGGGCAGGGCGGGCCCGGGGATGGGCCTGCTGGTAGACCGCCCAGAGCCGTGCCCGGGACACGTGGGTGTACACCTGGGTTGCGGCCAGGCTGGCGTGGCCGAGCAGCTCCTGGACCGCCCTGAGCCCCGCGCCGCCGTCCAGCAGGTGGGTGGCGAAGGTGTGGCGCAGCAGGTGGGGGTGGGCCTGCAGCCGCGCCACCACCGCCCCCACCCGCCGCACGATGGCCTGGATGCCGCGGGGCGAGAGCCGGCCGCCCCACCGGTTGAGGAACACGGCCTGGGCATCGGCAGGCCGGCAGGGACGGTGCCGCCGGCCTTCCAGGAACCCGGGGCGCCCTTCCTCCAGGTACGCCCGGAGGGCCGCCGCCACCGGACCGGCCAGCGGCAGGATCCGCTCCTTTCCGCCCTTGCCGTACACCCGCAGCCAGCCGCCCTCCAGGTCCACGTCGTCCAGGTCGAGCCCGCTGAGCTCGGCCACCCGCAGGCCGCAGCCGTAGAGGAGTTCCAAGATGGCCCGGTCCCGCAGGGCCGCCGGACCGTGGCCCGAGGCCGCCGCCTCCAGCAGGGCCTGGGCTTCCTCCGGGGTGTACACCCGCGGCAGCCGCCGCCGGAGCCGCGGCGTGGCCAGGCGGGCGGCGGGACTGGCCGCCAGCCAGCCCTCCCGCACGGCGTAGCGGAAAAGGCCCCGCACCGCCGCCAGCTTGCGGGCCACGGACGCCCGGGCCAGGCCGCGTTCTTCCAGATGGGCCAGCCAGCGGCGCAGGTCACGGCCGCTGACGCCCGCCAGGGCCGCCGCCCCGACGGGCGGCTCCAGGCCCAGGAACTGGAGCCAGCCTGCCAGATCCCCCGCGTACGCCTCCACCGTGCGGGGGGAAAGACCCCGCTCCAGGCGCAGGTGATCCAGGTAGGCCTCCACCACGTCGGCAGCCGGGAGGGAACCGGCAGGGATCCGGGTCACGGTCTCACCGCCCGGGCACAGGCGCCGGGTCACCGCCCGGGACCGCCGGCCCCGGCACGGTCTCGGGGAGCCGGGCGGGGGCAAACCGCTCCAGCGCGGCCAGGGCCCTCTCGGCCATGAGCAGCTTGCGGCGCCGCGGGTCCCGCACCCGCCGCTCCAGGGGCGGCAACAGGCCGAAGGCGATGTTCATCGGCTGGAAGTGGTCGGGATGCGCTTCGGTGATGTACCGGGTCAGGGCCCCATGGGCCGTCTCGGCCGGAAAGGCGACGGGTTCTTCCCCGCGCACCAGCCGGGCCGCGTTGATGCCCGCCACGATGCCCGTGGCGGCCGATTCGATGTACCCTTCCACGCCGGTGATCTGGCCGGCGAAGAACAGGTCGGGGCGCTTCCGCGCCTGCATGGTGGGCTTGAGCACCTTGGGCGAGCAGATGAAGGTGTTGCGGTGCATCACCCCGTACCGGGCGAACTCGGCGTTCTCCAGGCCCGGGATCATGCGGAAGACCCGCTTCTGCTCGCCCCACTTGAGGCTCGTCTGAAAGCCCACCAGGTTGTACAGGGTGCCGTAGCGGTTGTCCCGGCGCAGCTGGACCACGGCGTAGGGCTCCTTGCCCGTGCGGGGGTCGACCAGGCCCACGGGCTTCAAGGGCCCGTAGCGGAGGGTGTCCGGACCCCGGCGGGCCATCTCCTCGATGGGCAGGCAGCCTTCGAAGAACAGGCCCTGTTCGAAGTCGTGGGGCACGTGCTTTTCCGCTTCGACCAGGGCCTGCCAGAAGGCCTCGTACTCCTGCCGGGTCATGGGGCTGTTCAGGTAGTCGTCGCCGCTGCCCTTGTCGTAGCGGGACGCGCGGAACAGCTTGGACAGATCCAACGACTCGTAGGTGACGATGGGCGCGGCGGCATCGAAGAACGCCAGGTACTCCTCGCCGGTGAAGGACCGGATCCACTTGGAGAGGGCGTCGGAGGTCAGGGGTCCGGTGGCGATGATCACGGGACCTTCCGCGGGCGGCTCCGTCACCTCTTCCCGCACCACCTCGATCAGCGGGTGGGCGGTGATGGCCTCCGTGACGCGCCGGGCGAACTCCTCCCGGTCGACGGCCAGGGCGCTTCCTGCCGGAATGGCGCTGGCGTCGGCCGCCGCCATGATCAGGCTGCCCAGCCGCCGCATCTCTTCCTTTAATAACCCCGGCGCCTGGTCCAGCTGGTTCCCCCGCAGGGAGTTGCTGCAGACCAGCTCGGCCAGCTGGCCCGTGTGGTGGGCCGGGGTGGATTTCACCGGCCGCATTTCGTAAAGCCGCACCGGAATGCCCCGGCGGGCGACCTGCCACGCGGCTTCGCTGCCCGCCAGGCCGCCGCCGATGACCGTGACTCGTTCCGCCATGCTCAACGCCTCCCCGCCCCGGCACCGGCGCCGGCGGTCTCGGCGGCCCCTTCCCGCTGATAGGTGCACTGGGGGTTGGCGCAGACCAGGCGCACCCCCTGGCGGGACCGCTTCTCCACCAGGAAGGTGCCGCACTCGGGGCAGGTTTCCGCCGTGGGCCGGTCCCAGGTGGTGAAGTCGCACTCCGGATAGTTGCTGCACCCGTAGAAGACCCGGCCCTTGCGGGACCGGCGCTGCACCATCTCCCCGCCGCAGCGCGGGCAGCGGGCGCCGGTCTTCTCCACCAGGGGCCGGGTATTGCGGCACTCGGGAAAGCCCGGGCAGGCCAGGAAGCGTCCGTAGCGCCCGTGCTTGATCACCATGCGCCGGCCGCACTTCTCGCAGATCTCGTCCGTCTCCTCCACGGGCAGGGCAACGCGCTGGATCTCCCTTTCCGCCCGGGCCAGGGTGGCGCTGAAGGGCTCGTAGAACTCCCGGACCACATCCTCCCATTCCCGCTGGCCCTCTTCGATGCGGTCCAGGTCGGCCTCCATGCGGGCGGTGAACTCCACGTCCACGATGTCGGGAAAGTGCTCCTTCAGCAACGCGGTGACCACCCGGCCCAGCTCGGTGGGCCGGAAGCGCCGGTCTTCCTTCACCACGTAGCCCCGCTCCTGGATGGTTTCGATGATGGGCGCATAGGTGCTGGGCCGGCCGATGCCCTTTTCCTCCAGGGCCCGGACCAGCATGGCCTCGGTGTAGCGCGGGGGCGGCTGGGTGAAGTGCTGCTCCGGCCGCAGCTGCTTGAGCGCCAGGGCATCGCCCTCTGCAAGGTCGGGGAGCATGCCCTCCGCCTCGTCGCCCTCCCCTTCGCCCCCCTCGTCCCGGCCCTCCACGTAGAGCTTCATGAAGCCCGGGAACTTGACGGTCGAACCGGTCGCCCGGAAGCGATGGGGACCGGCTCCGATCTCCGCGGTGACGGTATCCAGCACCGCCGGGGCCATCTGGCTGGCGACGAACCGCTCCCAGATCAGCCGGTAGAGCTTGTACTGGTCGGGCGTCAGATCGTCCTTGATGGCGTCGGGTTCCCGGGCCACCGACGTGGGTCGGATGGCCTCATGGGCATCCTGGGCCTGTGCTGCCCGCCGCCCCGCCTGCTTGCGGGGCGCCGAGAACTCGGCGCCAAAGCGCGCGGCGATGTAGGCGGCCGCCTCGTCCAGGGCCTGGTCGGCGATGCGGGTCGAGTCCGTGCGGATGTAGGTCACCAGACCCACGGCGCCCTCGCCCCGCAGTTCGATCCCTTCGTACAGTTCCTGGGCGATGCGCATGGTGCGGCGCACGGTGAACCCCAGCTTGCGGGCCGCTTCCTGCTGCAGGGTCGAGGTGGTGAAAGGCGGCGCCGGGTTGCGTTTCCGTTCCTTGCGTTCGACCCCCAGGACGGAGAAGGGCCGCCCCTCCAGATCGGCCAGCAGGCGGTCGACGGCAGCCCGGTCGGGCAGTTCCTTCTTTCCCTCGGCGTCGCCGTAATAGCGGGCGGTGAAGGTCTCCCCGCCCGGCAGCCGCACCAGATCGGCCTCCAGGGTCCAGTACTCCTGGGGCGTGAAGGCCTCGATCTCTTCCTCCCGGTCGACGATGAGGCGCACGGCCACCGACTGGACCCGGCCGGCGGAGAGGCCGCGCCGCACCTTCCGCCACAGCAGCGGGCTCAACTTGTAGCCCACCAGGCGGTCCAGCACCCGCCGCGCCTGCTGGGCGTCCACCAGGTTCTCGTCGATGGGGCGCGGCTCCTTCAGGGCGCGGCGCACCGCCTCCCGGGTGATCTCATGGAACACGATCCGGCACGGGGAGCTCTCGTCGATGTCAAGAAGCTGGCAGAGATGCCAGGAGATGGCCTCGCCTTCCCGGTCGGGGTCGGTGGCCAGGAGGACCCGGTCCACCTGGCGCGCCTGCTGCCGCAGTCGCTCGATGAGCTTGCCCTTGCCGCGGATGGTGATGTAGTGGGGCGTGAAGTGGTCGTCAATGTCCACCCCGAGCTGGCTCTTGGGAAGGTCCCGCACATGGCCCATGGAGGCCTCGACGGCATAGTCGCGCCCGACAAACTTCTTGATCGTCTTCGCCTTGGCCGGCGACTCGACGATGATCAGCGTCCTGGGCAATGGGATCACACTCCGGCGCCATGGCGCGTTGCAACTTAGTGTAGCACTGGCACGGGAGGGGCGGCAACGCGCAGTGGCATTTCCTGGTGACGCCTTCAGGACGAGCCGGCAGCCCCGGCCCAAGGCGAGTCCGGCCAGCCTTGTCCGGCCAGGACCGCCTTCACGTCCTCCAGCCCTGCCACCGGCGGTGCCCCCGCCCGCAACAGCTCCAGGATCCCCTGACCCTGGCGCCGCGTCACGGGACCCGGCACCGCCATCACCGCCCTGCCGGCATCGAGGGCCAGATCGGCGGTCACCAGAGCCCCGCTGCGCGGGGCGGCCTCCACCACCACCACGCCGTCGCACAGGCCGGCCAGGATGCGGTTTCGCTCGGGGAAGCGGAAGGCCTCCGCCGGCGTCCCCGGCGGGTACTCCGACACCAGCCAGCCCCGGGCCGCCACCTGGGCCGCCAGCGGGCGGTGCTCCTCGGGATAGACCCGGTCGGGCCCGTGGCCCAGGACGGCCACCGTCACCCCGCCGCCGGACAGGGCCCCCCGGTGGGCGGCGCCGTCGATGCCCACGGCCAGGCCCGACACCACCACCCAGCCCGCCGCCGCCATGTCGGCGGCCAGCCGGAAGGCCACCTGGGTCCCGTACGCCGAGGCCTTGCGCGAACCCACCACGGCCACCCAGGGCACCGCCTGGGAGGGCAACCGCCCCCTGTAATAAAGGATGAGCGGCGGATCGGCCACCTCGCGCAGCCGCCGCGGGTAGGCGGGATCTTCCCAGCTCAGCCAGTGAACGCCCACGGCTCGCGCCCTTCCGGCCAGCACCGCGGGATCGGTGCGCCGGCGGGCCTCCAGGGCCCGCTCCAGCACGCCTGCCGGCGCGGCGCCCACCTCGCGCCAGGCGGAATCGGGGGCCTCCCAGGCCGGTACCGGGCCGCCCAGCGCTGCAGCGAGCTGCCGGGCTCGCTGCCGGCCGAGACCCGGCAGGGCGAGCAGGCCCATCCACGCGTGGGCAGGGTCCACGGGCCATTCCTCCTCGGGTTGGCGGATCGTGCCGGATTGGCGGATCTTTTCGGCCAGGGTGTCGTGGGACTTGTCCCCGCGGCCGGCCTGCGCCCCGGCGGCCTGCGCCCCGGCGCCGGTGCGTGCGTTCGGTCTACCGGGCCGGTTCTTCCAGGGACACGGCCCAGAGGTCGGCCCCCTGGGGGAAGGGCGAGGGGACGAACCCGCGCACTCCCGGCTGCACCGCCCAGACCGCCACGGGGTGGTAGAGGGGCAGGCCCGCTATCGCCTCCAGCAGGGTGCGGTCGAGCCGTGCAGCCGCTTCGCCCCGCCGGCGTCCCGAAGCCGTCAGCAGCTCACCCAGGGCCTGCCGGACCGCCGGATCCTGCGCCGCGGCCGGCCCGCCCTCCGCCCCGCCCAGCCAGGGCAGGAAGACGGCCTCCGGGTCGGGATACTCGGCCCACAGGGTCCGGGGTGCCAGGTGATAGGGCGCCCGCCGGCCTGCGGCCGGGGGAAAGTCGGCGTAGGCCACGGTGGCCACATCCAGTTCCAGGCCGGCCCGGCCCAGCAGGTAGTCCAGGCGCCCCGACACCGCCGCCCAGAAGGGATCGCCGGGCTGCAGCCAGCGCAGCGTGGTACCGGGCTTCAGGCCGGCCCGCTCCAGGGCGGCCCGGGCCTCCAGAACCCGGTAGGGCGGAAGCACCGGCGTGCGCCGGAAGCCCGGCCAGCCGGGCGGCAGCCAGCCCTCGGCCAGGCGGTAGCCGCCGGGCGCCAGGCCGGCGATCAGGGTCTCGCGGTCGGTGGCGTAAGCCAGGGCCTGCCGCACAGCGGGCCGGTCCAGGGGCGGCCGGGCCCCGTTGACGTCGATCCAGACCGTTGCCGGCAGGTCTGCCGGCCACTGGGGTCCCGCCCACCCCCGGGCCGCCAGCTCCCGCACCTCGTGGGGCAGCAGCCGGATGGCGGAGAGCCGGCCTGCGGCAAAGGCGCTGAGGACCTGGGAACGCGGACCGCCGGCCACCAGCCGTACCTCGTCCAGGTACGGCCGGCCCCTGTAGTAGTCCGGAAAGGCCGCCAGCCGCAGCTCCCGGCCCTCCTGCGCCACCAGCCGGAAGGGGCCCAGCCCCACCGCTGGGAAGGCACCGCTGCCGGACGCCCGGACCGTCTCGGCATCCAGGACGGCGGCCCCCGGCGTGGCCAGGCGGTACATAAAGGCCGGCCGGGGCCCGCTGAGGCGGATTTCCACCCGATCGGGCCCCAGCGCCCGGATGCCGCGGATGGCGGGAGCATGTCCCAGCCGGTATTCAGAAACGCCCTCCACCCCTTCCAGGACCCAGGCCCGCGGTGCAGGATGCCGCGGATCGGCCAGCCGTGTCAGGCTGAAGACCACATCCGCCGCCGTCAGCGGTCTCCCGTTGTGGAAGCGCAGGCCGGGGCGAAGCCAGAAGACGTACCGCCGGCCGCCGTCGCCCACTTCCCAGCGCCGCGCCAGGGCCGGCCGGATCTTCCCGTCGGGGCCCAGGCGGACCAGGCCCTCATAGAGCAGGGAGGCCACCCGGACCTCCACCTCGGACCGGGCGCGGGCCGGATCGAGGGAGGCGGGCAGAGCGGGCACGCTCTCCACCCAGCGGCCGCCAGGCTGCCCGGGCGGCCGCTGGCCTGTGGGCTGGGCCGGGCCCCCGCCCCACCAGGCCAGGGCAAAGAGCAGTACCACCGAGCCGACCAGCGTCCACCGCCAGCGCCCCGGCGCCATGGATCCCACCTCCGCCGCCGGGGCATGTATACGCCCTCCCCTACCGCCCCATGCCCCGGCCCCCTGCCACCGCGCCGGGGGTTGCCATTGTTTACCTTTACACCATATAATTACATCACGCGAGCACCGTGGTCAAGGGGGAGGTGAGGCCCGTGCCGGATACGGAGGAGGCGGTGCTCCCCGCCCCGGAGAGCCGGGGGGCGTGGGAGGCCGGAGAGGGCGGCGGCCCTCCGCCTTGGGCCTTTGGCGCATCCACCATCCTGGGCCTGGCCTGCACCGGCTGGCGCGCCATGCCCGTGCTGGTCGAGACCGTGGTCGACCGCGGCCTTCCTCACTTTGTCGTCGTGGGGTTGCCCTCGACGGCGGTGCGGGAGGCGAGAGAGAGGGTCCGGGCTGCCGTCCGCGCGTCGGGCCGGCGCTTCCCCCTCCACCGCATCACCGTCAGCCTGAGCCCCGCCGACCTGCCCAAGGAAGGCACGTCCCTGGACCTGGCCGTCGCCTTGGGACTGCTGGCGGCCAGCGGTCAGGCCCCGGCGCCCCCGCCGGGGTGGGCCGTCTTCGGCGAGCTGGGGCTGGACGGATCGGTGCGGCCGGTGCGGGGCGCCCTGTCCATGGCCGTGGCGGCCCGCCAGCAGGGAGTGACCCACCTGGTCTGCCCCGCCGCCAACGCGAGGGAGGTGGCCCTTTTGCCCGGGATCCGGCCGCTGCCCGCCCGGCGCCTGGACGACCTGCTGGACTGGCTGGCGGGACCCGTCCTGCCTCCGCCGGTACCGCTGCCGGAAGCCGCTGGCGACCCCGGCGCTCCAGGCCCCCCGGCGCCCCTGCCCGACCTGGCGTCCGTGCGCGGCCAGCCCTGGGCCCGCCGGGCCCTGGAACTGGCCGCCGCCGGCGGGCATCACCTGCTGCTGCTGGGCCCGCCTGGGGCCGGCAAGACGCTGCTGGCCTCGTGCCTGCCCGGCCTGCTGCCGCCGCTGGACGGCGAGGCGGCCATCGAGGTGACGGCCATCCACTCGGTGGCCGGCCAGCTCCCGCCCGGCGCCGGCCTGATCCAGCGCCCGCCGCTGCGCGCACCCCATCATGCCACTCCGGTGGCCGCCATGGTGGGCGGGGGCAAGGTCCCCCGGCCCGGCGAAGCCAGCCTGGCCCACCGGGGCGTACTGCTTCTGGACGAACTGGCCGAATTCCGCCGGGAGACCCTCGAGGCTCTGCGGGAGCCGCTGGAGGCGGGCCATGTCACCGTGGCGCGGCTGGCCGGCGCCGAGCGCTTCCCCGCCGCCTTCCAGCTGGTCGCTACGGCCAACCCCTGCCCTTGTGGCCAGCCCGGTGGCCGCTGCCACTGCTCGGAGCGGCAGGTGGCCCGGTACCGGCAGGCCCTGTCGGGCCCCCTGCTGGACCGCATCGACCTGCAGGTCCGGGTCCGGCGTGCCGCCCTGCCCCCCACGGCCGCCGGCCCGAGGGAGGACTCCCGGACCGTGCGGGAGCGGGTCGAGGCGGCACGGCAGCTCCAGGCCCTCCGGTTCCACCGGCTGGGCCTGAGCCACCCGCCGGGACAGCCGCCCGTCAACCGCTGGCTGGAAGCGGGCGACGCGGCGCGCTGGGCCCCCATGGGGCCTGCGGCCCGGCGCCTGCTGGACACCCTCTACCGGGATGCGAGCCTTGGCCTCTCCAGCCGGGGGCTGGTCAAGGTCCTCCGCGTGGCCCGCACCGCGGCAGACCTGGAAGGCCGCGACGAGGTGACGGTGGATGATATCGAACTGGCGGCGGAGTTCCGCTTTCCACCGGGATGGTGATAACCGGCCCGGCCCACTCCCGCGGTCCCTGTGCCCGTAGCCCGGCAGCCCGGCGTCTCCGGAAGACAGAACCGGCCCCCGCCCCGCCAGCTGGGGGCATCCGCGGGATCAGGGGCCCGCCCGGAACCCTCCCGGACCCGCGGGGGCATCAGCGCTGGGCGCCGCCCTCCAGCCGGCGGAACACGGTGATCTCCGGAACTTCCCCGGCTTGCGGCGTGCTCGGCCAGGTCACGGCCACCAGGTCGATCCGCCAAGGTGCGTCGGGCACGCCGGCCCGGGCCAGGAACCACTGGCCGGCCGTGACCAGCCGGCGGAACTTGCGGCCGTCCACCGATTGGGCCGGCGTGCCGAAGGACGGCTCGCCCCGGGCCGGACGGCGGCGGGATCGTACCTCCACCACCACCCACTCGCCCCCTTCCCGGCAGACCAGATCCGCCTCGCCCGCCGGGCAGCGCACGTTGCGGGCGACGATCCGGTAGCCCAGGGCGGCCAGGTGCCGGGCCGCCAGCTCTTCGGCCCGGCGCCCCAGTTCCCGGCGGTTGTCCCGCACCGGGCGGCCGCCAGGCGCCGCACCCGGCGCCTGGCCCCGGACGGGCCGCCCGCAGCCGGCCCACAGGTCCGGGGCCGCGGCTTCGCCTTCCGGGCGCCACGGCCCGCCGGCCCCGGGCCTTGGCGGGCCTTCCGGCCCCCCGCCCTCCCCGGGCATCCCCACGGCCCCACGGCCGCCGGCTTCTCCGGGATCCCGGTCCCTTCCCGGCACCCCGCCCATCTCCGGCGGACGAACCGGCCCCGTCATCGTCCCGCCGCCCCCAGAAAGCTGCGGCGGTGTTCGGGACACGGGCCGTATCGTGCCAGGGCCCGGCGGTGGGCGGCGGTGGCATAGCCCTTGTGCTGGGCGAACCCGTAGGCGGGATACTCCCGGTCGAGCCGGCTCATCCAGGCGTCACGGTAAACCTTGGCCACCACCGAGGCGGCGGCGATGGCCGCATACCGGGCGTCGCCGTCGACCAGGGCGTCCAGGGGATACCCCAGGTCCCCCGGCGGGCGGCCGTCGACCAGCACCCGCTGGGGCATCACCGCCAGGGCGTCCAGCGCCCGGCGCATGGCCAGGCGGGTGGCATGCCAGATGTTGAGGGCATCGATCTCCTGGGGCGTCGCCAGGCCGACGGCCCAGGCCACGGCCTGCTGGCGGATGCGGGCGGCCAGTTGCTCCCGGGCGGCGGGGGGCAGGCGCTTGGAGTCATCCAGTCCCAGCAGGTGGGCACCGGCAGGCAGGATCACGGCGCCGGCCACCACCGGGCCCGCCAGGCAGCCGCGCCCCACCTCGTCGACGCCCGCCACCTGCAGGTCGCCGGCCACCTGGTCCTGGGCCGCCGCCAGCTCGGCCCACCTTGCCCGCGCCTGCTGCCAGCGCAGCCACCGTCGCCGGGCCCGCTGCAGCAGGATCCGGGCTCCCGCCCGGGGGTCGGACTCCAGCTGGCGGATCAGGGCGGGCAACTGCTCATCGTCGGCTTCGTCCAGCCGCGCCGCCAGCCGGGCCAGGGGCAACCTGCCTTCGCCAGCCCCCGGATCCCGCGCCGGCCTGCGGTCCTGGCTGCCAGCTCTCACGCCGGGCTTGTCCTCCCCATCGCCCCGCCTCCCGTCACGACCCGCCGGACCCATGTTCGCTGCATGGCCATCCCCAGGCCATGGCCGTCTCCTTCTGTGAAAGCACTTCAGCCATATGTAACCATTTTATACAAACAATGGCTCAGTCCTGCCGCCCGGCCCGGCGGCAGGGAGCGCGGCTTGAGGCGCCCGGCTGCCCGCCGTGCACCGGGCTCCGGTCCTTTCGGTTCCCGGAGGCCGGCCGTCACGCGCCCTGTCCCGGACCGGCCAGCATCCTGGGGTGCTCCAGGGAGAACCGGCCCAGCTCCCCGGCGCGAAAGGCCGCAACCAGCACCGCGGCGGCGCGGTGGATATCGGGCTGCCCGCCCGGCCCCAGCAGGCCCCGCTGCCGCGCCACCTGCTCCAGGACCACCTGGGCCAGCGCCCGTCCATCGGCGCCCGCCGCCCCGCCACCGGCCGGGGGACGCCCGGCCGCGGGCTGCCCAGGACCCGGCCCGTGCGCGGCGCCGGGAGGCTCCCCCCCCTGACCCGGGCCGAGTGGTTCCTGCCCCGGCACGCCAGCCGGCAGCCGGGGACCCTCGACCCCCCAGCGGCCCAGGGCCTGCCGGAACGCCGGCGCGCCGCCCAGCCGCTTAAGCAAGAAGGCGGCGATCTCTTCCGGCCCCGCCAGCTCGGGGCCGACCAGCCCCAGGGCGCCCAGCACCAGCCGCCGGGTGCCGCCCAGGTGGGGCGGCAGCACGCCGGGCGTGTCCATCAGCCAGAAGGATCCCAGGTCGACCCATTGCTTGCCCCGGGTCACCCCCGGCTGGGCGCCCACCCGCGCCCGCCGCCGTCCCGCCAGGCTGTTCAGCAGGGTCGACTTGCCCACGTTGGGCAGGCCCGCCACCAGCACCCGCGGCTTGAAGGCCGCCGGCGCCCGGGCCAGCCGCCGCCGCAGCCGGCTCACCAGCCGGGCGTCGCCCGGTCCCTCGCCCACGTAGGGCTCGATGCCCTGGGACGAAAACCAGTCGACCCAGGCCCGGGTGGTGGCGGGATCGGCCAGGTCACCCCGGGACAGGACCAGCAGGTGCAGCCGGCCCTCCATGAGGGCGGCCAGCTGGGGGGAACGGGAGGTAAAGGGGGCCCGGGCATCCGCCACTTCGACCACGGCGTCCACCGCCTCCAGGTAGCGCCGTACCTGGCGCAGCGCCCGGGCCATATGCCCCTTCAGTGCACCGCCCTCGGCCACCCCAACCCCCCCCTTCCCGGGGCCGGAGGAAGCGCCCCTGGGGCTCCCTCCCGTCTTCGGGTCCGAACACCGTCCCGGCGGCGGCTTGCCCCCTCTGGGCGCCCCTCGCCGGTCCAGCGCACCCCGCGCCCGTGCCGGGAACACACCCCGTGCCCGGAGGGGACCCCATGCCCGGGCCGGTGCCCCGCCGGCCGGCGCGGCCCGTATCGCGGGGGCCATGACCCCGGCGGGGGGCCGTGACCCCGCCGGGCCCGGGGCCTTACGGCCCGGAGATCGGCCGCTCCGCACCCCGGGGCCGGGCACCCGCTTCAGGGGTGGGGAACCAGCCCCGCCTCCGCCGGCGGCCAATACACCAGCCAGGCCTTGCCGATGATGTCCCGCATGGGCACCGTCCACCCGCTGCGGCTGTCATCGGAGTGGGGGCGGTTGTCCCCCAGCACGAAGACGTGGCCCGGCGGCACCGTGGTGGGCGGGTAGAAGTCCTCGCCCGCCTGTTTCAGATAGGGTTCCTCCAGCGGGCGTCCGTCGACGTAGACCTGTCCCTGGCGGATCTCCACCGTCTCGCCCGGCAGGCCGATCACCCGCTTGACGAAATCCCGGGCCGGATCCAGCGGGTAGCGGAAGACGACGATGTCAAAGCGCTGGGGCGGGTGCCAGCGGTAGGTCAACTTGTCCACCAGCAGGCGCTCGCCGTCGTGCAGGGTAGGCTCCATGGAGATGCCGTCCACCAGAAAGGATTCGATGACGAACCCGCGTATGACCAGCGCCAGCACCAGCGCCACCAGCAAGGTCTGCACGACCTCGCGGGCGGCGCCTCCCCGCGACGCCACCTGGGGGGTCACTCCTCTCCGCCCGCCCCCGGCCCTGCACCGGGGGATGCCAGGACTGGACGGCCAAAACGAGAAAAGGACTGGATACCCAGTCCCTGGATGAACCGGCCGCCGCGGCGACCGTTACCGCTTCTCCTTGATCCGCGCCGCCTTGCCCCGCAGCTGGCGCAGGTAGTTGAGCCGCGCCCGCCGCACCTTGCCGCGCCGGGTCACCTCGATCCGCTCGATGGCCGGCGAGTGCAGGGGGAACACCCGCTCCACGCCGACCCCGGAGGCGATGCGCCGGACGGTGAAGGTCTCGTCCAGCCCACCCCCGCGCCGGGCGATCACCGTGCCCTCGAAGACCTGGATCCGCTCGCGGCCGCCTTCCTTCACCTTCAAGTGCACCCGCACCGTATCGCCCGGACCGAAATCGGGCACGTCCTGCTTCATGTACTCCTGCTGCAGGCTCTTGATCAGGTCCATCCTGTCTCGCTCCTTCACCCGCTTGTGAACCTGCCACCCCGTCCGCGGACCTGCCGCCCTGCCGCCCCAAGGCCGGCCCGGCGGCGCCGATCACGGCGGGATTATATCACACCGGCAGCCGGTTCCTCCCCAGCCGGGCGGCCGCCTGGGCGAGAAACCGCCGGTCCTCGGGGGTGAGCTCAGCCCTCTCTAGCAGGTCGGGCCGCCGCTCCAGGGTCCGCAGCAGCGCCTGCTCCCGCCGCCAGCGGGCCACGGCCCCGTGGTCCCCCGACAGCAGGATCTCGGGCACCGCCATGCCCCGGTACACCCGCGGGCGGGTGTACTGGGGGCCCTCCAGCAGCCCGCTGGCGAAGGAGTCCTGCTCCGCGGCACCCTCCGCCAGCACCCCGGGCAGCAGCCGGACCACGGCGTCGATCAGCACCAGCGCCGCCAGCTCGCCCCCGGTCAGGACGTAGTCGCCGATGGAGATCTCGTCGGTGACCAGGGCCTGGCGCACCCGCTCGTCCACGCCCTCGTAGTGGCCGCAGAGCAGGACCAGCCAGTGCCGGCGGGCCAGGTCGGCCGCCACCTGCTGGGTCAGGGTCCGGCCCTGGGGGGCCAGCAGGATGAACTCCACCCCCGGTCCGCGGCTGCGGGCCCCTCCAGGACCCAGCAGCTCGTCCACCGCCCGGAAGATGGGCTCGGGCTTCAGCACCATCCCCGGGCCGCCCCCGAAGGGCCGGTCGTCGGCGACGTGGTGCTTGCCCTCCGCCCAGTCCCGCAGGTCATGGACGAACAGGCGCACCGCGCCCCGCTCCCGGGCCTTGCGCATCATGCTGGTCTCCAGGGGCGCCCGCACCATCTCCGGGAACAGGGTCAGCACGTCGATGCGCACGCCACGCCTCCTTGCCGTACCGGGCCGCGGGGCCGGGATCCTCGCTAGTCCAGCAGGCCGGGCAAGTCGCCCAGGACCAGGCGCCCGCGCTCCAGGTCGACGGCCTCCACGGCCTGGCGGATGGCGGGGATCAGAAACTCCCGTCCCCCGTCCCCCTCCACCACGATGACGTCGTTGGCCGGATAGCGCAGCACATCCCGCACCTGGCCCACCTTCCGGCCGCCGGAGTCCACCACGTCGAGCCCTACCAGCTGGAAGACGTAATATCGGCCGGGCGGAAGGGGCGGCACCTGGTCCTCCGGCACCTGCAACCGCCCGCCCCGCAACGCCTCGGCCGCCGTCCGGTCGGGACAGCCGGCCAGCTTCACCCGCCAGAACCGGCCGTGGGGCCGTGCCCATTCCACCCGGTCGGCTCGCAGGGGCCCGCCGTCCGGCGGCGCCACCAGCACCTCCAGACCGGGCTGCAGGCGCCGGGGGTCGTCGCTCAAAAGGTCGACCTTGACCTCGCCGCGGATGCCCCAGGGCGCCAGGACGGCAGCCAGGGTTACCGGGCGGCCGTCCCCCGCCCGTCCCCGTCCAGGATCTCCACTTCCACCCGCTTGCCGGCGCGGGCGCCCACGGCCCGGGCCACCGTGCGGATGGCGCGGGCGATGCGGCCCTGCTTGCCGATGATCTTGCCCACGTCCTCCGGGGCCACCCGCACCTCGAGGATCACCGTCTGCTCGCCCGCCACCTCGTTGACCCGCACCTGGTCGGGATCGTCCACCAGGGAGCGGACGAGAAACTCCACCAGTTCCTTCATCCTGCGTCACCTCGATCGCCTCCCGGGCCCTGGCCGCCCCGCCGCAGGAGAAAGACCCTGCTGCCGGAGCTCACCCGCAGCGCCCGCGCCCCGCGGCCGGCCCGGCGGCATCCGCCTGTCAAGCACCGGCCCGCCGCTGCTGCCACTTCTCCAGCACGCCCGTGCGCTTCAGGAGCACCCGGACCATGTCCGTGGGCTGGGCCCCCTTGCGCAGCCACTCGATGGCCTTCTCCTCGTTGATCTTGATGGTGGCCGGATCGGTGGTGGGGTTGTAGTACCCGATCTCGTCGACGAACCGGCCGTCCCGCGGCGAGCGGGCGTCGGCCACCACCACGCGGTAGAAGGGATTGTTCTTGGCGCCCATCCGGCGCAGGCGCATGCGCAGCGCCACGCAGCATCACCTCACGAAGACGCTTGGATTCGGCCCGCCCCGTCACCCGGAGGGCCGGCTGGACGGGAGCTGCCGGCAGCCCGCCGTCGCCCGCCCGACCGGCCATGGACCCGGCCCCCGGTCCCGGCGGTACGGAGCCCGCTAGCGGGGGAAGGGCAGGTTGCCCAGGCCGCGCCGGCCCCGCCGGGCGGCTCCCGCCACCTGTTTCATCAGGCGCTGGGTCTCGGCGAACTGCTTGAGCAGGCGGTTGACGTCCTGCACCCGGGTACCGCTGCCCATGGCGATCCGCCGGCGGCGGCTGGCGTTGATGATCTCGGGCCGCCGCCGCTCCTCGGGGGTCATGGACTGGATGATGGCCTCGATCCGGCGCAGCTCCCGCTCGTCCACCGTCACGTCCTTGAGCCGGCCGCCCAGCCCCGGGATCATGGCCAGCAGCTGGTCCAGCGGCCCCATCTTGCGCACCTGGCGCAGCTGCTCGAGAAAGTCCTCCAGGTCGAAGGCCTGCTCCCGCAGCTTGCGCTCCAGCCGCTGGGCCTGCTGGGCGTCGAAGACCGCCTGGGCCTTCTCGATCAGCGAGAGCACGTCGCCCATGCCCAGGATGCGGGAGGCCATGCGCTCCGGGTGGAAGGGTTCGAGCTGGTCGACCCGCTCCCCCAGCCCGGCGAACTTGATCGGCCGCCCCGTCACCGCCCGCACCGACAGGGCCGCACCGCCCCGGGCGTCGCCGTCCAGCTTGGTCAGGATGACGCCGTCGATGCCCAGGCGCCGGTGGAAGGTCTCGGCCACGTTGACGGCGTCCTGGCCGGTCATGGCGTCGACCACCAGCAGGATCTCCCGCGGTGCCACCGCCTGCCGGATGCGCTCCAGCTCCTCCATCAGGGCGTCGTCGATGTGCAGCCGGCCGGCGGTATCGATCAGCACCACATCCCGGCCCCGGCGCCGGGCCTCGGCCACCCCCTCCCGGGCGATGTCCACCGGATCGCGATCGGTGCCCGGCGCGTAGACGGGCACCTGGACCTGCTGGCCCAGAGTGACCAGCTGCTCCACCGCCGCAGGACGGTAGACGTCGGCGGCCACCAGCAGCGGCTGGCGTCCCTGGCGGGTGAGGAGCCGGGCCAGCTTGGCGGCGGTGGTCGTCTTGCCCGACCCCTGCAATCCGACCAGCATCACCACGGCCGGCAGCTCGCCGCCCAGGTCGAGCCGGGCATGCTGGCCACCCATCAGCTGGGTCAGCTCGTCGTGGACGATCTTGATGACCTGCTGGGCCGGGGTCAGGCTTTCCAGGACCTCCTGGCCCACCGCCCGTTCCCGCACCCGGGCGATGAAGTCCTTGACCACCTTGAAGTTGACGTCGGCCTCCAGCAGGGCGAGGCGTACCTCCCGCAGGGCCGCCTCCACGTCGGCCTCGGTCAGCTTCCCCTTGCCGCGCAGCCGTTTGAAGACCGCCTGCAGTTTTTCCGCCAGGCCCTCGAAGGCCATGCTCACACCTCACCTCGCCGGTGCCGGCCTGGCCCGTTCCGCCCCGCCCGGGTTCGCACCGGGGGGAACGGGACCCGCCTCCAGCTCGCGGCGCATCACCTGCACGATGGCCAGCGCCTCTTGAAGAGGCCTCCCGGCCGGTCCACCCGCCCCGGCCGCCGCCGCGGCAGCACCCAGAGCGGCCTCCAGGCGGTCCAGGTGGCCGGCCGCCCGCTGCCGCCACGCCCCCAGCCCCAGGACGCCTTCCGCTTCCTCCAGCAAGGCCTCGCTGCGCCGCAACAGGTCGTGCACCGCCTGGCGGGAGATGCCCAGGTGCTCGGCCACCTCCCCCAGGGAGAGGTCCTGCCAGTGGTACAGCTCGAAGACATCCTGCTGGCGGGGTGTGAGCAGCCCCCGGTAGAGGTCGTAGAGGCGGTGCAGGCGCAAGGTCCGCTCCAGGGGCTCCAGCGCAGCGGCCGCCCCTTCGCCCGGTCCCGGCCTGCCGCCGCCGGCCCCTTCCCCGGCGCCTGCCCGTGCCGGGCCCGCCGCCGGCGGTGCCGGCTCCGCCGGTCCGGCGCCCCCGGCGGCCGCCGGGTTCGTCCCGCCGGTGGATCGGGGCCTGCGGCCCGGAGCCCTGGCGTCGGGCATGATCGCGCCTCCTCGTCGACCTGGGCCAATCCGGTGGCTGCACCGCCCGCCATGGTACGCCACCCCGGGCAGCGTGTCAAGCAAAAATCCTTGACACATCCCCGGCAGGTGACAGGCCTGAAAGAGCCGTGAGGCCGTGAGGCCGCCCCCGCCGGAATAAAGGGCGCCGGACCGCACCGGGCGCCGCCCGTCGGGTGCGGGGCCGCGCCGGCAGCCAGGTTTCTTTCCTCGAGCCCTCAGGCCCCCGCGCCGGCCGGCGTGCCCTCGAAGAGGGCCCGGGTGAACTCGCCCGGGTCGAAGGGCGCCAGGTCGTCGGCCCCCTCGCCGGTACCCACCCACTTCACCGGCAGCCGCAACTGGTCGGCGATGGCCACCACCATGCCGCCCCGCGCCGTTCCGTCCAGCTTGGTCAGGACGATGCCGGTCACGCCCACGGCCTCGGTGAAGTGCCGTGCCTGGGCCAGGGCGTTCTGGCCCGTGGTGGCGTCCAGCACCAGCAGCACCTCATGGGGCGCCGTGGGATCCAGGCGCTGCAGGACCCGTTGCGTCTTGCGGAGTTCTTCCATCAGGTTGACCCGGGTATGCAGCCGGCCGGCCGTGTCGACCAGCAGCACGTCGGCACCCCGGGCCTGGGCCGCCTGCAGGGCGTCGAAGGCCACCGCCGCCGGATCGGCTCCCGGGTGCTGGCGCACCAGGTCGGCCCCCGCCCGCTGGCACCAGCGCTCCAGCTGGTCGATGGCCGCGGCGCGGAAGGTGTCGGCCGCCCCCACCACCACCTTCCACCCCTCCTGGCGATACCGGGCCGCCAGCTTGCCCACGGTGGTGGTCTTGCCGCTGCCGTTGACCCCTACCACCAGGATCACCAGGGGACCGGGGCCCCGGCCCGGCGCCGCGGGCGGCGCGGCCACCGCTTCCAGCATGCCCCGCATCTCCTCGGCCAGGAGTCCCGGCACGGCGGCGGCATCCCGCACCCCCTCCGCCCGCACCCGCTCCCGCAGCCGCTCCAGCAGCCGCTGGGTGGTGGCCACCCCCACGTCGGCGGTGATCAGCACGGCCTCCAGCTCTTCAAACAGGGCTTCATCCAGGGCCGCGCCCTGGACCACGGCCCGGATCCGGCCGGCCAGCTGCTCCCGGGTCCGGGCCAGGCCCGCCTTGAGCTTGCTCCAGATCACGGTCCGACCTTCCTCTCTGAAGAGGCGTTCAATCCCCCGCGACCTCCATGGCTCCCTGGCGGGTCGCACCCGCGGGGCTCGGGCCTCGACCCGCCTCCTCCCGGCCGGGGGCGGTCCCGCCGGCCTGCTCCTCGGCACCGGCCGGCCGGCGGGCTTCCCTCTCGCTCCCGGCCGCACCGGGGACCGCCCCGCGCCCTTCGCCCTCGCCCGCGGCGGCCACCTCGGCCAGGCGCACCGACACCACCCGCGACACCCCCGACTCGGGCATGGTCACCCCGTAGAGGGTATCCGCAGCGGCCATGGTCCCCTTCTGGTGGGTGATCACGATGAACTGCGTGCCGCTGAACCGCCGCAGGTAACGGGCGAACCGGTCCACGTTGCGGTCGTCCAGGGCGGCGTCGATCTCGTCCAGCAGGCAGAAGGGCGTGGGCTTCACCCGGATCAGCGCCAGCAGGAGGGCGATGGCGGTCAGGGCCCGCTCGCCGCCCGAGAGCAGCGAGAGGTGCTGCAGCTTCTTGCCCGGCGGCTGCGCCACCACCTGGACCCCGGCCTCCAGGGCATCCCCCTCGCCCAGGATCAGGTCGGCGTGGCCGCCGCCGAAGAGCTCCCGGAACACCTGGCGGAACTCCGCCCGCAGCCGCTCGTAGGTCACCCGGAAGATGCGCTCCATCTCCCGGTCCATCTCGGCCAGGACGGCGCGCAGCGCCTCGCGGGCCTGCTGCAGGTCGCGGTACTGGCGCTCCAGGAAGGCGTACCGCTGGCAAACCCGCTCGTGTTCCTCCACCGCCGCCAGGTTGACCTCGCCCAGGGCCGCCATGCGCCGCCGCAGCTCGGCCACCCGCCGCTCCCCCTCCTGCCAGCCTGCCGGGGGTTCGTCGGGCACCTCCTGGACGCCGAAGTCCTCGGCCAGCCGGGCGACCAGCCGGTCCCGCTCGCTCTCCAGCCTGGCCGCCTCCACCTCCAGCCGCCGCAGCTCGTCCGACAGCCGGTCCAGCTCGGCCCGGGCGGCCACCGACTCCCCTTCCACCGCGTCCAGCCGGGCCGCCAGCCGGGCCCGGGCCTCCCGGGCTTCGGCCAGCGCCTGGCGGCAGGCGGCCACCCGGGCCTCGCCCTCGGCCACCGCCTCCTGGAGCCGCTGCCGCTGGGCGGCCACCTCCGCCTGTTCCCGGGCCAGCTGGGCCGCCTCCTCCCGGCGCCGGTCTTCGTCCAGTTCCAGGCGCCGGGCCTCCTGGCGCGCCCGCACCAGCTGCTCGGCCAGAAGCCTCCCCTCCCGGGTGAGGCCCTCCACCCGGGCCGTGGCCCGAGCCAGGTCGCCGGTCACCTGGTCCCGCCGGGCCCGGGCCTGCTGAAGGGCCGTTTCCGCTGCAGCCACCGCCGCGGCGGCCTCCCGGGCCCGGGCCTCGGCCGCTTCCACCTGGTCCGGCGCCGGCCCGCCGCCGTCCCTGGCCGGGACCGCCAGTTCCTCCAGCTCGGACTGCACGTCGGCCATGGTGCGCTCCAGCCGCTGACGTTGCTGGGCGGCGGCCTGGCGCTGCTGCTCCAGCCGGGCCCGGCTCACCGCCCCCTGCTGCCGCTGCTGGCGCGCGGCCTCCAAATCCGCAGCGGCCCGGGCGGCCGCGTCCTCCGCCCTGCGGCGGCGGTCTTCCACCTGCTCCAGGGCCCCGGCCAGCTGCTGGACCCGCTGCCGCAGGGCCTCCACCTGGCGCCGCCGGGCCAGAAGGCCGGCGGACTCCTGCCGGCGGCTGTCATGGCCGCCGGTCATGGCGCCGCCGGGATGGATCACGTCGCCTTCCAGGGTGACGATCCGGTACCGGTAGCCGCTGGCCGCCGCCAGCCGGCGGGCTGCGGGCAGGTCTTCCGCGATCAGGATCCGGCCCAGCAGGTTGGCCAGGGCGGGCCGCAGGGCGGGATCGAACCGGACCGCGTCGATGCCCCAGGCCACAGCGCCCGGCTGGTGGTCCAGACGGCGATCGGCATCGGCCGGGGCCGAGGGACGGATGGTGTCCAGGGGCAGGAAGGTGGCCCGCCCGGCCCGGGCACGCTTCAGCGCCTCGATGGCCGCCTCGGCCCCCGCCGCCGTCCGCGTGATCAGGTGCTGCAGGGCCGGCCCCAAGGCGACCTCCACCGCCCGCTCCAGGCGCGGCTCCACCTGGATCAGTTCCGCGACGGCGCCGATGACCTCCCGGTACGCCGGATCGCCCCCATCCCGGCCGGCCAGCACGGCCCGGACGCCGGCAAAGAAGCCCTCGTGCTCCCGTTCCATCTCCTCCAGCACCCGCAGCCGGGACGAGGCCTCCCCCGCCTGCTGGCGCAGCTGCTGGGCCTCCCGGCCCGCAGCCCGGGCCTCCGCCTGGGCCGCCTCCAGGGCGCGGCGCGCCGCCTCCTCCCGGCGGGCGGCCTCCGCGGCGGCCGCCGCCAGGCGCTCCAGCTCCGCCTCGACGGCGGCCTCCTCCTCGGCCAGGCGCCGGGCCTCGGCTTCGAGCCCCTCCAGGCGCTGGCGCAGGCGCTCGGCCCGCTGGGCGGCCTGGGCCTGCTCCCGCTGGCGGGCCTGCTGCTCGTTGCGCAGCCGGCTGAGTTCCTGCAAGGCCTCCAGGTGCGCCTCTCGGGCCGCGGCCAGCGCCTCTTCCGCCCGGGCCACGGCCGCCCCCGCTTCCGCCACCGCGGACCGGGCTTCCTGCTCAGCCTGCCGTGCCGCCTCCAGCTCGGCCAGCAGGGCCTGGTGACGGCGGGCAGCCTCCTCGGCACCCGCGGCCCCGGCCTGGCGCTGGGCCGCCAGTTCCTCTGCCCGCCGGCCCAGCTCCTGCTCCCGGCTCGCCAGCTGGGCGGCCCGCTCATCCAGCACCGCCAGGCGGGTGCGCACCGCCTCCAGGGCCCGCTCGGCCTCGGCCAGGGCCGCCTGGGCCGCCTCCACCTGCTGCTCCTGGTGCCGGACCTGGGCGCGCAGGGCGTCCCGGGCCGCCCCGGCCTCCTCCAGCCGGCGGCGGGCGGCGGCCACCTGCTGCCGCACGGCCTCAAGCCGCCGGGCATGGTCCGCCAGGCGCCGCTGGGCCTGGACGGCCTGCGCCGTGACCATGCGGGCCTCCAGGTCGACCAGCTCGTCCCGCCACTGCCGGTAGAGGTGGGCCCGGCGGGCCTGCTCCGTCAGGCCGTCCAGGCGGTCTTCCAGCTCGCGCAGGATGTCCCCCAGGCGGAGCAGGCGGTGCTCGGCGTCTTCCAGCCGGCGCAGCGCCTCCTTCTTGCGCACCTTGAAGCGGGTGATGCCCGCCGCCTCCTCCAGCAGCCCGCGGCGGTCCTCGTCCCGGGCGCTGAGGATCTCGTCGATCTTGCCCTGCCCCACCACCGAGTAGGCTTCCCGGCCGATGGCGGTGTCGTAGAGCAGTTCCTGCACGTCCCGCAGGCGCACCCGCTGCCCGTTGAGCAGGTAGTCGCTGCCCCCGGCCCGGTCGACCCGCCGCGCCACCGTCACCTCGGTGTAGTCGATGGGCAGCCGGCCGTCCTCGTTGTCCAGGACCAGCACCACCTCGGCCAGCCCCACTCCCTTGCGGGTGGCCGTACCGGCGAAGATCACGTCCTCCATCCTGCTGCCGCGCAGCTGGCGGGCGCTCTGCTCCCCCAGGACCCAGCGCACGGCGTCGACCAGGTTGCTCTTGCCGCTGCCGTTGGGGCCGACGATGGCCGTGATCCCCGGGCCGAACTCCAGCCGCGTGCGGTCGGCGAAGGACTTGAACCCGTAAAGCTCCAGCCGTTTCAGGTACATGGCCGCCTCCCGACAGAAAAAAACCTGCCGTGGCACCGGGTCCAACGGGCAGGTCGTAGGACGAACCCGGCCCCGGGCGCGTCCCCGGGGCACCGGGCGATGGCTAGCGGGGCTCGATGATGAACTTGATGGCCGTGCGCTGCTGGCCGTCGATCTCGATGTCGGCAAAGGCCGGGATCACCACGAGGTCGATGCCGTTGGGCGCCACGTACCCCCGGGTGATGGCGATGGCCTTGACCGCCTGGTTGACGGCCCCCGCCCCGATAGCCTGCACCTCCGCGGCGCCGTCTTCCCGCAGCACCGCCGCCAGCGCCCCGGCAACCGCCTTGGGCCGCGAGTTGGCCGAGACCCTCAGCACCTGCACCACGGCGACTCCTCCCCCAGAGTGAGCCATGGAAACGGCTGTGCTTGAACGGATGCAACGCAGGCGACCCTCGTCGCAGGCAGGTCTCGGGGGATGTTTCGGCGGGATGGGAGGGGGTTCCTTCCGCCGCTCCGGCGGCAGCGGACCGAAAGGCGCTGCACCGTACCGGGTCCCGCCCGGCACCGGACGCCGGTGGTTCGGGGCCGGCCGGGTGCGGGGCGGGCGACCCCGCCGGGCCGCGCAGGAACCCGGTCCTGCCCCCTTCGGGGCCGGGGGCAGGCCGCAGGCGCCACCGGCGGGCGCTCCGGCCGGTGCCCGGTGCCGGAGCGGAGGTGCCGGCTCCAGGTCAGGCGGTCCCCTCCCGCTCCGGGGCGGCGGCCCCGGGGCCGGCCGGCTCTTCCAGCCCGGCCAGGGCCATGCGGGCCGCTTCCCGCTCGGCCACCTTCTTGCTCCGCCCGACGGCCTGGGCCAGGGGCCGGCCGCCCACCCGCACTTCCACGGTGTAGCGCGGGTCGTGCTCGGGGCCGGCCGCACCGACGACCCGGTAGGTGGGCTCCCCCAGGCCCAGGCGGCGGGACAGTTCCTGCAGGGCCGTCTTGGGGTCGTCACAAGCCCCTGAGCTCTCCGCCAAGCGCCGGATGTCGTCGCCCAGGGTGCGCAGGATGAAGGCCCGGGCGCCCTCCAGCCCCTCCTGCAGGTAGACCGCGGCCACCATGGCCTCGTAGGCGTCGGCCAGCACCGAGGGCCGCTGCCGGCCTCCCGTGGCCTCCTCGCCCCGCCCCAGGCGCAACAGTTCCCCCAGGCCCAGGCGCTGCGCCGTGGCGGCCAGGGTCTCGGCCCGGACCACCGCCGCCCGCAGCTTGCTGAGCTCCCCTTCCGGCCGCTGGGGGTAGGTGCGGAAGATGTAGTCCGTCACGCAAAGATTGAGCACGGCGTCCCCCAGGAATTCCAGCCGCTCGTTGTCGGGCCCGGCCGTATCGGGATGCTCGGACCGGTAGGAGGCGTGGGTCAGCGCCTCCAGGAAGGGCTCGGGCCGGGCCGGCGCCACCCCCGTCAAGGCGGCCACGGCCTCCACCCAGCCCGGGTCCCCTGCCCGCGGGAACCGGGTCTCTCTGTCGTCCGCCCGCGCCGCCCCCGCTGGGGGCGCCTGCCCTCCCCCAGGGAAGGGCTCGCCGGCCAGCGCCGGCCCGGCCGGGTTCATCCCGCCGCCGCCCGCCGTCCCGGCCGGCCGGCCGGCAGCCGCGGCGCCGGCGGGCACGGCCGAACCGGCGACAGGGGCACCGGCCCCACCGGCCGGGGCGGTGGACCCATCCTGCGGGCGATCAAGCGCCACGTTCCTCCGCCCCCGCCTCGTAGCGCCGGAAGGCCAGGCACGCGTTCTGGCCCCCGAAGCCGAAGGAGTTGGACAGCGCCACGCGGATGGCCCGGGGCCGGGCCCGGTTGGGCACGTAGTCCAGGTCGCACTCCGGGTCGGGATCGTCCAGGTTGATGGTGGGCGGCAGCACGCCGTCCCGTAGGGCCAGGACGGTGAGGATGGACTCCACCGCTCCCGCCGCGCCCAGAAGGTGCCCCGTCATGGACTTGGTGGAGCTGACCGCCAGCCGGTAGGCGTGATCCCCAAAGACCCGCTTGATGGCCTGGGTCTCCGCCACGTCCCCCTGGGGCGTGGAGGTCCCGTGGGCGTTGATGTAGTCCACGTCCCCCGGGTCGACGCCGGCGTCGGCCATGGCCGCCTCCATGGCCCGCGCCCCGCCTTCCCCGCCCGGGGCGGGCTGGGTGATGTGGTGGGCGTCGGCCGTCGTGCCGTAGCCGATGATCTCGGCATAGATGCGGGCGCCCCGCTTCCGGGCATGCTCCAGGGTTTCCAGGATCAGGGCCCCCGCCCCCTCCGCCATGACGAACCCGTCGCGGCCGCGATCAAAGGGCCGGGACGCGGCCTCCGGCGCATCGTTGCGGGTGGAGAGGGCCTTCATGGCGCAGAACCCGGCCAGTCCCAGGGGCACGATGGCCGCCTCGGCACCGCCGGTGATCATCACGTCGGCCTCGCCCCGCTGGAGGATCCGGAAAGCCTCGCCCACGGCGTGGGCCGAGGCCGCACAGGCCGTCACCAGGGTGCTGTTGGGCCCGCGGGCACCGTAGCGGATGGCCACCTGGCCCGCCGCCATGTTGGCGATCATCATGGGGATGAAGAAGGGGCTGACCCGGTCCGGGCCCCGCTCGGCCATCACCGCGGCCTGTTCCACGAAGGTCTCGATGCCGCCGATGCCCGTCCCCATCACCACGCCCAGCCGCCGCCCGTCCATGGCTGCCGGGTCGATGCCGGCGTCCGCCAGGGCCATGGCCACACTGGCCATGGCGAACTGGGTGAAGCGGTCCATGCGCCGGGCTTCCTTGCGGTCGATGAAGGCGGTGGGATCGAAGTCGGGCACCTCGCCCGCAATCTGGGATGGGAAGGGGGACGGGTCGAACCGGCTGATGCGCCGGATCCCGGAGCGGCCGGCCAGGACCCCCTCCCACAGGGCCTCCACGCCGACGCCCAGGGGCGTGACGGCCCCGACACCGGTGATCACCACGCGGTGCCGCATAAAGGCTCCTCCACTCCTTTCCGGCCGGCGGGCGCCCCGCCCGCGCGGGGCGGGGCGCTCCGGCCGCCGCGGGAATGCGACCCGGCGCGGTCACTTGTGGGACTCGATGTACTGGATCGCATCCCCTACGGTGGCGATCTTCTCTGCATCCTCGTCGGGGATCTCCAGGTCGAACTCCTCTTCGAGGGCCATGATCAGCTCCACGATGTCCAGCGAGTCCGCGCCCAGATCCTCGATGAACCGGGCTTCGGGCGTCACGCTGGCTTCATCGACCCCCAGCTGCTCCACGATGATGGCCTTGACCCGCTGGAAAAGGGCCTCGTCCGCCATGTTGCCACCTCCTTTCCCCTCCCCGGTGCCGGGGGCACCGCAGCCCGGCGGGCCGGCCCGGACGGGCGCCGCTGCCGGCGCCGCGGTGCGCGGGGCCGGGCTCCCGGCCGGCTCACCCCAGGGACAGGCCGCCGTCCACCACCAGCACCTGTCCGGTGATATAGGCGGCCGCATCGGAAGCCAGAAAAACGGCGGCGTGAGCGACGTCTTCCGGCGTGCCCAGCCGCCCCAGGGCGATGCGCTGGGCGAGGGCGTCCCGGTACTCCGGCGCCAGCTCGCCCGTCATGTCGGTGGCGATCAGGCCCGGGGCGATGGCGTTGACGGTGATGCCGCGGGACCCCAGCTCCCGGGCCAGGGCCTTGGTCAGGCCCACGACCCCCGCCTTGGCCGCCACGTAATTGGCCTGGCCGGCGTTGCCGGTCAGGCCTACCACCGACGTGATGTTGATGATCCGCCCCGAGCGCTGCCGCAGCATGACCCGCGCCGCCGCCTTGCAGGTGAAGAACAGGCTGCGCAGGTTGGTGTTCAGCACCTCGTCCCACTGTTCCGGCTTCATCCGCAGGATCAGGCCGTCCCGGGTGATGCCGGCGTTGTTGACCAGGATGTCCAGGCGCCCACCGAAGGCATCGGCCGCCTGCTCCACCAGGCGCGTGGCCTGATCCCCGTCGGCCACGTCCGCCTGGAAGGCCACGGCTTCGCCGCCCCGGTCCCGGATCGCGGCGACCACCTCCTCGGCGGCGGCCGCCGAGGACCGGTAGTTGAGGGCGACCCGGGCCCCCGCCGCGGCCAGCGCCTCCGCGATGGCCCGCCCGATGCCGCGGGAGCCACCCGTCACCAGGGCCGTCCGGCGATCAAGGTTCATGCTAGCAAACCCCCTTCCGGAGGGGCAACCAGCGCCAGGATTTCCTCCGCAGTGCCGGCGGCGACGGCCTCCAGGTGCTTGTCGATGCGCCGGGCGAAACCCGTGAGGGTCTTGCCGGGCCCCATCTCCACCAGCCGCGTGATCCCTTCCCGTTGCATCCGGCGCACCGACTGCTCCCAGCGCACGGGGTGGTCAACCTGCTGGACCAAAAGCTCCCGGATCCGCTCCGGGTCCGTCACCGGCTCGGCCGTCACGTTGGCCACCACCGGGATGCGGGCCGGCCGGAAGGGCACCTCCGCCAGGACACCGGCCAGCCGCCGGGCGGCCGGTTCCATCAGCCGGCAGTGGAAGGGCGCGCTGACGGGCAGGAGCACCGCCCGGCGGGCCCCGGCCGCCCGGGCCCGCTCCACCGCCGCCTCCACGGCGGCCCGCTGGCCGGCCACCACGATCTGGCCGGGACAATTGTAGTTGGCGGGTTCCACCACCCCGGCGCCCGCGTCCATCACCTGGCGGCAGATGTTCTCCACGGTGCCGGCCTCCAGGCCCAGCAGGGCGGCCATGGCCCCTTCGCCCGGCGGGACCGCCTCCTGCATGAACTTGCCCCGCAACCGCACCACCCGGGCCGCATCGGCCAGCTCCAGCACCCCCGCCGCCACCAGGGCCCCGTACTCGCCCAGGGAGAGGCCTGCCGCCATGGCGGGCTCCAGCCCGCGGGCGGCCAGCACCCGCCAGCAGGCAACGCCCACCGCCAGCAAGGCGGGCTGCTGGAACTCGGTCAGCTGCAGCTGGTCCTCCGGGCCTTCGAAGCAGAGACGGGCCACGTCGAAGCCGGCGGCGGCCGAAGCCTCCGCGAAGACCTCCCGGGCCTCGGGGAACTGCTCGTAGAGGTCCTTGCCCATGCCCACGTACTGGGCGCCCTGGCCGGGGAACACCACGGCGGTGCCGCTCATGGCGCCTGCTCACCCCCCGGGGCCGGTCCGCCCCCGGCCCCGCCGGCCGCGGCCACCGCCGCCGGATCCAGGGCGGCCCGGGCTGCGGGTGGAGCGCCGGCCGGCCGGGCCGGGTTCGTCCCGTCCAGCCGCGCCCGGCCCCGGGCCGCCTGCTCGCGAATCCAGGCGGGCAGGCCGTACTCGGGCTGCCGGCCCGGCATCTCCAGCGGCCGGGCCGCGGGCCGGTCATAGCCCCAGCGGACGACGGCGGCCCCCCAGGTCAGGCCGCCGCCGAAGGCGACCAGCAGCACCGTCTGCCCTGCGCGCACGCGGCCTGCGGACAGGGCCTCGTCCAGGGCCACGGGGATGGAAGCCGCCGAGGTGTTGCCGTAGCGGTCGATGTTCACCACCACCCGGTCCAGGGGAAGGTCGAACCGCCGGGCCGACGATTCGATGATGCGGTAGTTGGCCTGGTGGGGTATGTACAGGTCCACGTCCTCAAAGCGCAGGCCGGCCTGGGCCAGGGCGGCCTGGGCGGCGTCCCCCATGGTCTTGACCGCGAACTTGAAGACCTCCCGGCCGTTCATCTGCACGTAGTGGAGGCCCCGGGCCACGGTCTCGGACGACGCCGGGAGGCGCGACCCGCCGGCCGGCTGCTTGAGCAGGTCCCCTCCCGAGCCGTCGGCGCCCAGGTAGAGGCCCAGGATGCCCTCGCCGGGAGGCGCCGGGCGCAAGACCGCCGCGCCCGCGCCGTCACCCAGCAGCACGCAGGTGCGCCGGTCGCTCCAGTCGATGATCTTGGACAGGGTCTCGGCCCCCACCACCAGCACGGTGTCGTAGAGACCCGCCGCCACGAACTGGGCTCCCGCCGCCAGGGCATAGACGAATCCCGAGCAGGCCGCTTCCAGGTCGAACCCGGCCGCGCGCGTGGCGCCCAGGCGGTCCTGCAGCAGGCAGGCCGTCGACGGGAAGGGCATGTCCGGCGTCACCGTGGCGACGATGATCAGGTCCACCTGCTCCGGGCGGACCTGGGCCTCCTCCAGGGCCCGCCGGGCTGCCACCTCCGCCAGGTCGGACGTGGCGGTGTCCGGATCGGCCACCCGCCGCTGGCGGATCCCCGTGCGGGTGCGGATCCATTCGTCGTCCGTCTCCACCACCTCAGCCAGGTGGTCGTTGGTCACCACCACCGGCGGCACGCAGGCGCCGATGCCGGCGATGGTCACCCCTCTACCGGCCGCGACCAAGGGCTTCACCGTCCTCCTTGCCGATGGACTCGCCGATGCGGTGGAGCAGGCGTCCCTGGCACGCCTTCACCGCCACCCCGATGCCGTTGGCCAGGGCCCGGGCGTCCGACGAGCCATGACACTTGAACACCAGGCCGTCAAGGCCCAGGAAGAGCGCCGCGCCGTACTCGCCGTAATCCAGCCGCCGGCGCACGCCCAGAAGGACGGGGCGCAGCAGCAGGGCGGCGACCCGGGCGAGAGGCCGGCGCGCCACCTCGGCCTTGAGCAGCTTCCAGCAGGCCTCTCCTGCACCCTCCATGGCCTTGAGGGCGACGTTGCCGGTAAAACCGTCGCAAACCACCACATCCGCCTTGCCGGCGAAGAGCTCGCGGGCCTCCACGTTGCCGGCGAAGGGGAGCCCGCTGGAGGCCAGGCGCTCATAGGTCTCGCGGTAGAGCCGGTTCCCCTTGCCGGCCTCGCTGCCGATGTTCAGCAGGGCCACCCGCGGGGAGGGCCGCTCCAGCACCTCCCGCGCATAGACGGCACCCATGACGGCGTACTGGACCAGCTGCTCGGGATCGGCTTCCGCACTGGCGCCCAGATCCAGCATGAGGAAACCGCGGCCGTCCAGGGTGGGCAGCACGGCGGCCAGGGCCGGGCGGGCCACCCCCGGCAGGGTCCCCAGCATGAGCTTGCCGGCGGCCATCAGGGCACCGGTGCTGCCCGCCGAGACGAAGGCGTCGGCCTCCCCCTCCCGCAGCAGGCGCATGCCCACGGCGATGGACGAGTCCTGCTTGCGCCGCAGGGCCGCCACCGGCGAATCGCCGGCCTCGATCACCTGGGAGGCGTGGACGATCCGGCCGGGCGGCGGCGAGCCTGCGCCCTGGCGGCGCAGTTCCGCCGCCACCCGCTCCTGGGGGCCCAGCCAGAGGATGTCCACCGGCCACCGGGCCGCGGCGGCCAGGCCGGCCGCCACGGGCACCGAGGGCGCGCCGTCGCCGCCCATGACGTCCACGGCCACCCGCCACCGGCGCGGCATCCCCGGATCCGTCCCCGTCACGGCTCCACCTCCCCTCGCCCGTCACCGGAGCCGGCGCCGCCCGCAGCTTCCGCCCCGGACTTCCGGGGCCCGGCCGCGCGGGGTCCTGCCCCCGGACCTGCCAGCACCTGGACGACGAACTTGCCCCGGAAGACCGTCTCGTCGCCGGCCCGGGTCTGCACCAGCACCACCGGTTCCCCGTCCCGCCGGTGGCGCAGCACCACCGCCCTGGCGACCAGGCGCTGCCCGACCTGGACGGGCTTCTTGTATTTGATGTTGGCGACGGAGATGCAGGCCAGCTCGGCATCCACCACGGCCAGGGCCAGGGAGTCGGCCTGGGCCAGGATGTACTGGCTGCGGACCAGGCGGGTGCGGGCGAAGGCCATCTCGGGGGTGGTCTCGAGGATGGAGATGCCGAACTTGCCCAGCTCCAGGTCGACCAGCTCGCCCACGATCTCCTGGAGGGGCAGGGCGCGGACGCGGCCGTGGACCCGTTCCGCCACAGCCCGCACCCGCTCCCGCACCGCCGGAATCCCCAGGCGCATGCGGTCCAGGCGGATGGTGGCCACGCTGACGTGAAAGCGCTCGGCCAGTTCCTCGTCGGTCAGGAAGGGGTTCTCCTGGAGAACCTGCACCAGCCGGGCCTGCCGCGTGGCGCGGGAGTCGCGACCGCCGGCGGATCCGGGCAGCCCGCGACGCGGGGACCCGGCCGGGGTCTCCGGCGGCGACCCGGACGGACCGGAGGGCACGGTCAAGTTCAGGGGCGGTCGCGTATTTCCCACCTGGTCATAACCTCCGGTGTTAAGACCTGCCCTTATAACCCGGACAAAACTACCGCCAGTATACGCGAGGCCACCCGCCGTGCCAAGCCGGGAAATGGCTTCCAGGCCGCGCCCCCATGGCAACCCGGGCTCGGCCACGCGGGCGCGGCCACCCCACGCGAAAACAAAAACCGGATGGCCCCACCGGCCCATCCGGCTTCACCC
This sequence comes from Thermaerobacter subterraneus DSM 13965, assembly GCF_000183545.2. NCBI lineage: Bacteria > Bacillati > Bacillota > Clostridia > Eubacteriales > Clostridiales Family XVII. Incertae Sedis > Thermaerobacter > Thermaerobacter subterraneus. The sequence goes on from NZ_JH976536.1 coordinate 336,355, forward strand.
TCGCAACCGGGGCCCAGGCCGCCCGCGGCACCGGCCACGATCCTGGGCCCGTCCGGCGTCAGGATGCCTCGTCAGGATTCCTTCTGCACCGCCACCCGGCCGTCGTAGTAGCCGCAGTTGGGGCATACCCGGTGCGGCCGCTTGGGCTGGTGGCACTGCGGGCACTCCACCACCGCCGGGGCCGACAGCTTCCAGTGGGTCCGCCGCTTGTCCCGGCGGGACTTGGACGTCTTATGCTTCGGAACCGCCATGATCCCCTTCCTCCCCCTTGCCGTGCTCGCGCAACCACTGGTCCAGGGCCGCCAGCCGGGGGTCCAGGTCCTCGTCCCGGCAGTCGCAGGGCCCTTCGTTCAGGTTCTTGCCGCAGCGGGGACAGAGGCCGCGGCACCCCCACCGGCAAAGCTGCTTGGCGGGCACCGCCAGGATCAGGTTCTGGCGGATCCCCTCCCGCAGGTCCACCTGGTGGTTGTCGTAGTAGGCCACCCGCGTGTCGCCCGCATCCTCGGGCTCGTCCCCGGCGCCGGCACCCGGCGGCCGGGGCAGGAACTCCTCCTCGTAGCGGGTGTGCAGGTTCGCCTCGAAGGAGTCGAGACAGCGATCGCAGGTCAGCCGGGCCCGGGCGGCCAGGTCCGCTTCCAGCCAGATGCGGCCCTCGCCCGTGTGGGTCAGCCGGTAATGCAACCGGATGGGCCCATGGGCGGCGATGTCGCCGCCCGGCACGGAAATGGGCTCGATGGGCGCCACCACGGTGCCCGTCGACTGCAGCCCGCGCTGCCGGGTCAGGGCTTCCACGTCGATGACCAGCGGATCGGCCATGTTCCTCGTCCCTCGCTACACAACGGGATCATTATAGAAAGGCGCGGCAGGGGTGTCAAAAGACCGCTCCGCCCGGTACTGCCGGTCCCCAGGGCCGGCGGTTCCCGGCGCGGAGGCAGGCCCTGCCGGTTCCCCCTTCATCGCGTTGCGCTGGCCCTTCAGTCACACGGCGGGCCCTGGCCCCCCTGCTGGCAAAGCCAGGCCACGGCGGCCGCCAGGGTCGATACCCGCACCACCATGGGCGCGCTGCCCGGTGCCGGGCCGGGCGCCCGAGCCGGCACGAACAGCACGTCCAGGCCCGCCCTGGCCGCCGCCCGCCACTTCTGCTCCACCCCTTCCACGGGCCCTACCCGGCCGTCGGGAGATAGGGTGCCCGTGGCGCCCACCCGGCGCCCGCCGGCCAGGTCCCCGGGAGCAAGGGCGTCCACCGCCGCCAGGCCCAGGGCCAGGCCCCCGGAGGGACCGGCAATGGCCGGGGGGAGGGGGAACCCGGCCACCGTACCGGGTTCCACCCCCATGAGCCCCGCGGCCGCAGCGGCGGCCGCCTCCTTGCTGGCGGCCAGGGCGGCGCGCTGGGCGGCCATCACCTCGTCCAGGGAATCCCCGCCCAGGGCCCGGGCCGTGACCAGGCTGCGCGCGGGATCGCGCAGCACCGTCCAGGCGTCGCCCAGCCGGGCGGGGCGGGCCGCCACGGTGACCAGCCAGAAGGGGGTCGTCACCACCGGGCGCGTGCCTGGGGGGCGCACCACTTGCACGGGCACCGGCACGGCCAGGCCAGGCTCCACCACAAGCCAGGGGGTGGGCAGGCGTGCCGCCCCAAACCCCAGCAACCCCGCCGCGACCAGGACGGCCAGAAACCGCCCCAGCCTGGGGACGGGCCGCGGCACCGGCGCACGTCCCGCCGGGCCGGGCCCCGCCGGCGCCGGCCGCGGGTGGCCTGCCGGGCCGCCGGCGACGCGCCCTCCCCCACCGGCACGGCCCTGCCCGCCCCCGGGACCGGCCGGCCTCGCGCCACCACCGCCTGCCCCCGGGCCGGAGACGCCAGGCGGCCCGGCACGCCCGCCGGGCTCCCGGCCGCTGCCCTCCCGTTGCCGGCCGGGCCTGGCCGGGGTTCGGCCCCTTGGCCACGGCCTCCCGTCCACCCTCGCGTCGCCTCCCTCTGCAGCCGCCGCCTCTGTTCCGCCCGTATGCGCCATCCGGGCCGGTCCCGCCCCGGGCCCGGGGCACCCCGGTATACCGCCTCCGGGCCGTCCATATACATGCTGGTGCGCCCCACCCCGTGGCATGCCCGGGCCTCTTGCCGGAGGAACCCGCGGCACCCCGGCCGCCGTGCCGGTGCGCCGCCCTCCCGGAGGTACCGCGGCGGCGGTTGCGTCCCGGTGCCCGGGCGCCGGGGAGTGGGGCGGGTCCGGTGCGGGGGAATGCCCGTGCGCGAGTCACCCCTTACCCATTTGCTGGTGGCCGCCGTGGTGGGCCTGGTGCTCGCCATGGTGGTGTATCCCGAGACGGCCTTCGCGGCCGCCGTGGCCGGACTCAAGGTCTGGTGGGACGTGGTCTTCCCGGCCCTGCTGCCCTTCTTCATCGGCGCCCAGATCCTCATGGCCCTTGGCGTGGTCCACTTCATGGGCGTCCTGATGGAGCCCTTCATGCGCCCCCTGTTCAACGTCCCCGGCACGGGGGCCTTCGTGGTGGCCGTCGGCCTGGCCAGCGGCTATCCCCTGGGTGCGGTGATCACCGCCCGGATGCGCCGGCAGGGGCTGCTCAGCAAGACCGAGGCCGAGCGGCTCATGAGCTTCAGCAACACCGCCGACCCGCTGTTCATGGCAGGGGCCGTGGCCGTGGGCATGTTCAGCACGGCGTCCGTGGCGGGCCCCATCATGGCGGGCCACTATCTGGGCGCGCTGGCCACCGGCCTGGCCCTGCGCTTCTGGCGCGGCGGCAGCGACCGCAGCGAAGCCCTGGACGGGGAGGAAGGGTGGCTGCTGGCCCGGGCCTGGCGCGCCATGGTCCGCGCCCGCCGGGAAGACGGCCGCCCCTTCGGCCAGGTGCTGGGGGACGCGGTCCGCGATTCCATCAATACGCTGCTTCTTGTGGGCGGGCTGATCATCCTGATGTCGGTGGTGATCCAGGTGCTGGACCGGGCCGGCATCCTGACCGCCGTCGGCGGCCTGTTCCTCCTGGTCCTGCACCCCCTGGGCCTGGATCCTTCCCTGACCCGGTCCCTGATCAGCGGCCTGTTCGAATTGACCCTGGGCACCCAGGCCGCCGCCCAGGCCCCGGCTCCCCTCTTCGACCGCCTGGTCATCGCCGGCGCCGTCATCGCCTGGAGCGGGCTTTCCGTCCACGCCCAGGTGGCGGCCATCATCCAGGGCACCGGCTTGAGCATCGGCCCCTACATCGCGGCGCGGGCCTTCCATGCCGTCGCCGCCGGGGCCCTGACCGCCTTGTGGATGGCCTGGTTTCCCGTGGCCGCGCCCGCCTTCCTGCCGGCCCTGGCCTGGGCGGCGCCGGGCCCCCTGCCGTGGCTGGGCCGGCTGGTGGCGGGAGCCTTCCACTTCCTGGTGGCGGTGGGCGCCCTGGCTGCCGTGGCAGCGGTGACCCAGCTGTTGCGCGCCCGCGCCGCGTCGGGCTTGCGCTGACGACCGGGGGCCGCAGGGAGCCCCGCCGGCCCCCTCCGGCCACGGCCGCGCCGGTACGGCGAATGCGCCATGGCTGCACCGGCGTGGCCGCCCAGCCGCCGCCCTAGTCGCCGCCCTCCTCGTCCCAGCCGGCCCCTTGGCCGTCCGGATCCTCCACCCCTTCCTCCTCCCGGGTGGGAGCCGCTTCCCGGGCCGCCGTCCCGGAAGGGTGGGAGGCGGACCGCAGGGTGGCCTGCAGTTCTTGCCGGCCCTCGGCCACGGCGGCCAGCGCCTTGCGCAGGATCCCTTCCAGGCGGTCCAGGACGTCGGCGGCGTAGGCATTGGCAGAGGCCCGCACCTCCCGCGAGCGGGCCTCCGCCTGGGCCAGCATCCGCCGGGCCTGTTCTTCCGCCTTGCGGGTGATCTCCGATTCCCGGGCCATGCGCTCCACGTAGCTGCTGGCCTGCTTCACCATGGCCTCCGCCTCGGCCCGGGCCTGCTCCAGCAGCCGGTCCCGGTCGGCCAGCAGCCGGCGGGCCCGGTCGATCTCCTCCGGCACCAGGCGCCGCAGGTGGTCGAGGAACGAGTAGACGTCGTCCTCATCCAGGATCACCTTGCCCGTCAGGGGCACGCGGCTGGCATGATGGACGAACTGCTCGAAGTCGCGGATGAGCACGTACAGGTCCCGTTCCGGGGCGGGCTCGTGATCCGCCACCGTCATCGCCTCCTCCGCTCGGCGGCCCGGGCGGCCAGGGCCGGCCGCACCACGTCAGGGACCAGGCCCGCCGGATCCACCCCGTAACGGGCCAGTTCCTTGACGATGCTGGAACTCAGGTAGGCGTTCTCCGGCCGGGTCATCATGAACAACGTCTCCAGCTCCCCGGCCAGCTGCTTGTTGATCTGCGCCATCTGGAACTCGTACTCGAAATCCGAGACCGCCCGCAGCCCCTTGACGATCACCCGCGCGCCCTTGCGGCGGGCGTACTCCACCAGCAGCCCGTCATAGGCATCGACGGAGACGTTGGGCAGGTGGGCCGTCGCCTGGCGGGCCAGCTCGACCCGCTCCTCCGGCGTGAACCAGGGCTGCTTGGACGAGTTGATGAACACGGTGACCAGCACCTGGTCGAACAGGCGGCTGGCCCGCTCGATGATGTCCAGATGCCCGTTGGTGATCGGGTCAAAGCTCCCCGGGCAGAGGGCGATGGTCATGGGACTCTCCTTTCCTGGCAGGCAAAACGTAAAAGCTCAGGGCCGTGTCGCCGTACCGGCGCCGGTCGGCGCACTCCAGCCCGGCGACCCCGTCCGGCAGGACTTCCCGGGGATCGTGCTCCACCACCAGCCGGCCGCCGGGCGCCAGCAGCCGTCCATCCCCGACGGCGGCCACCACCCGGGCCGCCAGTCCCTGGCGATAGGGCGGATCGGCCAGGATCAGATCGAAGACCCGGGAACCGCCCGCAAGTTTCGCAACGGCGGCGAAGACATCCTGCCGCCAGACGGCCGCGCCGGCGCCCGCGCCCACGGCGTGCAGGTTCGCTTTGAGGACGGCCACCACCCGGGGATCGGACTCGATGCACAGAGCCTCCCGTGCCCCCCGGCTCAGGGCTTCGATGGCCAGGCTGCCGGTCCCCGCAAAGAGATCGAGGACCCGGGCCCCTTCCACCGCCCGCCCCAGGATGTTGAACAGCGCCTGGCGCACCCGGTCCGTGGTGGGACGAACCTGCCGCCCGGCCGGGACCTTGAGGGGCCGGCCGCGCCAGCGGCCTCCCGTGACGCGCACCACCCGTCCTCCCTGAAATTGCCATGGGCCGGCGCCCGTCCTGCGGTGAATAAGGGCCGCCCGGCTCCTCCATATTATCGACTGCAAGAGCTGCGGAGGCCAATCCGTCACGGATCCTCCCCAAGGCTCTTCCTCCGGTTTCTCCTCTCCCGGCAAGCGGCGGGGTCGCGCCAGCGCCCCGCCGCTTGCTTTGTGTCCAGCGGCCCCGACCCGGCCGGCCCCCGGTCCAGGGGGTCGGAACAGGACCGACGGGCCAGGACAGAGGCTGCCGCCTGTCGCGGCAGCCTCCTGGCCACGGGCGGGATGGCGGCCGGCCGGGCACAGCCATAGCCGCAGCCCTTCGCCGCCTAGCGCGCCCAGGCACCCGCCGGGCCCAGGGTCCCCGGCGCGGCGGCACCCGCATAGCCCCCCGGAAAGCCCTGGGCCACTTGACGAGCCATCTCCGCCGGGGCCTGGGGAACGGCGTACCAGTTGCGCTGCTGGAGATACCGGAAGAGCTCGAAGGCCATCTCGGCGTGGTCCCGGGCGATGTCCAGCAGGGCCCGCCGGGCCTCGGGGTGGGCGGCCTCCAGGGCCGTCCATGTGGTGGCCAGGCAGGCGTGCTTGTTCATCTCCAGGCAACCCACCGCCAGGGTGCGGTCGCTGACCCGGTGGCCCTGGGGCGCCGGCGGCCGGTACGGTTCGAAGGACGGAAAGCCCTGGGTCGCCTGACCGTTGCCGTGGACCCAGCGGGCATCGCCGTGGTAGTGGCCGGCGGGGGGTTGGGCCGCGCCCTGGCCCCGGGCCCGGTCCAGCATCCACTGGAGCTGCCCGTAGTGCCGCCGGTAGACCTGGCTGTGGCGCTGCAGGATCTGGCGCAGCTGCTCGTCCTGGCACATGGCCTGCTCTGCCTCGGCCTTCTCGATCATGGCCGCATGGGCATTCAGCAGGTCCGGCAGGTTGAGAAGCTCCTTATGGCTTAGCACGTTGTTCTCCCTCCTTTGCCCTTGGCCCATGAAGCGGGTGCTCAGGAAGCGGGACTCATCCCTTGCCGGGGCGGGAAGGAGCTGCGCACCCGGCTCCAGGGGCCCAGGGGGATGGGCGGGATCCCGCTCCTTCCCGTCCCGCGGCGCGGGGCGCCCGGTGCTCCCGGGTGGCCGGCCCGGCCGCCGGCGGGGACCGCGTCCGTGGCCAGGCCGTCGCGCCCCGGCACCGCCGCCGCAGCCGCACCCGGGGCGTGGTGGAGCCCAGGGCGGGCCGGAGCCACGGCGGGACGGGGCGTCCCTCCGGCCCCGGCGCCGCCCCGGCGGCCCGGCGGCCCGCCGTTTTCCGGGAGGGACCTCCCCGCCCGCGGATCCCGGAGCCCGCCTCCGGCCCGGGCCCGGGCTCCGGCCGGCCGGTCGCCCGCCCGCGCGGGCAAGGGCTCTAGCAGCACGTCCTGGCGCAGGAACGCGGCCACCAGCCCCAGCACGGCGGCGACAGCTGCAGCACTCCCCAGGTACATGGCCGCCCGGCCCAGGGGGAGCAGCAGGCCGAAGGCCGGCGGCCCCAGAGCCGCTCCGAAGAAGCGAACGGTGCCGTAGAGGGCGGTCACCCCCCCGCGCTCGGCCGACTCAACCGAACTGGTGATCAGGGTGTTGAGGGCGGGTAGCGCCAGGCCGTACCCCAGGCCCATGACGCTGATGGCCGCCACCATGGGAACCAGCTGGCGGGTCAGGAAGAGGGCGGCCGTCCCCAGGGCCAGGATCGCCAGCCCCGTCACCACCACCGCCTTGAGGTACCGGGACAGCCTTTCCTGGAGGACGATGCCGCTGACGTAGGCGGTGATGGTCGCCACCGCCACGGGGATCGCCACCACCAGGCCCTTGACGAATCCCCGGATGCCGAAGGGCCGCTCCAGCAAGTCGGAATACACGCTGAGCAAGCCGAAGAGCATGAACAGCGCGGTGAAGCCCGCTAGAAAGGAGACGGCCAGGGAGGCACCCTTGGCCTGGAAGATCCGGCCCATGCGCCGCAGGTAGGGCCCCGGCGCCGGCGCTTCCCCCGGGCGCTGCGGTTCGGGCACCAGCCACCACAGGCCCAGGGCGGAGAGGGCGGCCAGGGCCGGGTAGGCGAAGAAGGGGGCATACCAGGCCAGCAGCGACAGGGCCGACCCGAGAATGGGACTGGCGATCTTGCCCAGCCCGTTGCTGGCCTCCAGGATGCCCATGGCCCGGGTACGGGCACCCCCTTGGAACATGTCGCCCGCCGCCGCCAGCGCCACCTGGTACATCCCCCCGGCCGAAAGTCCCTGCAGCACCCGGCCCGCCAGGATCCACCCGTAGGGATCGCGGGCGAAGAGGGGCGCCAGGCCGGCTGCCAGGCCCCCCAGTCCGAACCCCACCAGGCCGGGGATCATCACCGTCTTGCGGCCCCACCGGTCCGAAAGGTAGCCGCCGATGGGGATGAACAGCCCCGCCGGCACGGAGAAGGCGGTGATGATGAGCCCAATCTGGAACAGGGTCCGGTCCATGGCCTCGCGCATCATGGGCAGCACGGGGATCAGCATGGAATTGCTGAGGACCATGACGAAGGGCACGCTGCACAGGACGGCAAAGGCCAGGCCCAAGCGCTTCTGCACGGGTCTCACCTCCCTTCCCGGTCACGGCCGGCGGCGGCCGCCGCCGTCACGGCCGCTGGCTTGCCGCCCGCCAGGGGCGCGGCTGGCGGGCAGGCTCCCCGCCAGCGGCTGCGGGCAGGCTGCCCGCAACAAGAAGCGGCCGGTGGCGACCGCCCATCAACGGGCATAGTCTGCCCGGCGGTTCTGGCGGGTGGCACGCCACTCTCTGGCACGGCGTCCAGACCGCGGGTACAGTCCCATAGCGGGAGACCGCAGGGCCCACAGCGGGAACGTGGGGAGCCGATCGGGCCTGGCGCCCTCGCCCCGCACGGCACGCTCGTGCCCCGGGCGGCGGGTCCGCTGCAAGGCGGCGCGCCCGCGCTCCATGCGGCCCCTCGGCCTGCCGGCGGGGCATCCGGGGCGCCGGGCGGCGAGCCCGCAGCAGGCCGCCGCGCGCCGTGGCCCCTGGGGCGCCGTCTTCCTCCCCCGGGGCCGGCTTGGCGCCGCCCGGCCGGCGCCCCGTGCCCAGCGACGCGGGGCCCAACCAGGACGGGCCGGGATAAGGGCCCGTGACCCCGGGAGACCTTAAAGAGGCGGAAACGGAGGGATGGCCCGGTGACGGGACCGCGGGACAGAAGGGTCCAGGGGGAACGCGGCAACCTGGAGCGGATGGCTGAACGCCGGCGCGGTGCGGGCTGGAACGCGGCGCGCCCGGGGGCGGGTGGGGTGCCCTGGGGTGGCAGCGGCCCAGGGATGGCGGCAGGCCCGGACCTGTCAGCCCCACCGGCCGCCGCCGCGCAGGCCGGGGATGCGCCGCCGGCGGCCCCGTCCCTTGCCGCCGGCGGTCCCGGCAACCTGGCCGGGGGCAACCCGGCCGGGTTCGTCCGCACCGACCTGGCCCTGGAGGCCATCGGCACCTCCCAGCCGATGCCCGGGGTCCAGGTGGAGGAAGAGCGCGGCCAGGGCTACCTGGTCACCCGGGTCACGGTCACGAGCCCCGAGGCGGCGCGCCGCCTGGGGAAGCCCCCCGGCCGGTACGTCACCATCGAATCACCGGGCTTTCGCAAGCGGGACCGGGAACTGCAGGAGCGGGTCGCCAACGTACTGGCCCGGGAGCTGGCGGCCATGCTGCCGGACCGGCCCGATGCCTCCTTCTTTGTCGTCGGCCTGGGCAACTGGAACGCCACGCCCGATTCCCTGGGGCCTGAGGTGGTCCACCGCCTGCTGGTCACCCGCCACCTGCAGGAGTACGTGCCAGAAGATCTCAAGGGCGGCCTGCGCTCCGTGGCCGCCCTGGCTCCTGGCGTGCTGGGGCTGACGGGCATCGAGACGGGCGACGTCATCCGCGGCATCGTGCAGCAGATCCGGCCCGACATGGTCATCGCCGTGGACGCCCTGGCCGCCCGCAACATCGAGCGCATCATGACCACCGTCCAGATCGCCGATACGGGCATCCACCCCGGTTCGGGGGTGGGCAACCACCGGGCGGCGGTGACCCGGGAGACCCTGGGGATCCCGGTCATCGCCATCGGGGTGCCTACGGTGGTCCATGCCCACACCATCGCCTACGACACCCTGGACGCCCTGACCCGGTCCCTGCAGTCCCAGTCCACCCTCTTCCGCACCCTGGGGCAGATGCCCGAGGCGGACAAGCGGCGGCTGATCGAAGAGGTGCTGGGACCGGCCGTGGGCGACCTGATGGTGACCCCCAAGGAGATCGACGTCTTCGTCGAGGAGATGGCCACGGTGGTGGCCAGCGGCCTCAACGCCGCCCTGCACCCGCGGATCGACGAGATCGACCTCTCCCCCGTCTTCGCCTGAGCACACCGGCAGGAGGCGGCTGAGCCTGCCTCCGGGACGCGGCCCCCGCCACGACCCGCTGGACCGGCCGGCACGGAGGCGCCCGCCTGCCTTTCCCGGCTTGCCGAACCCGGACCGGCCCTGACCGCGGGGCCGCCCCCCACCGGGCCGCCCCGGCCTCCGGCAGGAACCCGGCACGGCGGGAGCGAACGTGGGCGGATGTTTGCCGGAGGTGGCCCTCTTGCCAGCAGCCGTCTACGTCATTGCCGCCGTCGCCTGGCTGTATTTCATCTCCCTGGACATGCTCGCCACCGGCCTGCCCCTGGCCCTGGCCGCCGGCGGGGCCGGCGAAGGCTGGATCGGCTTCCTGGTGGGATGGATGGGCCTGTCCGCCATGCTCCAGCGGCCCTTCCTGGCCGCCTGGGGCGATCGCCGCGGTCACCGGCCGCTGCTCGTGGCCAGCCTGGGGGCAGGGCTAGCCGGCGCCCTTCTCTTCGCCGTCTCCCGCAACCCCGCCGCCGAACTCGCCGCCCGCACCCTCCAGGGTACCTCCCTGGCGGGCCTGGTGGTCTCCAGCCAGGCCCTGATGGCGGCGCTGGCCCCACCGGCCCAGCGGGCCCGGGCCCTGGCCCTGCAGGGGCTGGCCGACACCGGCGGCGTCCTGGCCGGGACCAACCTGGGCGAGTGGGCGTGGCATCACCTGGGACGAACGGGCCTGTTCGCCGGCACGGCAGCGGTCGTGGCCATGGCCCTGGCGCTGGCGCTGGCCGGACCGGCCCGCACCCGGCGGGAGCCCGGGAACCCGGCGGCGCGCCGCCCGGGCCACGGGGCGGCCGCCGCCGGGGGGCCGCCCGTTCCGGCCGTAGGCGGGGCAGGCCCTTCCCCTCGGGCTCAACCCGCCCCCGAAGCCAACGCCGGCGCCGGACCGGAGGGGCCCCCGTCCCCGGCTGCCGGCACCGCGCATCCGGCCGCCATGGCCGGGCCCGCCTCCACCAGGGACCCCCGGGGGGCACCGGCGGTTCCCGCCACCGCACAGGAGGTCGCCACCGGCGGGGCACCCCACCGCGCCGGGCGGCTGCCGCTGCCCGGGTCCTTTCTCGTGCTGGGTACCCTGACGGGCATGATCTTCGGCGCCGCCCTGAACCTGACCGTGCTCCATGCCCAGGGGGCCGGATTCTGGGCGGGCGGCTGGCTGGCCCTTTTCGCCCTGGTGGCCATGGGGGCGCGCTACGCTGCCGGCAGCTGGCTCGACCGGCGGGCCGGCGGCGGATTGGAAGCTGCCGCCCCGTCCCTGGCCCACCGGCTGCTGGTCCTGGGCTTCGGCCTGATGGCAGCGGGCGAAGGGGCGCTGGCCGCGGCTGCACCGGTGACGGCGGTCTACGGCGCCGCGGCGGTCCTGGCGGCGGGCTACGGCATCGCCCACACGGCGCTGGTGACGGCGGCGGTGGGCGGGGCTCCGGCCCACCGCCGCGGCCTGGCGGCGGGGTGGCTGGCCAATGCCATCGACCTGGGGGTGGGCGCCGGGCTGGCGGTACTGGGCTGGATCCTGGAGACCTGGTCCTTTTCCGTGATGTACGGGGTGCTGGCCGGCGCCGGGATCCTGGGCATGGTCACGGCCCTCCTGGCCCGGCGGCCCGGGCCCCGGGCCGCCGGCCGGCCCTGACGCCCGGCCGGCACCCGCCTTCCCTGGATCCCCCTGGACGGGCCTAGCTCCAGAGGGCCCGGGCCTCGGCCAGAAACTCCCCGTAGCGGGCCACCACTTCCTCCCGCAGGGAGCGGTGGGCCGGCGCATCCAGACCCGGGTCCCGCTCCAGCAGGCGGCGGGCGGCCTCCCGGGCCAGGCGCAGCAGGCCCGCGTCCTTCACCGGGTCGGCGATGCGCAGGGCGGGCAGGCCGTGCTGGCGGGTGCCGAAGAAGTCGCCCGGCCCCCGCAGCTGGAGGTCGAACTCGGCGATGTCGAAACCGCTCTGGCTGCGGCAGAGGGCCTCGAGCCGCATCCGGCCCTCGGCGCTGGCCGGGTCGGCCACCAGGATGCACAGGGACTCCTTGGATCCCCGCCCCACCCGGCCGCGCAGCTGGTGCAGCTGGGCCAGCCCGAAGCGGTCGGCCCCCTCGATGATCATGACCGTCGCGTTGGGGACGTCGACCCCCACCTCGATGACCGTGGTGGCCACCAGCACGTCCAGCGCCCGCCGCTCGAAGGCCCGCATGACCCGTTCCTTCTCGGGCCCCGGCATCCGGCCGTGGAGGATCCCCACGCGCAGCCGGGGATAGCGCCGGGCCACGTACTCGGCCCAGGTGGTGACCGCCTTGTGCTCTGCATCCTCCGGAGCCCCTCCGGGTCCTGGCGCCGGCCCCTCCCCGCCGGCCGCCTGGCCGCCGGAGCCCGGGCCGTCGCCTGCCGGCCCGGCGGCAGGATCGTCCACCAGGGGGCAAACCACGTACCCCTGCTCGCCGGCCGCCACCCGGGCCGCCAGAAGGTCGTACGCCTTGCGGCGCTGCCGGCCCCGCAGCCACACGGTGCGGACGGGCTGGCGACCCGGCGGCAACTGGTCGATGACCGACACGTCCAGATCGCCGTAGAGGGTCAGGGCCAGCGTCCGCGGAATGGGCGTGGCCGTCATGACCAGCAGGTCCGGCCGCCGGCCCTTGTCCTGGAGCAGGGCCCGCTGGCGGACGCCAAAGCGGTGCTGCTCGTCGATGATCACCAGGCCCAGGTCGCGGAAGCGGACGTTCTCCTGGATCAAGGCGTGGGTGCCCACCACCACCGGCCACTGGCCCGTGGCCAGCCCCTGGAGCACCCGCTCGCGGTCGGCGGCCGGCTGGCTGCCCACCAGCAGCACCACAGGAATCCCCGCCGGGGCCAGCAGCTGCTGCAGCCGCCGGGCGTGCTGCTCGGCCAGGATCTCCGTGGGGGCCATCAAGGCCGCCTGGGCACCGCTCTCCACCGCCTTCACCATGGCCCAGGCCGCGATCACCGTCTTGCCCGAGCCCACGTCGCCCTGGACCAGCCGCCGCATGGGCCGCGGCGCTTCCATGTCGGCCCGGATCTCGTCCAGCACGCGGCGCTGGGCCGGGGTGAGCTCGAAGGGCAGGGCCGCCAGGAAGCGGGCCACCCGGGGACCGTCGGGCCGGTGGGCCCGGCCGGGTTCTTGCTGCTGCTGGCTGCGCACCCGGGCCAGGGCCACCTGCATGACGAACCATTCCTCGAAGGCCAGGCGCCGGCGGGCGGCCTGCCACGCCTCGGCGTCGGGCGGGAAGTGGATGTCCCGCAGGGCCTGGGCCCGTTCCACCAGGTTCAGCTGCCGCCGCAGCTCCTCGGGCAGGATCTCGGGCACCCGCCCGGCCAGGGCGCCCACCACCTGCCAGGCCAGCTGGCGCAGCCAGCGCTGGTGCAATCCCTCGGTGGCGGGATAGACGGGGACGATCCGCGCGGTGTGCACCGGCTCGTCGCCCTCGCCTTCCAGCAGCTCCACCTCCGGGTGGTCCATCTGCCAGCCCCGGTAGCCCGCCTCCACCCGCCCGCTCAGCCGCACCGGGCGGCCGGGGGGCAGCTGCTGGAGCCGGAAGGGCTGGTTGAAGAACACGGCGTCCAGCCGGCCGCTGCCGTCGCTTATCGTCACCCGCACCACGACCCGCCGGGTGCGGGTGGGCACGCGCTGGGCGGCCACCACCACGCCCTGGACGGTGGCCACCTCACCGGGCACCAGCCGGGCGATGGGCTTCCAGGTGGAGCGGTCTTCATAACGCCGGGGCAGGTGCCAGAGCAGGTCCCCGGCGGTGTGAAGGCCGAGCCGGGCCAGGCGCTGGGCCTGCCGGCGGCCCACGCCGGGCAGGCGGCCCAGGGGCGTGGCCGGCGTGATCTCCCCTGCACCGCTGCCGGCCAGGGGCGACCGCCGTCCCGAGGGCCCGGAGGCCCCGGCCCCTGCGGCCGGCGCGGGAGCCGTGCCGGCGGCTGCGGAAGGGCCGCCGGCAGGGGCCACCGGGACCGGAGCCGGTGGCCCGCCCGGAGGAACCGTCCGGCCCTGCGAAGGCGCCCCAGCGGGCGCCGGTTCCCCGCCGAGCGGGATCCGGCGCCCAGGGGACTCCCCCGCCGCCGGCGCGGCGGCCCGGGCCACCAGGTCCACGGCGCGGGCGACCCGCTCCGCCCGCTGGCCGGGTGGCAGCCGGTCAAAGTCGCGGAACAGGCGGTAGGCCTCCCGCAAGGGTCCCCTCTGGTCCGGGGGCAGGGTCCGGGCAGCGGCTTCCAGGGCCCTCTGCACCTCGGCGGCCGCGCCGGCGGCAGGCAACATCGGCGGCAAATCGCCGGCCCGCTGCAGAGCCGCCGCCAGCTCGGCCCAGGCACCCGCAGGCTGGCCGGACCCGGGCGTCCCTCGCCGTGCGGCCCCTTGCTCCCCTGCCCCCGCCAGCCGCTCCGGGCGGGCATGCCCTCTTCCCGCCCCCGCGGCCGCGGGCTGGAGGTCGGGGCCGCACCCGGCGCCGCCGGCCGCGCCAGGCATTCCCTGCGGCCAGGGCTCCGGGGGGCCTCCCCCCTGCCGGGCCGCCCTGTCCTCCCCCGCACCGGCCCTCATGCGAACCATCGCCTCACCCGCGCAGGTTCGTGCCCCGGTCCTCCGGGCCCGCCCGCAGCTCGCCGGACCCGCCCGGCCCTGCCACCGCGGGGGCGCCGGCGGCCCCGGGCGCCGCCGGCCCGGAGGGGCCGGGCAACGGGCCTTGCGGCACCCGCACGCCGGCCACGTGGACGTTCACCCGCACCCGCTCTTCTCCCACGGCCCGGCGCACGGCCTCCCCCACCCGCCGCATCACCGTGCGGGCGACCTCGGGAATGGGCACGCCGTACGCGACGACGATCCGCACCGTCAGCTCCAGGCCGCCGTCGCCCGCGGACACCTCGACACCGCGCCCGTGGGCCTCCGTCCCCAGCAGGCCGGCCAGCCCCTGGCGCCAGCCCCGGGGGACCGTGCCCACCACGCCCTCGCACTGGGCCAGGGCCGTACCGGCGATGCCGGCGATCACCTCGTCGCTGATGGCAATCCGGCCGTGATCGGTCTGGAATTCCAGCAACCCCATGCCCCCCGCTTCCCCGTTCCGGCCCGTGCCGGGTCTCGGACATTCCCCTTCGCCGGTGGCCGCCCCATTCCTTGCCGCCCTGTGGGGCCTGTGGTAGAATCGGCTGCGTGATTCAGGCTCCATGCACGGGACGTCCCGTGAGCGCCGCCGTTGCCGGCGCCGGGGAGGCCGTCCCCTCGGCGGGAGCCGGCGGCATGGCTTGATCGTTCACCCGCGGCCCGGGCCGGCCCGGAGGTCGCGGCACCCGGCCCCGGGGGCCACAGGACGGCGCCCGCAGCGTGTCCAGCGGCCGGTAGGCCCGCTCCGCGCTACGGCGGCACGTCCCGCCGGCCGGGGCGGGGGCGGCCGGCCCGGCGCCCCATGGGCCGCGGACAGTGGAAGGAGAATCGATATGGCCCGTCGTTGTGAGATCTGCGGCAAGGGCGTGGACTACGGCAACCAGGTCAGCCACTCCAACCGCAAGTCGCGGCGCATCTGGGGCCCCAACCTGCAGCGGGTGCGCGCCGTGACGCCCCAGGGCGTGCGCCGCATCCGCGTGTGCACCACCTGCCTGAAGTCGGGCCGGGTGGCGCGCGCCGTCTGAGACCTGTACCGCCGGGCCACGGGGGCCTCCGCCACCGGGGCCACCGGCATCGCGGGCCGGCACCGGCCCGCGCCGGCCGCCACCGGCGGCCGTCCTCCCAGCACCTGCATCGTGATGGCGAAGTGCCGGCCAGGGGCCGGCCTTTGTTTTAGGTCGATCCGCCCTGGCGGGACTCCCCCTCCTGCCCGGCCCGGCGGTCCGGGCGGCCCTGCCGGGCGGCGGCCACCAGCGCCTCCAGCTCCTCGCCGCTCAGGTGGTAGGTGGTGCCGCAGAAGTGACAGCGCAGCTCGGCGCCGCCGTCTTCCCGCAGGATGGTCTCCAGTTCCTCGGGACCGAGACTGATCAGCGCCCGCTCCACCCGCTGCCGGTCGCAGCGGCAGCGGAAGGCCAGGGGCTGGCGGTCCAGGATGCGGGGCGCCAGGCCGGCCAGGCCGCGCTCGATCATCGCTTCGGGGGTCAGACCCGCATCGATCAGGCGGCTGATGCCCTGCAGCTGCTGCAGGTTTTGTTCCAGCCGCTCGGCCCACCCCTCCGGATGACCCGGCAGCAGCTGCAGCATGAACCCGCCCGCAGCCCGCACGCTACCCCCAGGGCCGACCAGCACCCCCAGTCCCACCACCGAGGGCGTCTGGTCCGACTGGACCAGGAAGGCGGTCACGTCGTCGCCGATCTCCCCGGAAACCAGCGGCACGCTTCCGGTGTACGGCGTGCCCAGGCCCAGGTCGCGGGTCACGTGCAGGAACCCCGGCAGCCCCACGGCACCCCCCACGTCCAGCTTGCCGTCGGGCCGCAAGGGCAGGTCCACGTGGGGGTTGCGGACGTAGCCGCGCACCGTCCCGGCCGCCTCGCCGGTGGCCAGGATGACCCCCAGGGGGCCGCTTCCCGCCACCCGGACGGTGACGGTGGCGTCATCCTTGAGCTGGGCGGCCAGCAGGGCCGTGGCGGTCAGCACCCGGCCCAGGGCCGCCGTGGCCGTGGGCCAGGTGTCGTGCCGCCGCCGGGCCTCTTCCACCAGGCGGGTGGTCCGGCAGGCCAGGGCGCGCACCAGGCCATCGCCGGCCACCGCCCGCACCAGGTAATCGCCGTTCCCGCCGGCAAGACCGGCGGCATCGTGGTCCCGCTCGTGTTCCTGTTCCCGTCCCCGTTCCATCCTTCACCATCCCATGCGGCCCCCGGCCCCGGGGTCGCCGGCGCGGGAGCAGGCCGGGTCACCACCCGGCGCCCCACCGCCCGGTGGCCCCGGGGCGCCGGAGGGCGCGGCGGCATCGAGTCCATCGCGCTCATCATGTTGCCACAAACGCCCCGGCACGGCAGCAGGGGCCGCGGCCCCCTCCCGCTACGGCTGGGAGCCGCCGCCAGGACGGGCCGAGGGGCGGCGCCGTGCACCCTGGCCCTGCGGCAAGGACCCCTGGCAGGCGGCTGAAAAGCGTGGCGCCGGCCAGTTCCGGGCCGGCGCGCCCCTCCTGCGTCAAGAATCCCCAAGTCCTTCAGGCGTTGCCGCGCCGCCCCCGGCGGAAGATCCGGCCCAGAAGGCCGGGCAGGCGCACCACGATGACCCGAACAGCCATGGGCATTCCCTCCCGCCCCAGGCTATTCGGCGGAAGCCCGGCCGGGTGCCTGGCCATCAAGGGGCCGGGCGTTCGGGGGCCGCGGGAGGCGGCGGGGCGGCAGCCAGCGCCTGGCGGAGGCGGTGCAGGTTCGTCCCCACGGGCGCCTGCCCGTTGTACACCGCGGACCCGGCCACCAGCAGGTCGGCCCCGGCGGCGGCGGCCAAAGGCGCCGTCGCGGGGTCGATACCGCCGTCGACCTCCAGCCACGGCCGCGGGCCGGCGGCGGGCAGCATGGCCCGCAACGCCCGCAGCTTGTCCAGGGCTAAGGGCAGGAAAGCCTGGCCGCCGAAGCCGGGGTTGACGCTCATCACCAGGATGAGGTCGACCTCACCCAGCAGCGGCTCCACTGCCACCGCCGGCGTGCCGGGGTTCAGGGCCACGCCCGCCCGGCAGCCCAGGGCGCGGATCATCTGGACGGCCCGGTGCACGTGGGGCGTGGCCTCCACGTGGACGGTGATCACGTCGGCCCCCGCCTGGGCCACCGCCGGCAGCAGGGCTTCGGGCCGCTCCACCATGAGGTGCACGTCCAGGGGCAGGCGGGTCAGCCTGCGCACCGCCGCCACAATCATCGGCCCGAAGGTCAGGTTGGGGACGAACCGGCCGTCCATCACATCGAGGTGCAGCCCGGCAGCCCCGCCGGCCTCGGCCGCCCGGACCTCCTCCGCCAGGCGGGTGAAATCGGCGGACAGCAGGGACGGTAGAACCACCGCTCCTGCACCGGGTTCCGGCCAGCCCAGGGCGCGGGGCGCGGGTTCCCCTGGCGTACCGTCCGGTGCCGCGGCGGTGCCGCCGGCCGCCGGCCCGGCCGGGTTCTCCCCCCGGGCGGCGAGGTCCGCGGTGCCGCCGCGCTGGTTTCCGTGGTGACCGCCGGCCATGGCCTCCCCTTCCCCTTTGTAGAGTCGTGCCTGGTGTCGTGCCGGGCCGGGCGGCGGCCCTGGGTCGGGCGCCGGCCCTGGGACGCATGCCGGCCCTTCGACGCCGGCGGGCCTTCAAGGCTCGCGGCCCATCATTCAACGCTCGCGGCCCATCAACGGTAGCGTTCGGCCAGGCGCTCCTCCACTTCCGACAGGAGCACCAGGTAGTTCTGGTACCGCCAGGAGGCGATCTGGCCCTGATCCCGGGCCGCCCGGACGGCGCAGCCCGGCTCGCTCCGGTGCAGGCAGCCTCGAAACCGGCACCCGGGCGCCGCCCGCCGGATCTCCGGCCAGAGGTCGCCCAGCTCCTCCGGCTCCAGCTCGGGCAGTTCCAGCTTACTGAAGCCCGGGGTGTCGGCCACCCATCCCCCTCCCGCCAGGGGCAGGAGCTCGACGAACCGGGTGGTGTGGCGCCCGCGGCCCAGCTTGCGGCTCACCTCGCCCGTGGCCAGGTTGAGGCCCGGCTGCAGGGCGTTGAGCAGGGTCGACTTCCCTGCCCCGCTGGGGCCCGCCACCACGGTGACGCCTTCCCGCAGCGCCGCGGCCAGGCCTTCCACGCCCCAGCCCCGCGGCGCCGCCAGCAGGTGAACCGGGTAGCCCGCCAGGCGATAGCCTTCCACCAGCCGGGCCGCCCAGCCCGGCAGGGGGTCCTCCGGAGCACGGGCCACCCGGTCCAGCTTGGTGAAGGCGATCACCACGGGCAAATCCATGGCCTCGGCCTGGACGATCACCCGGTCCATCAGGATGGGCACGGGATCGGGCTCCTGCAGGGACTGGACCAGCAGCACCCGGTCCACGTTGGCGATGGGCGGCCGCACCAGGCGGTTGCGCCGGGGCAAGACCCGCTCGATGGCCGCCCCGCCGTCCTGAAGGGCGACCTCCACCCGGTCGCCGGTCAGGACATCGCCCGCCTGCCGCCGCAGGCGGCCCCGCAGGGCGCACAGGATCACCTGCTCTTCGCCGTCCAGGCGGACCTCGTAGAGGTTCGTCTGCGCCTTGACCACGGTTCCCGTGCGTAGCGACACCATGGGCGTAGGTTCTCACCTCCGGCCGCTGGAGCAAGTTCAATCGCCGTTCCCGTCCTGGCCTTCCCCCGCACCCGGGCTGCCGCTGCCGGTGCCGCCCTCGCCGGCTCCGCCCTTGTCCTTGCCGCGGCCGCCCGGTGCCTTGAGCTCCTGCTCGCCGGCCAGCCGGCCGTCGACGTAGATGAAGGCCCGCGCCCGGTCGCCCTGCCAGATGACGGGAACCTCCACCCGCTCGCCGCCCTGGTGGGCCTGCTCGTAGACCACCCGCCGTCCTGCCTGGTCCTGCACCTCGACCCGCAGCACGTGCTGGCCGTCCCCCTGCAGGTCGACCACCAGCGTGGCCTGGTGGTCCCCCGTGACGGCCGGCTCCGGCCCCCGGCTCACCACCAGGTTCACCGCCGTTCCCTTCTCCACCGCCGCCGCAGCCGCCGGATCCTGGCCGATCACCGTTCCCGCGGGATAGGGGCTGTACTGTTCGGTCACCTGCCCGGCCACCAGGCCCGCCGCCTCCAGTTCGGCCCGGGCATCGGCCACGCTCAGGCCGAAGAGGGACGGCACCGTCACGGGCCGGCTCTCCGGGCCCTGGGAAACGGTGAGGTAGACGGTCATGCCGGCCTGGATGGGGCTGCCCGGCCCCGGATCCTGGTCGATCACCGTACCCTCGGCCTCGCCGGCGTGCCGGTAGCGCAGCTCCACCACCAGCCCCTGGTTCTCCAGGCGCAGGCGGGCGTCCCGCTCCTCCAGCCCGCGCACGTCAGGCACGGAAAGCCACCGGGGTCCCTTGGATACCACCAGCTGCACCGTCTGTCCCATGCGAACCTGCTGGCCGCCCGCGGGCCGCTGCTCGATCACCGTGTTGACCTCGCTGTTGTCGTGCCGCTCCTCGAGGATCTCCCACTGCAGGCCCGCCTGCTCGAGCCGGCTCTGGGCCTCGATCAGCGGCAGGCCCTCCACCGCGGGCACCGTCACCACCGGCGGCTGCAGCCACCACCGGGTGGCCGCGCCCGCCCCCACGGCCAGGACCAGCAGGAGGACCACGGCCAGCGCCACCCGCAAAAGCCGGCGCCGCCGGGCGCCGGCTTTTGCGGCGGCCGGGGAGCCCGCCCCCGCGGGCCTCGTCCCGGCCTCCCCCGCCCGCCAGCCCTGGTTGCCGCCCGCCGGGCTTACCGGGGCGCGCTATCCCATAACCGCGCCGGCGGCCGGGGGAGGGCGGCCCGGCCGCCGGCCGATCCGGGCCCCCCGGGCCCGGATCGGCCGGGGCGGGCACGGCCACCGCGCCGGCCAGCACCAGCGGCTCCAGTTCACCGGCCTCCGGGCGGGAGCGTGGCTCCCGGGCCTGCCGGGCCCCCTCCTGACGGGTCGCGGCGGGCCGGGGAGCCGCCTCTGCCGGCCCCGCCGGTGCCGGCAGGCGCCCCCGCCGGGGCCCGCCAGCCGCCGTCAGCCCGTCGCCGCCGGGACCGGCATCATTCCCTCCGCCCCGGGGGGAACCGGCTCCGGTCTCGCCGCCCCCGCGGCCATGCCCCCCGGCCACCCCCCGTTCCCCGGCGGGCGGAGCGCTCCCCCACCCGGCACCGGCTCCGGCGCCGGCGGCGGGACCGGAAACGGCGGCCGCTGCCCGCTCCTGCGCGCCCGCCGGCCCTCCGGCCCCAGCCCCTTCACCCGGCCGCACCGTCCTGCCCGCCGCGGGGCCGTCGCCCTCCACCGGACCGGCGGGCAGGGGCGGGGCGCCGCCCGGGGAAGCCGCAGCGGGCGTACCGCCTGGGGCGCCGGTTGCTCCTCCGGGGACGGTCACCCGGTCCCCGGAACGGGTGCGGCCCCGCCCCCGGCCCGCGCCGCGCGGGCCGCCGGCCCTGCCGTTCCACGGGCCCGCCACCAGGGTGTCCTCCAGCGGCGGCCGGGCCAGGGCCGCCACGGGCCGCCCGGCCAGGAAGTTCTCCAGGTCGTCCAGCATGGCCCCCGCCGACGGGTAGCGCCGGTCGGGGTTCTTCTCCAGGGCCTTGAGCACGATGGCTTCCAGGACCCGCGGCACCCGGGGATTGAGGGCCGACGGCAGGGGCGGCTCCTGGCCCAGGTGCTGCATGGCGACGGCCACCGGCGTGTCCCCGTCGAAGGGCAGCCGGCCCGTCAGCATCTCGAACAGGATGATCCCCACCGCATAGACATCGGACCGCTCGCTGGCCGGCATGCCCCGGGCCTGCTCGGGGGCGAAGTACTGGGCCGTGCCCACCATGGCGCCCTGGTCGACCACGGTGGTGGTGGTGCCGCTGGCCCGGGCGATGCCGAAGTCCGTCACCATGACCCGGGCGTCGGGGGTGATCAGGATGTTCTGCGGCTTGACGTCCCGGTGGATCACGCCGTTCTCGTGGGCGTGCTGGAGCACCGACAGCACCCGGCAGGCGATGTGGACCGCTTCCTTGAGCGGTAGCGGTGCTCTCTCCCGGATGTACTGCTTGAGGGTGACCCCCTCGACGTACTCCAGGACCAGAAAGGGCTGCCCGGCGTCCTCTCCCACGTCCAGCACGGCCACCACGCCGGGGTGGGACAGCCGCCGCACCGCTTCCGCTTCCCGCCGCAAGCGGCGCAGGAAGGCGCCGTCGGCCACGTATTCCGAACGCAGCGCCTTGACGGCCACCGTGTCGCCGGTCACCTGGTCGGTGGCCTTGTAGACCACCGCCATGCCGCCGCCGCCCAAAAGGCCGGTGACCCGGTAGCGTCCCGCCAGCACGGTGCCGATCACGGGGCGTCACCGTCCCACCAGGCCAGCACGGCGGTGATGTTGTCCGACCCGCCTGCCGCCAGGGCGGCCTCGACCAGTGCCTCGACCTGGAGGGCCACGTCGCCGGGTCCGGCGGCGGCCAGCAGAGCCGCCAGGCGGCTGTCGGGCAAGGCCTCGCTCAGCCCGTCGCTGCAAAGCAGCAGCACGTCCGCCGGCTCCAGCTGGACGGTGGTCTCGTCCACGGGCACCGAGACGTCGGTGCCGATGGCGCGGGTCAAGAGGTTGCGCTGGGGATGCCGGCGGGCCTCCTGTTCCGTCAGGGCCCCGTTGCGCACGAACTCTTCCACCAGGGAGTGGTCCTGGGTGAGGCGCTCCAGGTGGCCCTGGCGCAGGAGGTAGGCCCGCGAATCCCCCACGTGGCAGAGTTCCACCGCCCCGCCCCGGCCGATGACGGCCACCGTCAGGGTCGTTCCCATGCCGCTCAGGTCGGGGTCGCCGGCCTGCCGCCGGAACACCTCCTGGTTGGCGGCCACCACCGCCTGGGCCAGGGGCAGCCCCGCCACCACGCACTCCCGGAGGGTGCGCAGGGCAAGCCAGCTGGCCACCTCGCCCGCCCGGTGGCCCCCCATGCCGTCGGCGACGGCCAGCAGCCAGCCCCCGTCGCCGGGCAAGGCTTCAGCCAGGTAGGCATCCTCGTTGTTCTCCCGCACCCAGCCTGGATGGGTGCGGGCGGCAAGGCGCAAGACCGGCATGGTTCCTCTCCCCCCGCCCGGGCGCTGGGACCCGGGCCCGTGGCCGCCGCCCCCGCGCCCACCCGGCCGTTCCCCGGAAACGGGTGGCGGGCTCCGGGCGGGGCGGGCGGCCTGCCGGTGAACGGCGCTGGGCTCCTGAACAAGATACACTTCGCCGGCTCCAGCCGGTTTCCCTGGCACCTTTGCGGGACCGGAGGCCGGGCCCGGGGGCACCCCCGCCCGGGGCCGGCCCAGCCGGCGAATCCAGCAGCGCCCCGGCCGGCGGGAACCCGGGACCGCCGCTCCGGCCCCCGGATCCCCGCCACCGGTCCCGGTGCGGCGGTGCAGGCGGCAGGTGCCCTCCCCGCTCCCCGGGGACGGCCTCCCGTCCCCCACCCCTATGGGCGGGCGGCTCCGGCCTCCTCCAGGGCACGGCGGCGCAGCTGCCCGCAGGCCGCCTCGATCCGCTGGCCCAGCTCCCGCCGGACGGTGACGTTGACGCCCTGCCGGCGCAGCTCGGCGGCGAAGGCCTGCACCCGTTCGGGGGACGGGGCCTTGAAGGGCCGCTCGCTGACCGGGTTCCACGGGATCAGGTTGACGTGGGCGTGCAGGGGCCCCACCAGCCGGGCCAGCTCCCGGGCGTGTTCCGGGCGGTCGTTGACGTCCTCGATGAGAACGTACTCGAAGGTGATGCGGCGGCCCGTCTCCTCCACGTACTCCCGGCAGGCCGCCATCAGCTCGGCGATGGGCCAGCGCCGGTTGACGGGCATGAGCCAGCTGCGCAGGGCGTCGTTGGGCGCGTGCAAGGAGACGGCCAGGGTGATGGGCAGGCCCTCCCGGGCCAGCTGGCGGATGCGCGGCACCAGCCCCGAGGTGGACACCGTCATGTGCCGGTAGCTGATTCCCGCACCCAGGGGATGGTGGGCCACCCGCAGGAACTGCAGGGTGGCATCCAGGTTCTGCAGGGGCTCGCCGATGCCCATGACCACCAGGTGGCTGACCCGCTCGCCCCGCTCGGCCAGGTCCCGGTTGACCACCAGCAGCTGGCCCGCCATCTCCGCCGCGGTCAGGTTGCGCACCAGCCCGCCCAGGGTGGAGGCACAGAAGCGGCAGCCCATGGCACAGCCTACCTGGCTGGACACGCACAGGCTCAGGCCGTAGCGGTGGCGCATCAGCACCGTCTCGATCAGCTGGCCGTCGGCCAGCTCCAGCAGGTACTTGCGGGTGCCGTCCTCCGGGTCGACCTGCAGCCTCCGCACGGCGGGCACGGCCGGATCGCCTTGCTCCGCCAGCCGCTCCCGCAGCTCGCGGGGCAGGTCCGTCATGGCGGAAAAGCGGGTCACCCCCCGCCGGTGGAACCAGGCAAAGATCTGGCGCCCGCGGTAGGCCGGTTGGCCCCAGGCTTCCAGCTCGCGAGCCAGTTCCTCCGGCAAGAGCCCGACCCAGTCCCGGGTGGACACGGCCCTCACCTCCCTCGCCCTCACCGCCGCCGCTGGAGGCAGGCGATGAAGAAACCGTCGACTCCATGGCGATGGGGCCAGAGCTGCAGCCAGCCCCGCTCGGTGCCCGGCTCGTCCCGGAGAGGGGCCGGCAGGCGGGGCCGCAGGTCGACGGCCGCGAAGCGGTCCCCCCCTTCGCGGAGGAACCCCTCCACCACCTGCTGGTTTTCCTCCGGCTCGGTGGTGCAGGTGCTGTAGACCAGCACGCCGCCCGGCTTGAGGCAGGCCGCCGCCGCGCGCAGGAGCTCCCCCTGCAGGGCCGCCAGCGCCTTCAGGTCTTCTGGCGTCTTGCGCCAGCGCAAATCGGGCCGCCGGGCGATGACCCCCAGGCCGCTGCAGGGGACGTCGGCCAGCACCCGGTCGGCCTGGCCGGCGAAGCGTTCAGGCAGCAGCCGGCCGTCCAGGGCCAGGGGCTCGACCGACCGCAGGCCCAGCCGCCGCGCCGCCGCCCGCACCTTCTCCAGCCGGCCCGGGTCGACATCGCAGGCGACCACCCGCCCCCGGTCGCCCATGCGCTCGGCCATGTGGGTCGACTTGCCGCCGGGGGCGGCCGCCACGTCGAGCACCAGCTGGCCGGGCCGGGGGTCCAGCACATGCACCGCCAGCATGGAGCTCTCGTCCTGCCAGGTCAAGGCCCCCTGCTGGAAGGCCTCCAGCTCCGCCGGGCTCACCCCATGGCCCAGGCGCAGGGCTTCCGGGAGGAACCGGCCCGGCTCCACCGCCACCCCCTGGGCGGCCAGGGCTGCCGCCAGGGACCGGGGATCGGCCCGAAGCATGTTGACCCGGGCGGAAAGGGGCGGAATGCGGTTGTTGGCCTCCAGGAGCCGGCGGGTCTCCTCGGGGCCGAGGCGCTCCAGCCACCGCCGCACCAGCCAGCGGGGATGGGCCAGGGTCAGCGCCAGGTGCGTCTCCAGATCCTCTGCGGCACCCGGCACGGCCTCGTGGGGGAAGCCGTGGCGGGCCGCCCGGCGCAGGACGGCGTTGACGAACCCGGCGGCGTAGCCGGGGCCGTGGCGCCGGACCAGTTCCACCGACTCCGCCACGGCGGCGTGGTCGGGGATCCGGTCCAGGTGCCACAGCTGGTAGGCGCCCAGCCGCAGCGCCACCCGCACCGGCGGGTCCAGCCGCTCGGGCGGCCGCCGGGCCCACCGGGCCAGGGCCCAGTCCAGGCTCCCCTGGCGCCGGGCCACCCCGTACGCCAGCTCCGTGGCCAGGGCCCGTTCCCGGGCGGGCAGGCCGCTGCCTTCCAGCAGCCGGGCCAGGGCCTGATCGACGTACACGGGTCCCGTTTCCGCAGCCAGCAGGGCCAGGAAGGCCGCCTCCCGGCCTCCCGCCGGGCGGATGCCGCCGGCCCGCCGCCCGCCGGTGCGGCCTCCCGCCCGCCGCGCCGGCACGGCAAGGGGGCGCCGGCGCGGCGCCCCCCGGTCACCCTCGCCGGTTATCGCCATGGTTCAGTCGCGGCGCCCGCGCAAGGCCAGCAGGTAGAGCAGCTGCATCACCGCCATCACCATGGCGGCCACGTACGTCAGCGCTGCCGCCTGCAGGACGTTCCGGGCGCCCTGCACCTCCTCCCCTCGGAGGTAGCCGCCGCCCGCCAGGGTGGCCAGGGCGCGGCTGGACGCGTTGAACTCCACGGGCAGCGTGATGACCTGGAACAGCACGGCCAGGCTAAAGAGCAGGATGCCCAGATTCTGCAGGGAGGCCAGGTTCAAGATCAGGCCCAGGAAGAACAGCGGGAACGCCAGCTGGGACCCGAACTGGGTGACGGGGATGATGGCGTTGCGCAGCCCCAGCCACACGTAGCCCGTGGCGTGCTGCAGGGCGTGACCCACCTCGTGGGCCGCCACCCCCTGGGCCGCCACCGTCGAGCCGTAATAGACGCCCTCGGACAGGCGGACCACCTTGCTGCGGGGGTCGTAGTGGTCCGTCAGCCGGCCGCCGATGGGCTCGACCCGCACGTCGTCCAGGCCCGCCTGCCGCAGCAGCTGCCGCGCCAGATCGGCGCCGGTCAGGCCGTTGGAGGCCCGCACCCGGGAGTAGGTCTCGTAGGCCGAACTCACCTTGCTCTGGGCCCAGAGGGCCAGCAGCAGGGCCGGGCCGACAAAGAGAAAGTACAGCGGATCGAAGTAGAACACCGCCGTCGCCCTCCTTTCCCCCTCCGAATGGTGGTTGCTCCGCCTTTGCGGGCCGTGCCCCGCCTGCGCACCTGCCGGCAGCCGGAGCCCGCGGGGCCCGCCGGGCCCGCGGTCCGCGGCGGGGCCGCTCGTTCAGGCTTGTGCCCGCTGGCCTTGCGGTGCGCCTGCGCCATCCCCGGCCGGCGCAGCGGAGGTGCCGGCCGGGGGGTCGCCCAGTCGCTCGCCTACCTCCAGGCGGTAGCCGTTGACCATCTCCAGCGGCGTCATGGGTCGCCGGCCCGCGGGCTGCAGCCGGCGAATCCACACCAGGCCCGAGCCGCAGCGGACGGCCACGGCCCGGGGGGTGATGGCCACCACGGTGCCCGGGGGCACCGGCGCGCCGCCCTCCTCGCCGGGGGGCAGGCTGCCCTCCCCGCCCCCTCCGCCGGGGGCCCGTTCCTCCTGGTGGGGGAAGTCCGGGCCGGCGGCCTGGGGCGGGACGGTGCCCGCACCGAAGAGCTTGAGCACCTGCCCGCGCCAGGTGGTCCGGGCGCCGGGCCGCGGGTCCAGCGCCCGGATGCGGCGGGCCACCCGGGTCGCATCGTCCGCCCAGTTCACCCACTCGTCCTCAGGGCGAAGCTTGGGCGCCATGGTGGCCCGGGCCCCGTCCTGGGGCTGTCTCGGCGCCTTGCCCTCGGCCACCAGGCGCAGGGTTTCGCCCAGCAGCTGGGCCCCCAGCCGCGCCAGCCGGTCATGGAGCTGGCCGGCGGTGATCTGGTCATCCAGCGGGACCTCTCGCTGCAAGATGATGTCACCCGTGTCCAGCCCCTCGTCCATCCACATGGTGGTGACACCCGTGACGGTGTCCCCGGCCAGGATGGCGTGCTGGATCGGCGCCGCCCCGCGGTGGCGCGGAAGCAGGGAGGCGTGAAGGTTGATCGCCCCCAGGCGTGGTACCGCCAGCACCGCCGGGGGCAGGATCTTGCCGTAGGCGACCACCACCAGCAGGTCGGGCCGCCAGGCCTGAAGCTGCTCCACCACCTGCTCGTCCAGCCTCTCGGGCTGGAGCACGGGGATGCCGTACTCCTGGGCCAGCGCCTTGACGGGCGGGGCCACCGGCGCCAGGCCGCGCCCCTGGGGCCGGTCGGGCTGGGTCACCACGCCCACGACCCGCACCTGGCGCTGCAGCAGTTCCTCCAGGCTGGGCACAGCAAAGGCCGGGGTGCCCATGAAGACCACCCGCAGGTCGCTCTCCGGCGGCAGCTCGACCACCTTGCGCGCCCGGTCGGTGATCAGCACCCCGTCCAGATGGTCGATCTCGTGCTGCAGGCAGCGGGCCAGCACGCCCTCGCCCTCGATCCAGATGCGCCGGCCGCGGCGGTCCAGGCCGGTGACCTGCACCGAGGTGGGCCGCTCCACCTCGGCCAGCAGGCGGGGCAGGGAGAGGCAGCCCTCGTACGCAGCCTCCACCTCCTCACCCCGCCGGACGATCTCCGGATTGATCAGTTCGATCAGCCCGTCGCCCACGTCGACGACGATGACGCGTTTCGACACGCCCACCTGGGGAGCCGCCAGGCCGATCCCATCGGCGGCGTACATGGTGGCCGCCATCCGGTCCAGCAGCTGGCGGATTTCCCGGGTCACCCGGGCCACGGGCTGGGCCGGCGTGCGCAGGACCGGTTCGTCCGCCCCCTTGACGATGGGCAGCGGCTCCGCCTGCGGCCGGGCCCGGCGCGCCCGGTCCTGCCGGCCCCGCCGCCGCGGGCTCCCGGCCATGGGCATCCCTCCCGTCGTTCTGATCTCATTTTACCTGGGCGCGGGCAAGGGGGCAGCAGGGGCCGGCGGCCTGGCGGGGCGATCCACCCGGCCCGGCGGATCGCCCGCCGCCGGGCCCGGCGCGGCCGCGGCATGGGCATGGCACCACCACCCCGTGGCAGCGACATGACCGCCGCCCGCCGGCCCGGAATGGAGGCCCGGCGGGCAGCGAGCGTGCCGGCGCGCCGCGGCCGTGTATCCGGGCGGTGCAGAGCCGGCCTACAGCATGCTGTAGGGGTCGACATCCACCTGCACCAGCACGTCCCGGGGCCAGTGGGGGCGCAAGGAGGCCAGGGCCGCCCGGGTGGCCTCCCGCAAGGCAGGCCCGTCGGCGGCGCGCGCCAGCACGTGCCATCGCCAGCGGCCCCGCAGGCGCTCGATGGGCGCCGGCGCGGCGGGGGTGACGGAGCCGCCCTCCACCCCGGCTTCCGCCAGGGCCGCGCGCCAGGCTGCCGCCAGCCGGGCGGCCGCCCGTTCCACCGGCGGGCGCTCGGCTCCCGCCACCACCGCCCGGATCAGGTGGCCGAAGGGCGGAAAGCCCAGCTCGCGGCGCGCCGCCGACTCGAGGTCGAAGAGGGCGCGGTAGTCGTGATCCGCCACGGCCTGCAGGCAGGGGTGGTCGGGGCTGTAGGTCTGGATCACCACCTGCCCGGGGTCGGACCCGCGGCCGGCCCGCCCGGCCACCTGCTCCAGGAGCTGGAAGGTCCGCTCCTGGCGGCGGAAGTCGGGCATGTGCAGGGCGGTGTCGGCGGAAACCACCCCCACCAGGGTCACCCCGGGCACGTCCCAGCCCTTGGCGATCATCTGGGTCCCGATCAGGATGTCAATGCGCCCGGCGGCGAACTGGCGGTAGATGGCCTCATGGGCCCCCCGGCGGGCGGTCACGTCGGCGTCCATCCGCTGGATGCGGGCGCCGGGGAACAGCTGGCGCGCGGCCTCCTCGACCTTCTGGGTGCCCAGCCCGAAGGGGTGCAGGGCGACCCCGCCGCAGCGCGGGCAGGTGGCGGGCGGGACCTGCCGGTGCTCGCAGTAATGGCAGCGGCAGACCAGGCGCCCCGAGGCCAGCTGGTGAAAGGTCAGGGACACGTCGCAGTGGGGACAGCGCAGGACGAACCCGCACTCCCGGCAGAGGAGCACGGTGTGGTACCCGCGGCGGTTGAGGAACAGCAGCACCTGCTGGCCCGCCTCCAGCCGCTGCCGCATGAGCTCCAGGAGCCGCCGGCTGAAGATGGAGCGGTGGCCCGCCTCGAACTCCTCCCGCATGTCCACCAGCTCGACGGCAGGCAGCGGGCGCTCCCCTACCCGCCGGCTGAGCTCCAGCAGGCCGAGCTCACCCGCCAGCGCCCGGTGGTAGGTCTCCACCGAGGGGGTGGCGCTGCCCAGAATCACCACCGCCCCTTCCAGCCGGGCCCGGGCCAGGGCCACCTCCCGGGCGTGGTAGCGGGGCGTCTCCTCCTGCTTGTAGCTGGTCTCGTGCTCCTCGTCCACCACGATCAGACCCAGGCGCGGCACCGGCGCGAAGATCGCCGAGCGGGCCCCCACCACCACCGGCTTCGTCCCCGTGCGGATGGCCCGCCAGGTGGCCAGCCGCTGGGCCGGCGTCATGGCGCTGTGCAGCACGGCCACCCGGTTGCCGAACCGGGCGCGGAAGCGGGCCACCGTCTGGGGCGTCAGGGCGATCTCGGGCACCAGGCAGATGGCACCCTGCCCCCGGGCCAGGACCGCGGCGATGGCCCGCAGGTAGATCTCCGTCTTGCCGCTTCCCGTCACGCCGTGGACCAAGAAGGCCTGCGGAGCGGCTCCGCCGCCGGCCGGGGCCGGGACCCCGGCTCCACACCGGGGCGGCGGGGCGCCCGCCGGCTCCCCCGCCCGGGTGGAGGCCGGGGAGCCCTGGTCCCCCTCCTGCGGCCTGCCGGGCGCCGTCCCGCCGGCACCGGGGTCGTCCCCGCTTCCGGCGGCCCGGAGGGCCGGCTCCAGCTTCCGCCACACCGCCGCCTGCTCGGGCGTCAGGGGAGGCGGCGGGCCGGCCGGCTCCGCCGCCGCGGCCGGTTCGTCCAGGACCGGCAGCCGCTCCTCCACCACCACCCAGCCCTTCCGTTCCAGGGCCTTGACGACCTCGGGGCCTGCGGCGGCCTGCTGCAGCAAGAAGGCCTGGGGCAGCCCGCCGGCGGCGCCGGACCGGGCCAGCCGCTCGAGAACGGCCGCCTGGCGGGGCGCCCGGCCGGCCAGTTCCCGGGCGCGGGCCCGGGCCTCGGCCGGATCGACGGCCAGGCGAACCCAGCGGCGAGGTGCCGGGCTCACCCGGTCGCCGCGGGCACCCGGCGGCAACATAGCCCTCAGCGCCTGGACGAACAGGCAGAGGTAGCGCTCTTCCATCCAGCGGGCCAGGTCGATCAGCGCGGGGGTCAGAACGGGGATGGGATCCCGCAGGGCCAGGATGGGGCGCAACCGCTCGGGCGGCACCTCGGGGACGGGGGCGAACCCCACCACGGTCCCCTCCACCCGGCGGGGGCCGAAGGGAACGGTCACCCGGTGTCCCACCTGCAGCCGGCCGGCCAGCTCCGGGGGAACCAGGAAGTGAAAGACCCGGTCCACGTCCTGGGCGGCGATGTCGACCACGACCTCCGCCACCGGGTCCCGGCACGGAGGCTGGGCAGGGGCCGCAGCCTCGCCTCCGTCCCGGACCGGCGCCCCGCCCGCCTCCGGACCGTCCACCGCCGTACCGGGGGCTTCGCCGCCGCCAGGACCTGCGGGGCGCTTCCTCGTCACCGGACCTCTCCCCCGCCGGGCATGGGACCTCCCCCGTTACCACGGGAAGCGGGCCCGGCGTCCCGGGGCCCGGGCGCCGGCTCCGGGCCGTGCCCCGTTCCCCCGGCCCCGGGCAGCATGCCGGCGGGGCGCCGGTTCTGCCCGGTCTCGGGTTCGCGCTCCAGGGGCAGGCGGTCGAGGATGGCCTCGGCCACCGCCCGCTTGGACATGGCCGGCAGAGATTCGCGGCGCCCATCGGGATAGACCAGGGTGACGATGTTGGTGTCGACTTCGAAGCCGGCACCGGGCTGGGTGACGTCGTTGAGGACGATGAAGTCCAGGTTCTTCTCCCGGATCTTGCGCTGGGCGTTGTCCAGCAGGTCGTGGGTTTCCGCGGCGAAACCCACCAGCACCTGTCCCGGCCGCTTGCGCCGGCCCAGTTCGCGCAGGATGTCCACGGTGGGTGCCAGTTCCACCAGGGGCGCCGCGGTGTCCTTCTTGATCTTGTGGGCCGCCGGCCGGGCCGGCCGGAAATCGGCCACCGCCGCCGCCTTGATGACCACCTGGGCGGTGGCGGCCCGTTGCAGGACGGCCTCCAGCATCTCCGCCGCCGTCTCCACGCGGACGACCTCCACGCCGGGCGGGTCGGGCAGGTGGACGGGACCGCTCACCAGGACCACCCGCGCCCCCCGGTCCCGGGCCGCTTCGGCCAGGGCGTAGCCCATCTTCCCCGAGGAGCGGTTGCTGAGGAACCGGATGGGATCAAGGGGTTCCCGGGTGGGGCCGGCGGTGACCAGCACGGTCACGCCTTCCAGGCTCCGCCGCCCCGCCAGCAGCGCCGCGGCCCGGGCGGCGATGGTTTCCGGCTCGGGAAGGCGGCCCACGCCGGAATACCCTTCCGCCAGGGGTCCGGCCTCGGGCTCCATGACGTGGTAGCCCCAGGCCCGCAGTCGCTGGACGTTGGCCTGGGTCGCGGGGTGGCGCCACATGTGGGTGTTCATGGCGGGAGCCACCAGCACGGGCACCCGGGTGCCGGCGGCCAGCACCACGGTGGTCAGGAGGTCGCCCGCCAGGCCTGCTGCCAGCTGGGCCAGCAGGTGGGCCGTGGCCGGTGCCAGCACCACCAGGTCGGCGGAATCGGCCAGGCGGATGTGCTCGACCCCGGCCCGGGGCGCCCACAGATCGCCGGCCGTGTAGACGGGCTGGTGGGTCAGGGCGGCGAAGGTCAGGGGCGTGACGAAGCGGGCGGCCCCGGCGGTCAGGATGGTGACCACCCGGGCCCCCCGCTCCCCCAGGCGGCGGGCCAGTTCGGCCGCCTTGTAGGCGGCGATGCCGCCGGACACCCCCAGGATCACGGTGCGCCCCTCAAGGGGACGAGCCGTGCCCGGCTCCACGGCACCCGGCGTCATCTCACTTGATGCCCGCCTTGCCGGGCACGTAGGACAGCTTGCCGGCCGCCAGTTCTTCCAGCGCCACGGTGACGGGCTTGGCCGCCCGCGGCTCGATCACCGGCTCGGCGCCGTCCACCAGCTGGCGGGCGCGGCGGGCCGCCAGGACCACCAGGGTGTACTTGCTGTCCACCTTGTCCAGCAGCACGTCCAGGGTGACCCGCGGCGCTTCGGCCTTC
Source organism: Thermaerobacter subterraneus DSM 13965 (assembly GCF_000183545.2). Lineage (NCBI taxonomy): Bacteria > Bacillati > Bacillota > Clostridia > Eubacteriales > Clostridiales Family XVII. Incertae Sedis > Thermaerobacter > Thermaerobacter subterraneus. The sequence goes on from NZ_JH976536.1 coordinate 368,396, forward strand.
CTCTGCTTCTCCATGCCCATCGCCCCCTCGTGCCTCTCCCCGTGGCGGGACCGGCCGGCCGTCAGCCGCCGATGCGCCCGCCGGCGCGCACCCGTTCGACCAGGTGGCGGCGGCGGCGGGCCCGGAGCTTTTCCGCCCGGATGATGGCGACGATGTCGTCGGCCGCCCGGTCCGGGTCGTCGTTCACCACCACGTAATCATAACGGTCGACACAGGCCATCTCGAAGTCGGCGCTGGCCAGCCGCTGGCGGCGCGCCTCCTCCGATTCGGTGCCGCGCCGCTCCAGCCGCCGCTCGAGCTCTTCCAGGGAAGGCGGCATGGCAAAGATATACACGGCATCGGGGTAGATGTCCATCAGCTTGAGGGCACCCTGCACGTCCTTCTCGCAGATCACGTCGCGGCCTTCCCGCAACCACGTCTCCATGGGCTCCCGGGGGGTTCCGTAATAGTTCCCGTACACGCGGGCCCACTCCACCAGTTCCCCCGCCTCCACCCGGCGCTGGAACTCCTCGGGAGAGACGAAGTGGTAGTCCACGCCGTCCACCTCGTGGGGGCGCCGGGGACGGGTGGTGACGGAGACGGCGTACACCAGACCCGGCAGCCGCTTCTGGAGGCGCTCCCGGATGGTCCCCTTGCCGGCTCCCGAGGGAGCGGAGAGCACGATCATCAGGCCCGGCCATGATCGGGAATCCGCCGGAACCGGCCGGCGCTCGGCAGCGGTGCGGGCGGCATCGGGTTGTCCAGCTTCCATGGGATCCCTCACTCGCCCTCCCGCGTGCTGAGCAGGCGGTGGGCCACCGTTTCGGGCTGGACGGCCGACAGGATGATGTGGTTGCTGTCGGCGATGATGACCGCCCGCGTCCTGCGGCCGTAGGTGGCATCGATCAGGCGCCCGTCGTCCCGGGCCTCGCTGATCATCCGCTTGATGGGGGCCGACTCGGGACTGACGATGGCCACGATCCGATGGGCAGAGACGATGTTGCCGAACCCGATGTTCACCAGCTTGATGTCCACGGAACCCGCCCCTTCCCGGCAGCCCTGCCCGCCCCGGCGGGCCGGCTTCCCCACCCGCCACGGAGCCGGGGGGCCGCCATGCCTACTCCACGTTCTGCACCTGCTCCCGCATCTTTTCCAGCTCGGCCTTGACCTCCACCACCCGGCCGGCGATGTCCAGGTCGGCCGCCTTGGCGCCGATGGTGTTGATCTCGCGGTGCATCTCCTGCAGCAAGAAGTCCAGCCGCCGCCCCACCGGCCCGCCCTGGGCCAGCAGTTCCCGGAACTGGCGGCAGTGGCTGCGCAGGCGCACGCATTCCTCGCTGATGTCGCTGCGCTCCGCCATCAGGGCCACTTCCGCCGCCACCCGCTGGGGGTCGACCGCCAGGTCCCCCCATTCCGCCAGCCGGCCCTCCAGCCGCCGCCGGTAGGCCTGGACCACCTCCGGCGCCCGGCCGGCGACGGCCTCCACCTGGGCTTCGACACGGGCGGCCCGCTGGGCCAGGTCCTGGGCCAAGGCGGCCCCTTCCGCCTCCCGCATGGCCACCACCTGGCGGAGAGCCGCATCCAGGAGCGGCGCCAGCGCCGCCCACAGGGCGTCCAGGTCCTCCTCGGCCTGTTCCACCCGCAGCACGTCGGGGAGATCGAGCAGCATGTCCACGTCGATGCTGCCCGGCAGGCGCAGAACCCGGCGCAATTCTTTCAACGCCTCATAATACGCGTGGGCCAGATGGGTGTCAACGTGAACGCCCCTGACGGGCGATGTAAGCCGATCTATACGAACGGTGACGTCCACACGCCCCCGTTCGATGTGCTGCGTTACCGCACGCCGGATCCGATCTTCAAGGGCGCCGTATTCCCGCGGCAGCCGCACCGCCACGTCGAGAAACCGGTGGTTGACCGTGCGGACCTCCACCGCCAGCCGGTGTTCGGCCGACTGGGCACCGGCGTGCCCGAATCCCGTCATGCTGCGGACCACGCCCATCCTCCCCGCTACGCGGTGTTCCGGCTAGCCCTCGCCGGCCGGGGCCGGGAACAGCATCCTTTCGAGGTCATCCCAGGGGACCAGGTTCTCCACGAAGGGGCCCGCCCCCGCCGCCAGGCCCGCTGCCAGGTGGCGCGCCGCCTGCCGCCACGCGGCCGGCCCGGGCAGCGGCAGGGGGGCATCGGCCCCTTCCCCCTCCCCCATCCGACCCGGGCCGGCAGGCCCCCGGCTCCCGGACCCCCGGCCCGCCCCCTGCACCATCCGCCGGAACTCCGCCTGATCCAGCCACTGCCAGCTGCCGTCGGGCAGGACCACCGCATCCAGCACGCCGTCCACGTAGGCCAGGCGAACGGGCCGGGAGACCCGCGCCGCGCCCGCCTCCCCTTCCTCCCCTTCCCGGCCGCGGGCCAGGCCGTCGTCATCCAGGATCCGGGCCGGGGTCGACAGGTTGACGTAATACCCCTTCAGGCGATACCCCGCCGGGTGCCCGGCCCGGGACCCGGCCCGGGGGTGCGGTCCACCGGGCTGCCCCGGCAGGCGGCCGGCGCCGCCCGCCTCTTCTCCCGCGGCACCGGCCTCCCCCTCCCCGGCCCGCCCCGCCGGCGGGTGCCCCTCCCGGGCAACCGCCGGCGGGGCGGGCGGCGCCAGAACCCGGAACACGTTGTACCAGCGGTCGGCCCAGTAAATCTCCAAGAGCCGGTCGCCCGGCGCGAAGGTCAGGGGCCCGGCGGCCACCGGTCCCCGGGACCACAGGGCCGCGACGGCCCACCATCCCGGCCCCGCGGCCAGCACCCCGTCCCAGGTGGCCTTCAGCCGGCCTGTAGCCAGCCAGGCCTCGACCCGCACCCGCCGGGTTCGTCCCGGTACCCGGCCGCCCTGCCCTACGAGAGGGCCCGGCGCCGGTGCGCCGCCGCCCCTTGTGCCGGGCCCTGCAGGCCCGTTCATCCCCCACCCCGCCCATCACGCCTGACGCGCCGGCGGGCGCCAGCGCGTCAGGCCAGTACCCGCCGCAGGCGGTCCATGGCCTCGGCCAGGCGGGCGTCCGGCACCGTGAGGGAGACGCGGAAGTACCCCGCCCCGTGGTCGCCGTAGGCCGAACCCGGAGAGACCACCACGCCCGCCTCCCGCAACAGAAAGGCGGCGAAGTCGCCGTCGCTGGGGAACCGCTCGGGCACCCTCGCCCAGATATAGAAGGTGGCCCGGGGGCGCGTGGCGGCGATGCCCACCTCGTGCAGGGTCCTGAGCACCAGCTCCTTGCGGGCCTCGTACAGCTGCGCCAGGCGCTGGAACCAGGTGGGCGGGGTCTGTTCCAGGGCGACCACGGCCGCCTCCTGGATGGCGGTGAACTGGCCGGAGTCGGTATTGGTCTTCAGCGTGGCCAGGGGCCGCAGCAGGCCGGCCTGGCCCACGGCAAAGCCGATGCGCCAGCCCGTCATGTTGAAGGGCTTCGACAGGCTGTGGAACTCCAGGGCCACGTCCCGCGCCCCTTCGGCCTGCAGGATGCTGGGGGCCCGGTAACCCGGCTCGCCGACCTCCGTGTAGGCCGCATCCTGGATCACCAGCAGGTCGTAGGTGCGGGCGAACTCCACCACCTGGCGGTAGAACTCCAGGGTGGCCACCGCGCCGGTGGGATTGTTGGGGTAGTTGAGGAAGAGCAGCTTGGCCCGCCGCGCCACGTCCGGAGGAACCTGTTCCAGGTCGGGCAGCCAGCCCCGTTCTTCCCGCAAGGGCAGGACGTAAGGCTCGCCGCCCGCCAGCAGGGTGTGGGCCTTGTACACGGGGTACCCCGGATCGGGCACCAGCACCACGTCGCCCGGGTCCACGTAGGCCCAGATCACGTGGGCCAGCCCTTCCTTGGATCCGATCAGGGCCAGCACCTCGCCCTCGGGGTCCAGGCGAACCCCGAAGCGGCCTTCGAACCAGCGGGCCACCGCCTGGCGAAAGCGCCGGGAGCCCGCGTAGCTCGGGTAGGGGTGGTTGGCAGGATCGGCCGCGGCCTTCTGCAAGGCTTCCACGATGTGGGGCGGCGTGGGCTGGTCGGGATCCCCGATGCCCAGGCTGATCACGTCCACACCGCGAGCCGCCGCTTCCGCCTGCAGGCGGTCCAGCTCGGCGAACAGGTAGGGTGGGATGCGCTCCAGCCGCCGTGCCGGCTGCACCATGGGGCTGCACCTCCTGTGGCGCGTGCTTCAGTGGGGATCGTAGACCACGTCCCCGATATAAGCGGCGGGGCCCGTCATGTAGACGTGGCCGTCCCCGGCCCATTCGACCTCCAGGGACCCGCCGGGCAGTTCCACCGTGACCCGGCGGCCGGTACGGCCGGTCAGGGCGCCGGCCACCGCGACGGCGCAGGCGCCCGTCCCACAGGCCAGGGTGGGCCCGGAACCCCGCTCCCACACCCGTACCCGTACCCGCTCGGGGTTCAGGACCCGGGTGAAGTGGGTGTTGACCCGCTGGGGGAAGGCGGGATGGTGCTCGAAGGCAGGCCCCAGGCGCTCCAGGTCCACGGCCTCCAGGTCGTCGACGAAGACCACGCAATGGGGATTGCCCATGGAGAGGGCGGTGACGGTGAACACGCTCCGCTCCCCGCCGGCTTCCACCTCCAGGGGCACCTCTACGGCCTGCTCCCCGGCCGGTCCCGCCATGGGGATCATCCCCCGCTCCAGCCGGGGCACGCCCATGTCGACGGTGACGCCCGTGACCCGGTGCCCGTCCAGGTGCAGCCGGGGCCGGATGGGCCCCGCCCCCGTCTCGACCACGAACTCCGTCTCCCGCGTGTAACCCCGGTCGTAGACCAGCCGGGCCAGGCACCGGATGCCGTTGCCGCACATCTCGCCTTCCGAACCGTCGGCGTTGAAGATGCGCATCCGGAACCGGGCCCCGGGATCCCGGGGCGGCAGCACCAGGATGAGCCCGTCGCTGCCGATGCCGAAGTTGCGGTCGCTGACCGCCCGGGCCAGAGCCGGCAGGTCGTCGTCGGGAGGAACGGGCTCGGCCAGCCCGTCCAGGAACAGGTAGTTGTTGCCCAGGCCGTGCATCTTGGTCAGCCGGATCGGCCGGCGTTCCGTCACCACGGCCACCTCCCCCGCGAAGCAAATAAAAAGGCGGCCGCCAGCGCCGCCGCCGGAGCCGGCCCGCCGCTCCAGCCGGGCTCCGCCCCGGGTTCTTGCCCGGCGCGTGCCGGCCGGGGGAAGTCGCCGGCAGGCGGGGAGCCCGTGCCCCGGGATCCAGGGGACGGGCCGGCTGCCTGGGGCCCGCGGCCCGGCCGCGACGGGGCCGGGCCGCGGCGCGGTCGCACCCACCTCATGTTAACATACTCTGGCTTCACCGAGCGGGATCGCAAGGGGCCGCCCCCGGCCAAGCGGCGGCCACAGGCCACCGGCTCGCCGGGCCTGGCGGCCCTCCCTCCCCTCCGGAGCCTCCTCAGGGGGCGCAGGCGTCTCGGGGCGCCCGCGCCCTGCCGCCTCCCGGCCAGCTCCCCGCTAGGCCCGGCTCGACCCCACGGCCGCCTGGGGCCGGCTTCCCACCAGCGACCGGCGCACCAGCAGCGCCACCCAGGGCAGCAAGACCCCGCCCAGCACCATGACCCAGTCCCCCGGGCGCAGGGGCACCGTATAGAAATGTCGGGCCAGGGGCTCCCAGTAGACCACCGCCAGCAGCACGGCCACCGACGAGGCCACAGCCGCCACCAGGGCGGGGTTGGCGGAGAGGGGCACGTCGAAGGCGGATCGCCGTTCGGACCGGCAATCGAAGACGTGGATCATCTGGCTCAGGACCAGCCCCGCCAGGGCCATGGTCCGGCCCCGCTCCAGGTCGCCGCTCGCCGACCCCAGGACGAACAGGGCCAGGGTGGTGACGCCGATGACGGCCCCCCGGATCAGCACCCGCCGTCCCAGGCCGCCCGCGAAGAGGCTTTCCCGGGGGTGCCGCGGGGGCCGGTTCATCACGTCGGGTTCCGCCGGTTCCAGGCCCAGGGCCACGGCCGGCAGGCCGTCGGTGACCAGGTTGACCAGCAGGATGTGGATCGGGCGCAGCGGCAAGGGCAAGCCCGCCAGCAGGGCGAGGAACATCACCAGGATCTCCCCGGTGTTGCACGCCAGGAGGTAGCGGATGAACTTGCGGATGTTGTCGTAGATGGCCCGGCCTTGCTCCACGGCGCCGACGATGGAGGCGAAGTTGTCGTCGGCCAGGATCATGTCCGCCGCCTCCCGGGTCACGTCGGTGCCCGTGCGGCCCATGGCGATGCCGATGTGGGCCTCCTTGAGGGCGGGGGCGTCGTTCACCCCGTCCCCCGTCATGCCCACCACCTCGCCCTGGCGCTTGAGGGCGCGGACGATCCGCAGCTTGTGTTCCGGCGCCACCCGGGCGAAGACGGCCACCTGACCCACCCTGCGGGCCAGCTGCTCGTCATCCATCGCGTCCAGGTCCCGCCCCTCCAGCACCGGGTCGCCACCGGCCAGGAGGCCCAGCTCCCGGCCGATGGCCGCCGCCGTGCGGGCGTGGTCGCCGGTGACCATCACCGGCCGGATGCCGGCCTGCCGGCACCGGGCGATGGCCGCGGGCACCTCGGGGCGGGGCGGGTCCATCAGACCGATCAGGCCGGCCAGCACCAGGTCCCCTTCCGCCACCGCCTCGTCCTCAGGGTCGTCCCCGGGCCCCAGCACCCGGACGGCCACCGCCAGGACCCGCAGGGCCTGTTCGGCCATGGCCGCCGCCGCGGCGGCCATCCGGTGCCGGTCCCCCTCGCCCAGGGGAACGGCCCGCCCGTCCCGCCAGAGGAACCGGCACCGCTCCAGCACCACCTCGGGCGCACCCTTGACGTAGCTCACGGCCCGGCCCTGGGCGTCGCGGCAGACCACGGCCATGCGGCGCCGTTCCGAGGAGAAGGGGTGCTCGGCCAGCCGGGGACGCTCCCGTTGCAGTCGCCGGGCGTCGATGCCCCCGGCCCAGGCGGCCTTGACCAGGCCAACCTCCGTGGGATCCCCCGTGGGATCGTCACCGGCCGTGACGGGCACCGCGTTGTTGCACAAAGCCACCGCTTCCAGAAGCAACTGCAGTTCCGCGGCCGGGCCGCCCCCCGGCCCACCGGCCCGCCCGGCCCCGGCTCCGGCCCCCGCTGCCGGGGCCGCCGTCCGGGCACCGGCCACCGGCCGCCCCGGCCCCCCCGCCTCCCCCTCTTCCCCGCCGGCCTCGGGCCTCCAGGGTTCCCCTTCGGCGGTGCGGGCGAACCGGCCGCTGGCGGTGATCGCCCGGCGGGCCGTCATGCGGTTTTCCGTCAGGGTCCCCGTCTTGTCGGAGCAGATCACCGTGGCGCACCCCAGGGTCTCCACCGCCGGCAACCGGCGGATGATGGCATTGGCCTGCACCATCCGCTGGACGCCCAGGGCCAGGACGATGGTGACCACGGCGGGAAGGCCCTCCGGCACCGCCGCCACCGCCAGGCTGACGCCGGCCAGGAACATGGACGCCAGGCGCTCGCCCTGGATCACCCCCAGGACCACCACCACGGCGCATACCGCCAGGGCCGCACTGACCAGAACCCGGCCCAGGTGGGCCAGCCGCTGCTGCAGGGGCGTGGGCTCGGCTTCCGCCGCCTCCAGAAGCCCCGCGATCCGGCCCATCTCCGTCGCCATGCCCGTGGCCACCACCACCGCCCGGGCCCGGCCGCGGACCACCGTGGTCCCCTGGTAGACCATGGTGGGCCGCTCGGCCAGGGGAGCCTCCGGCGCGCAGGTGGCGGCGGCCGACTTGCCGACCGGCCGGGACTCCCCCGTCAGGGCCGCCTCTTCCACGCCCAGGCTGTGGGACTCCAGGAGCCGCGCATCGGCAGGGACGCGGTCGCCCGCCTCCAGCAGAATAAGGTCGCCGGGCACCAGGTCGGCCGCCGCCACCACCTGGCGGTGGCCGTCGCGGATCACCCGGGCCTGAGGGGCCGCCAGCGCCTTCAGCGCCTCGAGGGCCTGCTCCGCCTTGTGCTCGTGCAGGAAGCCCAGCAACGCGTTGATGATGACGATGACCAGGATGGTGATGGCGTCGGCCTGCTCGCCCAGCGCTGCCGACAAAGCCGCCGCTCCCACCAGGACGAGGACCAGCGCGTCCTGGAACTGCACGGCCAGCTTCCGCCAGAGCGGATCCCGGCGGGCCTCCCGCAACCGGTTGGGCCCGTAGCGCCGCAGGCGCCGGGCCGCCTCGGCGGCCGGGAGACCCTCCTCGGGCCCGGTGCCGAGCAGCGCCAGGCACTCGTGGGGCGGAAGGGCATGCCATGCTACCTGCCGGGCCTCACCCCGCTCCCGGCCGCGATGGCCTCCTCCCCCGGGCCGGAGGGCCCCGCCCCCGGCAGGGTTCCCGCCCGGCCGCGGGGAAACTGATGGGGTCGAACGGGTCCCCCGGAGCCTCCCCGGGTCGCCGGGCCGGGAGCTGCGGGAACCGGGTTCCGGCACAAATCCGCCCGCCCGCCCGGCGGGGGCCGGTGCGGAGGATACCCGATCCGGCCGGCGGCTGGCGCGGTCCTTTCCTGGACGAACCACGGCCTACCTCCTCCCGCTGGCGGGGCGCCCGCCCCCGGCCTGCGGCGAGCGGGCGCCCGGTGCCGCGCCACCATGCCTATGCACAGGCCCGGGCGGCTATGAGGGACAGGACTCGAAGGGCATGTCCGGACGGGCCGGCGTGCTTTCCCCAGGCTCACCCGTCAAGGGCCGCCAGGGCGGGAACCGGCACCGCCCTGCAGGCGTCCAATGGACGGCCAACCGGCAGGATCACCCCGGAGGAGGGGTTGCGATGGAACGTGGCAAGGGACACGGGCGGGGGATGGGCCCGAAGCGGTGGCGGCCAGGGGCGCAGCGATACGCTTCCGCCATCCTGGCGGTGGTGGCGGTGGCGGCGCTGCTGGCCGGGTGCGCCGCCCTGGGGGCGCAGGCTCCGCAGGCCGGCGAGCATCCGGGTGCCGGCTCCGGTGGCGAGGGGGCCGGTGGGGCGCAGGCAGCGAAGGGAGCGTCGGAGGTGGCGGGCGTCAGCCTGGCGGCCGACCGGGAAAGCTACCGCCCGGGAGAGGCCATCACCCTCACGGTGCGCAACGACAGCGGGGCCGAGATCCAGCTGACGGGCGGCCTGGGCGGCCTCAAGGCCTGGCGGGTCGACGGGGGACAGCGGCGGCCCTGGGAGCACGGCATGATGGAAACCGGCGCCCTGGTGCCGGTGCCCGCCGGCCAGTCAATCCAGCTGGGTCCCATCCCCGCGCCGGAGGAACCGGGCGAGTACGTCCTGGAGGTCCACTTCTACCACCAGGGCGGCGGCCCGGCAGCCGCCTCGGTGACCGTCCGGGTGGCACCGTAGTCGCGGGCCGGGCCGCCGCTTCGCCGCCGGTCCGGCCTCCACGACCTTGCAGGCAGCAGGCGGGGCCGCTCCCCGGCCAGGGGGGCGGCCCCGGGCTGGTACGGGACGGCCCCGGGGCCCGCGCCGGGGCCGGGCTCAGGCCGGGGTCGCCGGGGCGGTACCGGCCACCGCCCGCTCGTAGTCGGCAAAGACCCGGGCGATGCGCTCTTCTTCCCGCAACGGCTTCCCAGTCGCCGGCTCGACGGCGACGCAGGCCCCGTTGACGATGCGGGTGCGCACCTTGCCGCAGGCGGCCCGGTTCCCCACGAGGTGGGGCGCATCCATGAGCCCCATCTCCACCGCCAGCTTCAGGGTACCGGGGTCCGTCCAGGGATCGGAGACTCCGGCCGGAGCCAGGGAACGGATCGCCTCCAGCAGCTGGCGGGCTTCGGCCACCAGCTGGTTCTTCCGCTCCTGGATGACGGGGTCCCGCAGCATGTCGGGCAGGCCGAACACCGCGTTGCGGATGGCCTGCTCGGCGATGCGGCAGGAGGCGATGACGTCCTCCGCCGTGGCGGCGTGGCTGGCCTCGGTGTAGGCCACCACGTGCACGATGTGGGGCTTCAGCGCCATCTGCACCAGCACCGAGGAGGCGATCTGGCCCTTGGCCCGGTCCAGGTCCGCCGGGTAGCTGGAGAGGCCGGTCCGGGTCTCCCGCAGCACGCGGAAACCGTCCCCTTCCAGTTCGCCCACCAGCTCCAGCTTGGCCAGCATCTTGGCCAGGTCCATCTGGATCGAGGTGCCCGGCGGGTTGTTGAACATCAGCTGCTGGACGTAGGTCTTCACCCCGCAGCGGTAGGCGTTGTACGCCGCCAGGAAGGCGGCGGCCACGGCCACCGTGTCGGGGGCATCCCGCAGGCTCCAGTGGTGCGATTCGTTCATCTCCACCGGAATGCCGTGGCGGGCGTGCCAGCGCATGAGCGCCTGGGCCTCGGCGATGGACTCGTCCAGCGGCCGCCGGCTGCGCCCGTCCAGCTGGCTGTACCAGAAGAGAGGCACCGCGCACCAGGCGTTGTTGATGGTGTCCCTCAGCATCTCCGCCCACTTCAGCGTGTCCCGCGTTCCGCTGTAGCACCGCATCAGGGGGTAGTTGCCCCGCCGGGAAGCCTGGTAGATGGCCCGCAGGTCGTCGGGGCTGCGGACGGGCACGCCGCCGGCGCCGTGTTCGTCGGGATCCATCTCCTCGGGCCGGAAGAAGTGCTCCTGCGCATTCTGGTCGGTGCCCAGGGAGATCACGTCCAGGCAGCGGGCCTCGGCGATGGCTTCGACCCCGCGGATGGTGGCCTCCACCGACGGCAGGCCGAAGTGGTGGCGCAGGATGGGATAGGGGTGCTTGAACTCGATCCGCTCCACCAGGGTCTGCGGGTAGTCCGCGGCATCCTGCCGCGCCGGTCCCCCCCGCAGGTAGGCGATGATCTCGTCGACGGTGGTGTCGGCATCGAACACGGCTTCGAACAGGCCGAGACGCCGGGCATGATCGCACACGGCCCCCACACCGCCGAAGATGAAGCGCTTGCCGGCCAGGCCCATGCGCTCGGCCTTTTCCTTCAGCTCCGCCAGGACCCGGGCTCCCGTCTCAGGGGTCAGGCGGTAGCCCACGGCGATGATGTCGGGATCATCTTCCAGGGCCGCGCCCAGCAGCTCGTCCACAGGCACCGCCGGGCCCAGGCAGAAGGTTTCGTACCCCTGAGCCTCCGCCAGGTGCAGGAAGTTCACCACCCCGGCCACGTGGACGCAGTCGCCCACCGCCGCCCCGAGGATCTTCGGCTTCCGTTCCAAACGCCTCACCTCCTGCGTCAACAGGCCCTGGCAAGGGCCGGCCGCCGTCCCGCTTCTTCGCCGGGCCCGCCGGCGCCCGCCGCGACGGCTCGGCCCGCATCGTGCCCTTCAGACGACCATGGCCTCGTCCATCTCGCCCAGGGTGACCCAGCGCTGGATCTGCTCCGCGCTCATCCCCTCGAGGCCCATCTCCGCCAAACTGCGGCCGCACCGCCAGTAGTCGGTTCCCCGCAGGGCGCCGGCCAGGTGGATGATGCCGTCCATCACCGGCGTCGGCACGCCCAGGCGGCGTCCCAGGGCCGCCATGGGCACCAGGCTGGCCGGCACGTCCTCGTCGAGGTAGCGGTGTTCCACCGAAAGGGGCGCGCCGATGCCGCGGTAGGCCGGATTGGCCTGGATGGCTTCGTAGAGGCCGGCCCCCCAGGCCCCGTACGCCTCCGCCAGCCACTGCCGGGCGCTGCGCAGGCGCAGCCCCAGGGCCCGGGCCACCGCCAGGCGCTCGGCGTCCAGGGCCTCGACGACCCGCGCCACGGCGGGGGAGATGCCCTGGCGATAGTACTCGAAGGGCTCGCCCGATTCCACCCGGGCGGCGTTGAGCAGCAGCGGGGCCGGATGGAAGACGGCCCCGATGTTGTCCAGGCTGGTCTCCAGCACGCTGTCGGCGGCGGTGAAGAGGGGCAGGACCTCCCGCAAGGTCGCCAGCAGCTCCGCGTTGCGGGCGGCTGGCAGGGCGGCGGCCCGCACCTGGCGCTTGAATCCGTAGATCCGCACCCGGGCGGGTCCCGTCACCCGGCTGGCGAAGAGCAGCGTCTGCGCCTCGCCCACCAGGACGTCGGCCCGGTTGCCGGCCTCCCGGAGGGCGGTATGGAAGGCCAGCGCCCCGCCGGTTCGCCCGGGGTGCAGGACCACCACCTGGCCGTCCCCCAGGAAGGGGGCGCACCAGCGGGCCACCTGGCGGTGGGCGGTTGCCGGGACCACCACCATGACCAGGCGGTAGCGGCGCAGCTCGGGACCGATGGTGCAGGCGACGCGTTCCACCGGCCCGAAGCCCCCCACCTCTCCTTCGAGGAAGATCCCGCCCGCCGCGGCGATGGGTTCCAGCGGTGCGGCGGACCGGTTGTAGAGGGCCACCCGGAAACCCAGCAACCCGAGATACGCGGCCATGGCCTGGCCGCCGTGACCGGCACCGATGACGGCGACGCGTCGCACCCGCACGCGAGGTCCCTCCTTCCTGGCATCTCCTGACCTGCGGCTCTGCTACCGGTGACCTGCGGCCCGGGCACCAGCCCGCGCCGCGGGACCAGCGGGCGCCTGCCCGGCGACCCGCGGGCAGCCCGGTCCCGGCGCCATCTCGATGGGGCCAGCACCCACCCCGGGGCCCCTCAGGCCCGCAGGGATTCATCCGGCAAGGCGCGGCGGCCGGAGGCGCCGGCTGAAGGCGGCCCGGGGGCTTCGCCCGGCGGCAAGCCTTCCCCGCCGTGGCCGCAGGCGCATCGCCTCTTTCTGCGGGCCACCCCTATGCTGGCCATACCTGCACGGGGGGTCGACGGGACAGGACCGCGGCAGGCACCTGCAAGGGGCCCGGGCACGCTCGCCCGGGCGTACCCATGATGGCACCCCGACCCGGCCACTCCACCTGCCACGGGGTAGCCAGCGATGCCTGCCCTTGAATCAAGGGAGAATTCGGAAACCAACCACGGACCGGTCGACACCCGGCGTTTGACCCCGTCCCAGGATGGCGGTGGCTGGCACTGGCGTGGTGTTCCGCAAGCCCGGCGGCGGGATCGGGGAAGCGTGGGAAACCCGATGGTATTGTATGCAAGTTGAGGAAACGCTGTCAAGGGCGATCAGCGGGAAGGGCCGGGGGAAGAAGGGCCCGGCTCGAACCCGGAACGCCTTCACCCGGAATGGCTTCACCTGCGATCCCTCGACACGCTGGATGCTAGGCCTGGGGACCGGACTCGCGGCGGGATCCGCCGCCGTAACCCCCTCCTCCCTGCTGCTGCTCCGGCCCCCCGCCTGCCGCGCCCCGGGCCTGGCGGCCGCCGTTACCCTGGCGGGAGCCGGTGCCGTGCCCGGCACCACCGCCCAGGCCGCTTCCGCCGCCCTGGCCACCATCCCCGCCCTGTCCCCCTTGGGCGCGGCCGCTGTCGCCGCCGCCCCACTGGGAGGTCGCCGCCAGAAGCTGCTCCATCTGCTGGGCGATGGCCTGGCTCTCGCTGATGACCTGGCGCAACTTGCGGAGGTTGTTTTCCATGTCCTGGCGCAGCTGCAGGTGGGCGCTGACCAGGCTGAGAGCCGGATTGCGGCCGCCAGGACCGCCGGGCGCCTCGCCGCCCTCCCCTTGCTGCTGCCCGCCGTCGCCGGCCCCCTCCCTACCGGTGCCGGCTCCCCCGGCGGAGGCGGGATCGGCGCCCGCCGGGTGGGCCGGCCCGGCCGCGGAAAGCATTGCGGTTCCCGGCCCGGGCGGAAGGGCTGTCCACCCCGAAGGCACCATGGCCCCCGGAAGAACCGGCCCGGCCGTGCCGGCGGCTCCCACAGGCCCGCCGGGCCAGCCCCAGCCGCCCGGCATGAGCCCGAACGGCCACGGGCTGCCGCCCGGCCAACCCCCGGCGCCCGGTACCGGAGCCCCGGTGGACCCTGCCGCAACGTACCCTGCAGGGACCGTCCCGTGACCGTGCTGGTCCTGGGCGTTTTCACCGCCGTCCCGGGATTCCCCGGCGCCGGGGGGCGGGGCCGCTCCCGGTCCCGTGAACGGCCATCCTGGTGGCAGGACGCCCGGACCCCAGGGCATCAGGGCCGCCTGCCCTCTCCCCGGGCCGGCGGGCCAGCCCGGCGTTCCCGCCGGCCCTGCCCAGGGGCCGTGGGGCATCAGGCCGGGCGATCCGCCCGCCCCGTCCATCCGGGACGCCCACAGCGGCGCGGCAGCGCCGGGAAACCCGAACAGCCCGGGTGCAGCGGGCCCGCCGGCCTGACCGGGGTAAAGGGGCGCCACCCCTTGCGCCATCCAACCGGTGGTCCCAGCCGTACCCGCTGCCACGGCGGAACCGGCCGCCAGTCCGCCATCAGGGAAGCCGGCGCCCCAACCTCCCGGCCACCCCTGACGCCGCCGGGCACCCTCGGCCTGGCGGGAGCGCTCCCGGCTCCCGCCCTGGCGGCCACCCCCTTGTTTCTCGCCGTCGCGACCGCCGCCCTGGCCGGCCATACCGGCCAGGGCCGCCAGACCCTCCATTCCCCCCTGGTCGACGCCCTGCCGGCCGGCCCCTGAGCCCTCCGAACGGCCGCCCGCCTGGCCCGCAGGCGCCGGGCCGGTATCCTGCCTGCGACCCCGCGCCCCCCGGTCGCCGTGATCGGCCAAGGCCCCGCCGAGGCGGCGCACCCGGCGGGGGGCTCCAGGGCTCTCCCGGCCTGCGGCCGCCCGCTGGACGCCGGCGCCTCCTCCCTGCGCCCCTTCACCGGCGCCGCCCTCCCCGGTGGTCCCGGCCATGCCTGCTGCCGCCAGCGATGCTGCTCCCGGGGCACCGGGCCAGAACCCGGGTCCCCATACTCCGCCCGGGCCGCCAGGCAACGGCACCGTCACGGGCCAGCCGGCTGGCAGGACGGAGGCGTAGGCCGGGCCGGCGGCCGGCACAACGGCCCCCGGCCCGGCCATAGCTGCCGGGTTCCCGCCGCCCGCCTCCTCCCTGCCCCGGCCCACCGGCCCCAGGAGGTTCGCGGGAACGGCCGGCCACGGGACCGATGCCGGCGGCAACCCCTGGACCGGCAGCGCGCCCGCGGGCGGTGGTACCGAGGCCATCCCGGCCGGCCCCGCCAGCGGCCACCCTCCGGGCCCCATCGCTCCCCCCTGGCCCGTCTCCATGCCACCCCTCATCGCCATCCCGGGATCACCCGTCCTGTGGCGGGTACCGTCGCCCCGCCGCTGATGGTCGTCCTGACCGTCCAGGGTCCCGGGGCGGTCCTGCCGCCCCCGGGGCCCGTCGCCGCGGGCAGGCGGGCCGGCGGCTGCCCCGGCCGCGGTGCCCGGCCCGCCCTCCATTCCTTGCCCCTGAGGCCCGGCGGTCGCAGCCGGCATCCCCCGGCCGGCACCGGGCGGGCCGTGGACTTCCTGCCCGCCGCTCCCGCCGGGCTGCCCCCGGTCCCCGGCCCCGTCGTCCCCGCGACCGGTGACGGCCTCGAACTGTTCCTGCAACCAGCGCCGGGCTTCGACCAGCGGTCCTGCATCCCGGTGCCGCTGGCCCCCCGCGGTGGAGCTGCCCGTGCCGGTACTGGAACGGCTTCCGCGCTGGTCCCTGGGCGCCGGCCCAGCCCCGCCTGCCTTGCCGCCGGTGCGGGCCTGGGGTCCCCGGGCCTCGACCGCCTGCTCCCGCTCAGGAGCCAGGGGCGAAGCCAGGGCCACCCGGGGACTGGGCCGCAGGCGGGCCCGGGGCCGGGACAGCCGTCCCGTCTCCGCCCCCCGGCTCCCGGCCACTAGGGGTCCGGCCAGGGGCACGGCGCCCCGCGTCCCGGGCACCAAAGGGTCAGAGGTCAGCCCTCCGGGGCCGGAACCGGTCTCCGGTCCGGGAAACGGCTTCCTCCCCGCCGCCCGCGCACCCCGTGCCGCGTCCGGGCCTCCCGGCGCGGGCCCTGCCGCCGATCCGCCCTGGAGATGCGCGCCGGGGCGGCGCCATCGAACCCAGCGTGCCACACCCCGCCCTCCCGTCGCCCTGGTTCCGGCCGGTATTCTTCCCGGCCGGCCCGGACCGTAGCCGGACCCGCGCCACAGGACACGGGGGAGGCGGGGAGGGCCCCGGCTGCCGCCGCGGCATACCCCGGACCGGCCCGCATATCCATGGGCCAGGGCCGGGGCCGGGTCTCGACCCGAACTTGTCCGTGGCCCCAGGTTCGAGACCGGACCGGCTCCACCCGCGACCCAATCCGGAGGGAGCACCCGCCATGGTCCCCGCTGGCCTGCCGCCGGCCGGCCCCGCCGGGCGGAACAACCGGCCAGGCACCCGCCGCACGGTGGAACCGCCCGCGATCTCCGGGGAGCGGTCCACGGGTGCCCCCGTCCCCTCCCTGCCGCCGGCCGGTCCGGACCCTTGCGGCCCCGGCGGCTCCAGGGTCACCGGCCGCCGTCCCGGATCTGGCACCAGCGGCCGCTTTCCGGACCGCCCTCCCCCCTGGCGCGACCGGCTCTTCCGGAACGCCCCCCGGCTTGTGCTGCTGGCCCTGGCCTTGCTGGCCGGGTGGGTCCTGCTCAGGGGGCCGGCCGGCGGCACGGGGCCGGCGGGCCGGCTCGTCCCCGGGCGCGCCGTGGTCCGGGCCGAGCTGTCCTTCGCCTGGCCCGAATACCCGGGCCGCGCCGTGCTCACCGCGTCCGAACGCCAGGACCTGGCCCGCGCCCTGGCCCGCACCCGGCGGGCGCCGGGCGGGCGCGGCGCCCCGCCGCCGGGGCCCCATTTCGCCTACTGGCAGCTGGACTGGACCGGCAGGACCGGGCGCCCCCACCGGCTGCTGGTCTCCCTGGATGGGCGCTTCTACGACCCCCAACAGGGGTACCTGGACCGGACCGGTCCCCTCTGGGCCGCTCTGGAGCCGGTCACGCGCCGCCTGGCGGCGGACCTCTTCGGCGAGCCGCTGCCGTGGGCCGAGGTCGACCGGCTGTGGCCCTGGGACGCCGTCGCCCAGCTGCGGGACCTGGAGACGGGCCGGACCTTGCGGGTGAGCCGCTACGGCGGCTACCAGCACGCCGACGCCGAGCCGCTGACCCGGGAAGACACCGCCGTCCTCCGCTCCCTCTACGGCGGCAGCTGGAGCTGGCGCCGCCGCGCCGTGGTCCTGGAGGTCGCAGGCCGGAAGATCGCGGCCTCCATCAACGGCATGCCCCACGGCGACCAGGTTGTGGTCGGCAACGGGTTCGACGGGCATTTCTGCGTGCACACCCTGGCCTCCACGACCCATGTGGGCGACCGGGTCGACCCCGGTCACCACCTGATGGTCCTCAAGAGCAGTGGCCAGCTGGCCGCCCACCTGCAGGCTGCGCCGCCCCACGTGGCGGCCACCTGGTTGTGGGTGGCCCTGGCCAACGGGGACGTGGCCACGGCCGCCCACATGGTGGCGGACCCCCACGACCCGGCCTGGAATCTTCTGGCGCGCCGGCTGGCCACGCGGATGCAGTTCGTGGAGATCGACCAGGCCACGACCCTGGCGGTACAAGGCCCGCAGGCCCGGGTCCGGGTCCGGGGAACCGTCTACTACGCCGGTGATCCGCCGCCGGTGGCGCTGGATCTGACCTGGGCCATGACCCGCCAGGACGGGTTCTGGACGGTGGTCGCCTCCGACGTGGCCCGCCTGCTCCCCCCTGAATCGGACTCTCCGGCCGCACCCGGCCCTGCCGCGCCCGGTGCGCCGCGGCGCTAGCCTACCGGCCACGGGGTCGCCCCGGCGCCCGACCTGCGCCCAGGACCACCGCCCCGGTCAGGACCCAACGGCGGTCCCCCTGGTGCGGGACCCGAAAGTCTCAGCCCCGTCTCAGGGGATCATCAGCATCGTGGGGTTCACTGGCAGGCGGGGAGTTGCCCTGGCAGGAGACACCCCCGCAGCAAACTAAGGAAAACACTGCAACCCGCTCCGGGACGGGCCCCCGCGGCTCCGGCCCCGGCAAGGAGGTCAAGCCCATGAACAGCCGGCCGCCCCATGGCGATCAGACCGCCGGTTCCCCGCCCACCGTTCCCCCGCCTCCATCCCCCGCCCAGCCCGCCGGGGATGGCTCCCGCGGCCCGGCGACGGCGGGCCGCGGCACGGGCCAGAATCAGGCCGCCGGGCCCGCCGCCGGCGACGGCGGCCACCACCGCACCGGAGGGACACCTCGCCGCGCCGGCCTGGCCACCCTGCCGGCCCTCTATCCGGCACCCATCCCCCAGGACGGGCTGGAAGCCGGGCGCGTGCTGCTGCGCGACGGCACCGCCGCCACCCTGCGCCCCGCCCGGGACCGGGACCGCCCCCTCGTGGCCGAGTTCCTCGGGCGGGTCTCGGACCAGTCCCTCATGCGCCGCTTCTTCGCCGGCGAGTCCCGCGAGGCGGCGGTGGAAAGCCTGCTCCAGGTGGGGCCACCGGACGAGCGCTACACCCTGCTGGTGCTGGTGGGAGACCCCGACCACCCGCGCATCGTGGCCAGCGGCACGTACGTCCGGGACGAGCGGGACCCCGACGCGGCGGAAGTGGCCTTCCTCGTGGAAGACGCGTACCAGGGCCGGGGACTCGGCACCCTGCTGCTGGAACGGCTGGCCCTGATCGCCGCCCGCCACGGGATCCGCCGTTTCATCGCCTGGACCCAGCCGGACAACCGCCGCATGCTGGAGGTTCTGCGCGCCAGCGGCTTCGAAGCAGAACAGCACCACCGGGACGGTTACGTCGTGGTCAGCTTGGATGTCCAGCCCAGCCCGGAGAGCGTGGAACGCAGCGAGATGCGGGACCGCATCGCCACGGTGGCCTCCCTGCGGCCCCTCTTCCGGCCCCGGGGCATCGCCGTGGTGGGCGCCTCCCGGGATCCCGGCAGCATCGGTTACCGGATTCTAGAAGCCCTGGTGATGAACCGCTACCAGGGTCCCGTCTACCCCGTCAACCCGAAAGCCGGCGTGGTGGGGTCGATCCCGGCCTACCGTTCGGTGCTGGACATCCCCGGTCCCGTGGACCTGGCCGTCATCGCCGTGCCCCGGGACGCGGTGCTCGACGTGGTCGACCAGTGCGGGGCCAAGGGGGTGCGCGGGCTGGTGGTGATCACCGCCGGCTTCGCGGAGACCGGAGCCGAGGGCCGGGAGCTGCAGGAACGCCTGGTGGCCAAGGTGCGGGGCTACGGCATGCGCATGGTCGGCCCCAACTGCCTGGGGCTGATCAACACCGCCCCCGACGTGCGGATGAACGCCAGCTTCTCGCCGGTGTTCCCGCCCCACGGGCGGGTGGCCATGTCGTCCCAGAGCGGGGCCCTGGGGCTGGCCATCCTGGAGTACGCCCGGGACCTGGGGCTCGGCCTCTCCACCTTCGTCAGCGTGGGCAACAAGGCCGACGTCTCGGGCAACGACCTGATCCAGTACTGGGAGGACGACGAGGACACCGACCTGATCCTGCTCTACCTGGAGTCCTTCGGTAACCCGCGGCGGTTCGCCCGCCTGGCCCGGCGGGTGGGACGCAAGAAGCCGATCCTGGCCGTCAAGGCAGGGCGGACGGCGGCGGGAACCAAGGCCGCCGGCTCCCACACGGCCGCCCTGGCGGCCAGCGACACCGCCGTGGAAGCCCTGTTCCGCCAGGCCGGGGTCATCCGGGCCGACACCCTGGAAGACATGTTCGACATCGCCGCCCTGCTGGCCAACCAGCCGCTGCCCGCGGGACCGCGGGTGGCGGTGGTGACCAACGCCGGCGGGCCGGGCATCCTCGCCACCGATGCCCTGGCCGCGGCAGGCCTGGAGGTGCCCGAGCCGTCCCCGGCCACCCGGGAGGCGCTGCGCCGGTTCCTCCCGCCGGCGGCCAGCCTGGGCAATCCCATCGACATGATCGCCTCTGCCACCGCGGAGGATTACCGCCAGACGCTGCGGGCGGTGCTGGCCGATCCCACCTTCGACGCGGCGCTGGTGATCTTCATCCCCGTGGGCCTGGCCGACGTGGACGGTGTGGCGGCGGCCGTCCGGGACGCGGTGGCGGAGGCCCGGGAGGCAGGGCACCACAAGCCGGTGCTGGCGTGCTTCATGAGCACCCGGGGCCTGCGCCAGCCCCTGGCGGTCGGCGACGAGCGGATCCCCTCCTACCGGTTCCCCGAGTCGGCGGCCCGGGCGCTGGCCAAGGCGTACGAGTATGCCCGCTGGCGCCGGCGGCCCCTGGGCCGGATCCCCGCCCACCCCGACCTGGACATCGACCGGGCCCGGGCCATCTGCCGGGAGGCGGCGGCCCGGGGCGGCGGCTGGCTGCCGGCGGAAGAAGTCGACGGGGTGCTCGAAGCCTTCGGCCTGCCCCGCGTCCCCTCGCGTTTCGTCCGGGACGAGGAGGCGGCCGTGCAGGCTGCGGAGGAGCTGGGCTACCCCGTGGTGGTGAAGATGGCCTCCCGCACCCTGGTCCACAAGACCGAGTGGGACGGCGTCCAGCTGAACCTGGAAGATGCCGGCGCGGTGCGGGCGGCCTGCCGGGGGATCCGCGACCGCCTGGCGGCGGCCGGCCGGGCCGGGGAACTGGACGGGTTCGTGGTCCAGCCCATGCTGCCCGGCGGCACCGAGCTGGTGGTCGGCGTGACGGAAGATCCCCTCTTCGGCCCGCTGGTGGCCTTCGGCCTGGGCGGGGTCCACGTGGAGATCCTCCAGGACGTGGTCTTCCGCATCACGCCCCTGACCGACGTGGACGCCGCGGAGATGGTCCGCAGCATCCGGGGTTACCGGCTGCTGGAGGGTTACCGCGGCCATCCGCCGGCGGATCAGGAAGCCATCCAGGACGTGCTCCTGCGGGTCTCGCGGCTGGTGGAAGAGGTGCCGGAGATCGCCGAACTGGACATCAACCCGCTCAAGGCCTACGAGCCCGGCCGCGGCTGCTACGTGATCGACGCCCGGATCCGGGTGGAACCGGAAGAGCCGGGCAGCCGGCAGCGCAGCGCCCCCGATCCCGGTGACGCGTGAGGTCGCACCGGGGGCCGGGGCCGCGCCCCCGGCCCCCGGGCCTCACACCGTCACCATCAGCACGCCGCTGCCGCCGGGCTCCGGTTCCCGGCGCAGCCGGCCCTCCGCCTCCATCCACTCCACGTGGCCGTGGACCTCGGACAGGGCCAGCAGCACGTGGCCGGGATCCCCGCGGCCAAAGAGGTCGACGGCCAGCTGGTAGAGGGTGGCGCGCCCGCCCCGGGCCTCGACCCCCCGGAGGATCTGCCCGGCCCGTTCTTCCATGCCCTGCAGGCGCCGGTCGATCAGGTCCTGGTGGCCCGCGAAGGGCTCGCCGTGGCCGGGCAGGCAAAGGTGCACGGGCAGGGGCCGGATCCGGCGCAGGGACCGTCGGTAGTCCACCAGGCTGCGGGGCGGTTCCGGGCGCACCGGGCGGCCGTGCTCGTCCAGGGGCGGGGGTTCCGGCATGGCGTTGGACGAGATGGCCGGCAGCAGGTGGTCGCTGCTGATCAGAAGCCCGTCCTTCTCCCGGTAGAGACAAACCTGGGACTGGGCGTGGCCCGGGGTGTGCAGGACCAGCCAGAGGTCGTCGCCCATCTCCACCGTGTCGCCGTCTTCCAGCCAGCGGGCCACGGGCACGGCGGGTTCCGACGCCATCAGAAGGTGCAGGCCCTGCAGCATGCCGCCCGCCAGGTCCGCGGGCACCCCCGCCGCGCGCCCGAAGTCCCGGAAGAACGCCTCCCGCTCGGGATCCTGCCCGCCCCGGAAGTGGCGGGCACCCCAGCGGTGGGCCAGGACCGGCGGCAGGGTGCGCCCCGGCCACCGGCGCAGGAGCCCGAAGTGGTCGGCGTGGGTATGGGTGATGACCACCTGGGCCAGGTCGTCCCACCCCAGGCCGGCCGCGACCAGTCCCGCCTCCAGAGCCTCCCATCCCTGCCGGCCGCCCGGCCCCACGTCCACCAGGGTGGGCACCCGCCCCAGGATGACGTAGACGTTGACGGCTCCCACCGCAAAAGGCGTGGGCACGGTGATGCACAGCACCTGGTCGTCGACCCGGCGGACCCGGGCCGGGACTCCGGCCGCCGGGGCCCCGGCACCCTTGCCCGGGGTTGCCATGGCTCCTGCCTCCTTGCTTCGAGGTCCGGGTGCGTCGCGTCCCCGCGGGCCGGGCACCATGGTGCCGCCGCAGGGGTGGAAGCGGCCGGCATTCCCCCTCGACCGCCAGCTCTCACCACCGGGGCCGGCGATGCCCCCTGCGGCGGCGCCGGGTGCGCGCAGGGGCCCGGCCGGGAGCCGCCCAGGAATGGGGGCGGGTCNCGGCCGGGCCCCTGCGCGCACCCGGCGCCGCCGCAGGGGGCATCGCCGGCCCCGGTGGTGAGAGCTGGCGGTCGAGGGGGAATGCCGGCCGCTTCCACCCCTGCGGCGGCACCATGGTGCCCGGCCCGCGGGGACGCGACGCACTCGGACCTCGAAGCAAGGAGGCAGGAGCTATGGCAACCCCGGGCAAGGGTGCCGGGGCCCCGGCGGCCGGAGTCTCGGCCCGGGTCCGCCGGGTCGACGACCAGGTGCTGTGCATCACCGTGCCCACGCCTTTTGCGGTGGGAGCCGTCAACGTCTACG